>NZ_JBIAGU010000042.1:0-74336 GCF_042869935.1 Kitasatospora sp. NPDC006697
GGGGGGGGGGGGGGGGGGGGGGGGGGGGGGGCGCCCCCCCCGCGGGGGGCCCGGCCGGGGGGGGGGCGGGGCGCCGCCGCCCCCCCCCCCCCCCCGGGCGGCCCCCCGGGGGGGGGGGGGCCCCCTCCCGCGTCCGCGCACCCTGCGGCTGACAGGCTGACAGTACGTCGGGCACCGCACCCGACAGCCACGCCAGCCACGCCAGGCACGCCGAAGCCCCCTGCCCCGTCGCGGTGACGGGGCAGGGGGCTCGCTCGGCGCGGAGCTCGCGTCAGACGGTGTAGCCGCCGTCGACGGGGATCGCCGCGCCGGTGATGAAGTTGCCGGTCGGGCCCGCCAGGAAGAGCACGGTGTCGGCGATGTCCTCGACCTTGCCGTAGCGGCCCAGCGCGGTCAGACCGGCCTGGAAGTCGGCCGTCTCACCGTCGGCCGGGTTCATGTCGGTGTCGATCGGACCCGGGTCCACGACGTTGGAGGTGATCCCGCGCGAGCCCAGCTCCCGGGCCAGGCCCTTGGTCAGACCGATCAGCGCGGCCTTGGCCGTCGCCTGCAGCACCAGGCTGTCGCCGGGCACCCGGCCGTTGAAGCAGGAGCCGATGCTGATGATCCGGCCGCCGTCGGCCATCTGCCGGGCCGCGGCCTGGGCCGCGAGGAAGACCGAGCGGACGTCGATCGCCAGCACCCGGTCCAGCTCCTCGGTGGTCACCTCGTGCAGCGCACCGTAGGTGAAGTGGCCCGCGTTGTTCACCAGGACGTCCAGCCGGCCCAGCTCACCGATGGTCCGCGCCACCGCCGCCTCGGCGTCCCCCGACGCCGCCAGGTCCGCCCGGATCGCGATCGCGGTACCACCGGCCGCCTCGATCTGCTTGACCACGGCACCCGCCTGGTCGGCGGCCTGCACATACGTGATCGCCACCGCCGCACCGGCGCCGGCCAGCTTGCGCGCCACCTCCGCGCCGATCCCCCGGCTGCCGCCGGTCACCAGCGCCACCTTGCCGGCCAGCTCGTTGCTGCTCATATCTGTTCCTCCGTCAATCGGATTGTTCGTCAACACAGTTGTTTCTACTTTTCCATGAACCGCGGGAACCGCGGCCGGATTTTCCGGCCGCGGCCCCCGCTCCCGGCGGCCCGTCAGGCCGCCGAAGCCGTACCGCCGTACTGCACGGTGTTGGAGAGGACCGCGCCGTGGCTGGTGACCTCGATGACCAGGCGGTCGCCGTCCTGCAGCTGGAAGCCGTCGTGGAAGCTGCTCAGGTCGGCCCCGGTGAGCAGGTAGTTGACCAGCCCGGGGCGGCAGAGCGCGGGGAAGGAGAAGGCCCGCGCGGCCAGGTCCTCGACCTTGAACCAGAGCGCGTCCGCGCCGCAGTCGAACTTGCCCTCCCAGGCCGCCGCGCCGCCGCGCTCGATGGTGACCTTGCCGGTGGCGGCCTTCGGCGGCTCACCGAGGAAGAGGTAGGGCGAGACGGCGGTGTCGCAGAGCTTGCCGGACGGGGTGTAGCTCGGGTCGATCCGGTGCAGGCCGATGTCGCACAGGTCGTTGCCGAAGCTGTAGCCGACGTAGTGCGGGACGCCCTGCTCGTCGTTGACGTAGACCAGCAGCATCTCCGCCTCCTCGATCAGCCAGATCGGCTCGGCGGGGACCACCAGCGGCGTGCCCGGGGTGCGCAGCCAGGAGCCGATGCCCTTGAAGAACCACTTCGGCACCGGCGGCTTCCCGTCGTAGGAGACGATCGCCGCCTCCTTGGACTTGTGGGTGCCGAGGAAGCCGCTGACCAGGGCGGTGCCGCTGTCGGCCGGCAGCAGCGGCGGCAGCGGGCGCAGCTCGGGGTCGCCGGCGGTCACGGTCAGGCTCGGGGCGGCCGCGGTGGCGGCGGCGAGCGCGGCGGGGGCGTCGTCCGAGAGCAGCGCGGCGCGCAGACCGCCCTCGGGGAGCAGGTGCAGGGTCTGCGGCTCGCCGGCGGCGGCGATGCCCAGGCTGAGGTACCGCCGGCCCCGGTACTCGTATTCGCTGACGATGGACATGGCTTCTGAACCTCCGGGAAGTCGTGTGGGCGGAGCGTGGTGCCGGGTCAGGCGGCGGCCGGACTGCGGTCGGACGACCGGACGAGGTCCTCCAGGACGTCGCCGACGCGGTCCAGGGACGCCTTGATCCAGGGGAGTTCGAGGGGGGCCTGGGCGGTCATCGCCGCCGATCGCTCGGCGTCGTGCTCGCCGTACAGCCGGCTGGTCGCGATCCGGATCCGCAGCGTGCCGGCGGGTTCGCCGAACGCCGTGCCGGGGAGCAGGCCCACGCCGTAGCGCTGGGCGAAGAGGGCGGCCAGCTGGTCGGCTCCGGTGACCTGGTGCGCGGCCAGCAGGTGGGCGCGCAGCGGTTCGAAGCTCGGGTAGAGGTAGCAGGTGGAGCGGACGGGCTCCAGGTCGGCGCCGATCGCGGTGAACATGGCGGCGACGGCGCGGACCACGGTCTCGTGCAGCCGCCGGGCGGCGGCGACGTACTCCACCACCTCGGCGGGTTCGTCCAGGGCGAAGACGGCGGCCTCCTGGACGGGGGCGGCGGTGGTGGACCAGGTCTGGCTGGCCACGGCCTCCAGCCGCTGGTGCAGGGCCCGGCCGAGCGGGCCCTCGGGCAGCCGGGCGACGCCCATCCGCCAGCCGCCGACGGCCAGGTTCTTGGTCAGCCCGGTGGTGACCACCGTCCGCTCGGGGGCGAAGACGGCGGGCGAGAGCGCCCGGTCGGCGCCCTCGAAGACCAGGTCGCAGTAGATCTCGTCGGAGACGATGACCAGGTCCAGTTCGCGGGCGACCGCGGCCAGTTCGGCGAGGGTGCCGGGTTCGGCGATGGTGCCGGTGGGGTTGTCGGGCAGGGTGACGATGACGCAGCGCGGGTCCCGTCCGGCCGCGCGGGCGGCGGTGACGGCGGCGCGCAGCAGGACGGGGTCGGGCACGCCGCCCTGGCCGGGCCGGGTGCGGACCTCGATCGGTGTGCCGCCGGCCAGCCGGGCCTGGGCGGCGTAGCTGACCCAGCTGGGGACCGGCACCACCACGTCGCCGCCGATGGCGAGCATCAGGGCGAAGAGCATCGGCTTGCTGCCGGGGGCGCAGTGCACCAGCTCGGGGTCGGTGGGCAGGCCGCGGCGGCCCCAGTAGCCGGCGGCGGCGGCGCGCAGCGCCGGGCTGCCGGCCACCGGGCCGTAGGCGTTGCGGCCCGCCGCCCCGGCGAGCCTGGCCCGCAGGGCGGGCAGGACGGGGAGGCCGATCTCACCGCTGGCCAGGGAGATGACCTGCTCGCCGGCTCGGCGGCGACGTTCCAGCGCCTCGTCGGCGGCCAGCGTCGCCGACTTGGTCACCGGTACGGGTTCGGGCATGGCGTTGCTCCAACGGATCGGGCCTCGGGTGCCGAGGCGGCGGGGTGGTGCGGCCCGGCCGGGGGGGGGGGGGGGGGGGGGGGGGGGGGGGGGGGGGGGGGGGGCCCGGGCGGGGGGGGGCCGCGGCCGGCGCGCGCGCCCCCCCCCCGCGACCGGGTGCGTCAGCCGGCGAAGAGCTTGCGGAGTTCGACCTTGCGGACCTTGCCGGTGAGGGTCTTGGGCAGGGCGTCCATGACCTCCAGGCGCTCCGGCAGGAACCGGGCGTCCTGGCCGGCGCCGCGCAGGTGGGAGCGGATCTCCTCCAGCGTCGGCGCGGGCTCGCCGCGGGCGACCAGGACCACCAGGATGGTGTCGTCGATGTGCCCGGTCGGGCCGACGATCGCCGCCTCGGCGACCCGCGGGTGGTGCGCGATGACCGACTCCAGCTCGGCCATCGGCAGCACGATCCCGTCGCGCATGATGGCGTCCTTGGCCCGGCCGAGCACCCGGATGCCGCCGCGCCCGTCCTCGCGGGCCACGTCGCCGGTGTCGAACCAGCCGTCGTCGCTCAGCTCGGCGTCGAACACGTCCTGCTGCTTGAAGTAGCCCAGCGCCTGGGAGGCGCCGCGCACCCGCAGCCGGCCGACCGAGGCCCGCTGGGTCGGGTCCTGGCAGGCGTCGATCCGGATCTCCATGGAGTCGATCGGCCGGCCGTGGCTGTGCGCGGACCAGTTCTGGTTGTAGTCCAGCCGGCTGATGGTGACCGGGCCGAACTCGGACATGCCCCACACCGAGTAGGTGCGGGCGCCCAGGGTGTCGCGCAGTTCGTCGACCAGCCCCTGGAGCACCGGCGCGGCGCCGGTGATGGTGTGGCGCAGGCTGGAGATGTCGTGCGGGTCGGACTGCTGCACCCGGGCCACGCCGGACAGGGTGGGCGGCGGGCCGTAGAGCAGGGTGCCGTGGTAGCGCTCGATCAGGTCGAGCAGGCCCGCGTGGTCGGGCCCGTCCTGGAAGACCGAGGTGCCGCCGAGGATGACCCCCGCCAGGATGCCCTGGCCGAAGCCGGAGTAGTGCACCATCGGGGTGGTGACCACGGCGACCAGGTCGTCGCGGAGCAGGAAGGTGTCCACGTAGCCGCGCACGCCGGAGTGGACGGTGTTCTGACTGTGCACCACGCCCTTGGAGAAGCCGGTGGTGCCGGAGGTGAAGAGCACCACGAAGGGCTCGTCCGGGCGCAGTGCCCGGCCCTCCAGCTGCCCCATCCGCTCCTTCTCCCAGTGCCGGGCGACGAACAGGTCGTGGAAGTCGACGGTGCCCTCGGGGGCGTGGCCGTCGACCACCACCACGTGGTCCACGGCCAGCTGGTCCCTGAGGTCGCGGACCGTGGTGGCCAGCGGGTAGCCGTCGTACTCGGCGACGGTGATGAAGACCCGGGCCTCGGTGAGGGTGAGCCGGTGGCGCAGCTCCTCCTCCTGGCAGACCGGCGCGATCGGGCAGATGACCGCGCCGGCCGCCATGCAGGCGAACATCAGCGGGACCATCTCCCAGCGGTTGGGCAGCTGGACGGCGACCACGTCGCCGCGCTCCACCCCCAGCTCCAGCAGGGCGCCGGCGAACCGGTCGGTGAGCCGGGAGAGTTCGGCGTAGTCCAGGGTGTCGGTGCGGGCCTCGTCCAGCCGGCGGCCGGCGATCGCCAGCTTGCGCGGCCGCTCGGCGGCCTGGCGGCGCAGGTCGTCGAGGAAGGTCTCGTCCCGCCACCAGCCGCGCCGGCGGAACTCGGTCAGTCGGTCGGCGACCGAGGAGGGCGCGCTCATCGGCGGGCCGCAGCGCGGTCGGCCAGCAGCTCCGGCAGCGGGTCGCCGGCCCGGGAGTCGGCGATGGCCAGCAGGTCGCGGGTGTTGCGCTGCACGGTGTTGGCGACCCAGTCGAAGACCCAGGCCTTGCGGGCCTCGGCCTCGAGCTCGAACGGCACCACCCGGGTGACGGCCAGCGCGGCGGAGCCGGCCCCGCCGATGTTGCTGATCACGCCGGGCACCAGCAGGCCGCCGGCGGCGCGCAGCTTCTCCCGGGCGTCCTCGGTGGAGCAGATGTTGCCGCCCTCGACGACCAGCTGGGAGCGGACCCGATGGGCGTTGGTGTCGTTGAGGGCGTGCTTCTGGGCGGCCAGGATGAGCAGGTCGGCGTCGACGTCGAGCCAGGCGTCGGGGGTGTTGCTGGTGGTGACGCTCTGCGGCAGCCGGCTGCGGTCGATCCGGCCGAACTCGTCGGTGATGGCGATCAGGTCGGCGACCGGCAGGCGGTCGGCGCTGATCGTGCCGTCGATGTCGGCGACGCCGACGATGACGTGGCCGCGCTCCTCCAGGAACTCGGCGACGGCCCGGCCGACCGCGCCGAAGCCCTGGATGACCACCCGGGCGGAGCCGGTGCGGCCGGCCGCCTCCAGGGCGGTGACGGCGGCGACGCCGACGCCGTGGCCGGTGGCGTCGATCAGCGGCTCGTAGTAGGTGCGCCAGTCGATCGGCATGTCGGGGGCGCCGAGCCGGAACCGCGGGTCGTAGCCGGCCTCGTCGAAGAAGGTGGCCCGGTCGGCGGGGGTGACGCCCATGTCGATGCCGAGGTGGATGCCGCCGTGCAGCAGCGGCTTGACGGTCCGTCCGAAGGTGCGGAAGGTCTGCTCGCGGTCGCTGCCGTCGGAGACGATGCCGGCCTTGGCGCCGCCGATCGGCAGGCCGGCCAGGATGAACTTGTGGGTCATGTCGCGGGCGAGGCCGGCCACCTCCTCCTCGGTGACCCCGGGGGTCATCCGGGTGCCGCCCATGGCCAGGCCGTTGTACAGCGAGTCGATGACCACCCAGCCCTTGATCTCGCCGCCGGCGCCGTTCAGGTGGACGGTGAGGGCGGGATCCTGGCGGTTGTCCAGTTCACTCATTGTCGTAAGTCCTCTGCGTGTGTGGCTGAAGTCGGGGACCCTGCGCGCCGGGGAGAGCCGGCGCGCAGGGCGGGCCGTCACTGCTGGTAGATCTCCGCGAAGCCCCGGAGGATCTCCAGGCCGTCGTTGCGGAACTCCAGATGGGCCTGGGCGCCGAAGATCCGGCCGTCCTCCGAGCGGATGAACTCCACCGGCGCGTGCTCCGACCGGCCGATCGACCGGAAGCCGGCCGGGGCCGCCTGGAGGTAGAGGGTGTGCCGGTGGAAGACCGTGACGGTCGGCTTGACGTGGGAGAAGATCGGCTCCTCCTTGTCGACCTGGACCTCGTAGCCGCCGACCCGCTGCTCTCCGGGGGCGAGTTCGCCGCCGGCCGAGACGGCGATCAGCTGCATGCCGCCGCAGATCCCGAAGACCGGGACGCCGGCGGTCATCACCAGGTCGACCAGGGGTTTGTAGAACGCCTGGTCGTAGGCGCGGACCTTGGTGCCGCTGAGCACGATCGCCTGGTAGCGGCCGTTGAGCTTGGCGGGCACCGAGGCGGCGTCGGTCACCTCGGTCTCCGAGCCCAGGGTCTCGAACCGGGCGCGGAGCTGCTTGAGCGACAGGGTGCCGTTGTTGACGACCAGGACGCGCGATGTGGCCACGTGTTCGCTCCTCAGGCTGGGGTGATCAGGGTGCCGGTGCGGCCGTCGAGCAGGTCGGTGACCGAGGCGCTGCCGATGACGACCCGCGGGACGCCGCCGTCCAGTGCCTCGCCCGCGGCGCGCAGCTTCTTGCGCATCCCGCCGGTGGCGCCCTGGTCGCGGAAGGCGGCCGCGTCCTGGGCGCTGATCCGGGGCACCGGCTGACCGTCGATCAGCAGGTGGGCCACGTCGGTGACCAGGACCAGGTCGGTGGCGCCGACCGCCGCGGCGATCGCCGCGGCCGCCCGGTCGGCGTCGTTGTTGACCTCCTGGCCGGCCGCGTTGCGGGCCAGCGGGGTGACCAGGTAGGCGTGGCCGGGCTGGAGGTTCTTCAGCGGGGCCGGGTCGACGCCGGTGATCGGGCCGACCAGGTTCTCCAGCTCGACCAGCTGCTTGTTCTGCCACCACCAGCGCTCGCCCTCGCCGGCCTGGACCAGGCCGTCGCTGCCGAGCAGCCACTCGGCGGTGATGCCGCGGCTGTCCAGCCGGCCCAGCACGTCCTCGGCCATCGCGGCGCTGACGGTCTTGATGTCGGCGATGACCTCGGGGGTGGTCCAGCGGCTCTGGTTGCCGTAGCGGTCCCGAAGGATCGCCGAGGGCTCGGTGTAGCGCGGGTTGAGCCGCTTGAGCGGCTTGGACCAGCCGTGCACCAGGACCAGCGGGCGCTGCCGGCCGTGTGCGGCCAGGTCGTCCCACCAGGTGCCGTCCAGGTCGTCCAGGCAGCTGCCGCCGAGCTTGACCACGGTGGGGGCGGGGTTGCCGCCGCTGCCGGTCATGCCGGCATCACCGGGTGCATGGTCAGGCCGGTCTCCTCGGGGAGGCCGAAGCGGATGTTGGCCGCCTGCACGGCCTGGCCGGCCGCGCCCTTGACCAGGTTGTCGAGCGCGCCGAGCGCCACGATCCGGCCGCCCTCGGGGTCGTGCAGGACGGTCACGTCGCAGTAGTTGGAGCCGAGCACGGCCTGCGGGTCCGGCACCGGGATCAGCGTCTCGTCGTGCCGGCGGACCCGGACGAACGGCTTGCCCTTGTAGAACCGGGTGTAGGCGCGCTGCAGTTCGCGCTGGTCGACCGGCGCGTCGGTGAAGACGTACGCGCTGGTGAGCAGGCCGCGCACGTGCGAGACGCCGTAGGCGGACATCGACAGCGAGCCGATGCTGCCCTTCTTGGCCCGGGCCAGGAAGTCGCCGACCTCGCCGGCGTGCCGGTGGCCGGTGGGCGCGTAGGGGGCGATGGCGCCGTTGCGCAGCGGGTGCAGGTCGGTGGTGCGCAGCGTGAGCCCGCCGCCGCTGGACCCGCTCTTGCCGTCCACCACCACGGTCTTCAGGTCCAGTCCGAGGCCCATGGTGAGCGGCGCCAGGCTGAGCGTGAGGGCGGTGGCGTAGCAGCCGGCCAGCGAGATCAGCGGGGCGCCGACCAGCTGGTCGGCGACCAGCTCGGGCACGCCGTAGACGAAGCGGTCGGCGAGCTCGGTGCGCCGCTTGACCTTGGGGTACCAGCGGTCATGAAGCTCGGGGGTGCGGATCCGGAAGGCGCCGCTGAGGTCGACGATCGACTCGACCTTGTCCGCCAGCAGTTCGGCGAGCTCGCCGGAGGCGCCGGCGGGGGTGGCCAGGAAGAGCACGTCGACCTGGTCGGCGACCGCCTCGGTGACCGGCTGCACGGTCAGGCCGAGGTCGACCCGCAGGTTGGGGTGGAGTTCGGCCGGGCGGCGGCCGATGTTGGAGGAACCGCCCAGGAAGGTCAGTTCCATGTCGGGGTGCTGGCTGAGCAGGCGGATCAGATCGCCGCCGGCCAGCCCGGAGGCGCCGACGACTCCTGCGCGGATCATGAGAACTGCTCCTGGAGGTAGGCGCCGATCGCCGCGGTGACGTCGACCCCGGTGGTGGTGGCCACCGCCCGGAAGCCGGGCGCGTGGTTGACCTCGTTGACCACGAAGCCGTCGTCGGTGCGGAACAGGTCCACCCCGTAGATACCGGCGCCGAGTTCGGCGATCACGGCGTCGACGATCTTGACCACGTCGGGGTCGTGCCCGATGGCGCTGGTGTGGTTGCCGAGCGCGGCGTTGTTGCGCCAGTCGGTGCCGGCGCTGACGAACTCGGCTGCGCCGATGATCTCCCGGCCCACCACCAGGCAGCGCACCGAGGAGCCGCCGGCCAGGAACGGCTCGACCAGGCAGGCCTGCTCGAAGGCGTGGCCGAGGTCCTCGACGTAGTCGTAGACGGAGTGGGCGGTGTCGCTGTGCCGGATCAGGGTGACCCGCTTGCCCATGCCGCCGTAGATCGGCTTGAGCACCACGGGGACGCCGATCTCCTCGACGGCCTTCTCGAAGTCCTTGCGGGAGAGCACCAGCCGGTAGTCGGGCACCGGCACGCCGGCGCTGCGCAGCACGGTGCGCAGCACGGCCTTGTTCTCGCAGGCGTTGATCGCCCGCGCGGTGTTGACGGCCGCGACGCCGGCCGCCTCGGCCAGGGTCGCGACCAGGCCGCCGCGGGTGTAGCTGCGGCTGCGCACCAGCACGGCGTCGTACTCCTGCAGGGCGGGCGCACCGACGGCGCCGAGGCAGAGCGACTCGTCGTTGACCCAGTCGATGTTCAGGCCGAGGGCCGGGGCCGCCTGGAGGAGCTGGCGCTCCTCCCAGGCGATCCGGTCGGCCACGATGGCGACGTTGAGGGGCATCTCACTGGCCCCAGTCGCGCAGCGAGACCTGGATCATCTCGAGGGTCAGCCGGCCCTCGCTGATCGCCTCGATCCGCAGGGTCAGCATGCACTCGGGGCAGGAGAGGGTCTCGCCGACGGCCATCGGCGGGACGGTCAGGTCGGTCTCGCACTCGGGGCAGGTGCCGGTCAGGGTGGTGGCGGTGGACATGTGTCAGCTCCGGTTCGTGGTCTGTTCGGTCGGTCGGTCGGGTGGCGGGACGGCGTGTGGGGTCGCCGGCTCCGCCGCTCACGCCTGGTGGGATCAGGCGGCCTGGAACTCGATCGCGGCCTTGCGGATGCCGTCGCGGTCCAGCAGCGGCCCGCCGGCGCGCTCCTGACGGTCGATCAGCCAGTCGGTGAAGGCGTCGACGTCGACGGAGACGCCGGAGTCGTCGAGCGCCCACTTGACCAGCGGCGGGGTGAGGCGGGTGCGGACCAGCAGCTCGCGGGAGTTGCCGACCAGCTCGGCGGGCAGCGTCTCGTACGCCTCGGGGTGGGTCAGCTGGCCGGGCAGCTCGTAGGCGAAGGAGTGCGAGGAGGTGGGCCCGGACTGGAACGCCTCGCCGAGGCCGGCGCCCTCCAGGGCGACCCGGGACAGCTCGGTGAGGTGGGTCAGGTCGAAGCGGGTGTCCTGGTGGATGACCCGCAGCGAGGTGAGCAGCTCGGCCAGCGGGGCGTTGCCGCCGCGCTCGCCGATGCCGCCGACGGTGGCGGAGATCCACTTGGCGCCGGCCCGGACGGCGGCGAGCGAGTTGGCCACCGCCATGCCGAGCATGTTGTGCGAGTGGATCTCGATCTCGGAGCCGTCGATCGCGGTCAGGTCGGCGATCACGTCCTGCATCTGCCAGGGCGACAGGTAGGCGACGGTCTCGGCGAGCCGGAACCGGTCGGCGCCGGCCTCGAAGCCGGCGGTGACGTACGGCACCAGGCGCTCGGCCGGGGTGCGGGCCGCGTCCTCGCCGCTGAAGGTGACGTGGAAGCCGCGGTCCTTGGCCTGGACGATCGCCGACTTGGCCAGCGTCTGCAGGAACTTGGCGCTGGGCGAGCCGAGCTTCAGCGCGGCGTGCTGCTCCGAGGTCGGGATGGAGTACATGATGTGGCGCACGCCGAGGCGCTCGGCCTCGTCGAGGGCGGTGGCCACCTGCTGGCGGTCGCGGACCACGACCAGGGTCATGCTGCGCTCGGGGCCGACGGCCTCATGGGTGGCGAGGACCAGGTCGGCGTCCTTGGACGCGGGGCCGGCCACCATGCCCACCTCGACCAGCGACACGCCGGTCTTGACCAGCAGGTCGGCGATCACGGCGGCGTGCTTGGGGGCGAATTCCACGCCCGCCATGTGGGCCGAGTCCCGCAGCGTCGCGTCGGATATGAGCGGCAAACTCGGGAGGCTTTCGTCGTGCCTTGCGACTGGCATTGTGCGTTTCCCTCCTCCGGTGTCCGGGGATTCCTCCCCGGTCGGGCTCTGGACTGAATTCCCGTTCCCGTGGTGCGGGTTACGGGTCTTGCCACAGCGCTTTCGGTGCGGTGCGCTCTGTGGAACATCCTTGCGACCGAGGCCCTGGCCAGGCAATGCCCGACGTGTCGGAAATTGTCAAGGAGTGCAAGGGAGACGTCATCTCCGGTGAGCGCCCGCAAGTATTCGCGGGGTTGCCGACAAGGCATTCCCGGAATGCCGGTCGGCAGCCGCCCGGCGGGTATTCTCGGGGCATGCGAACGAGCCGCCCCCGACCATCGTCCGGGCCCTCACCGGTTCAGCCCCGGCCCAGTCGGTATCCGACCCCGTGCACGGTGATGATCCATTTCTCGCCGAGTTTCGCCCGCAGGTTGCTGACATGGGTGTCGATGGCGCGGCTGGAGGCGGCGGCCCAGGTGGTGCCCCAGATCCTGGCCATCAGCTCCTTGCGGGAGAGCACGTTGCCGGGCTCGGCCGCCAGGGTGTGCAGCAGGTCGAACTCCTTGGCCGTGAGGGTGACCTGGTTGCCGTGCAGGCGGACCTCGCGGGTGCCGGCGTCGATCTGCAGCGGGGTGAGCGAGATGGTCGGCGGGGCGGGCGCCCGGGGGTGGGCCCGGCGCAGCACGGCCTGGATCCGGGCCAGCAGCTCGCGGGTGCCGCAGGAGGCCACCACGCAGTCGTCGGCGCCGGCCTGCAGGGCCAGCACCCGGTCGAGTTCGGTGTCCCGGCCGCTGATCGAGATGACCGGCTTGTCACCGCTGCGGCGGATCAGCCGGCAGACCTCCAGGCCGTCGATGTCGGGCAGGTCCAGGTCGAGCAGGACCAGGTCGGCCTGCTGGTGGGCGGCCAGCGCCTCGGTTCCGGTGGCGACGGCGCTCGCGGCGTAGCCCTGCCGCAGCAGTTCGCGCACCCGTGCCCCGGCGGTGGCGGCGGTGCCCTCGACCACCAGCACGGAGGTCTCCTGGGCGGCGGCCGGCCCGGCGGTGGGGGGACCGGCGGCGGCCGGCCCGGTGGCCGTGGCAGGTGCGACGGCCGGTGCGATGGCCGCCGGTGCAGCGGTGGCCGGGCGGATCACGGCGGGGATTCTGCGCGCCGTCATCTGAATCGTCATTGCTTCCCCGTTCGTATGCCGGTGGGTCACGGGTGTGCCGGGGCCGGCTCGCGGTTCGGAGCGCGGCCGCCCGGGCCGTCCGGACGGGGTCCGGCGGCCGGGGGCCGTGAGTGGGATGTCACGGAACTGCCGGGAGGGATCGGTGCGCTGTCGGGAAGGGTCGGTACCGGCGCGAGCCGGGGGCGCACGCCGGAACGGGCATGGCCGGGCCGCGCGCCCCTCGAAGATGACCTCTGATGCAAAGATACACGCAAGTCTCCTCCCCATCTACAGACTAAAGATGTATCAGAGTCCATGAACTTGGATGGATCTGAGCTTCTGTCAGCTCACCGCCCCGGTGATGTGTGTACTTCGATCCAAGTTTGTATGATGAACCATCAATGGACCGGCCAACGAGGCCACTTGTACGCCGAGCACCCTGGAGGGCACGTGCGACACCCATTGGACGACGGCACCCCGGCTCCCCGACGGCGCCGGCGCGACCGGGCCAGCGCACGGGAGCAGGTCTACGACGCCGCCGTCGTGCTGTTCAGGCGCAAGGGCTACGCCGACACCTCGATCGCGGAGATCGCGGAGCTGGCGGGCATCGGGCGCGGCACCTTCTTCAACTACTTCCGCAGCAAGGACTGCCTGGTCACGCTCTGGCGCCGGGACCGGCTCAACCGGCTGGCCACCCGCCTGGATCCGCTGCTCGCGGAGGCCGACGGCACCGCCGAGGCGCTGCGTACCTGCATGTCCACCCTGAGCACGCTCAACGAGGAGGAGCCGGACCTGAGCGCGGCGATGCTGGTCGCCTGGCTGCAGACCGGCCACCCGCTGCGCCACTGTCCGTACCTGCGGCTACTCTTCGCTGACATCGTGGAGCAGGGCCGGGCCCGCGGCGAGATCCGCAGCGCGGTGGACTCCGGAAGGATCGGCGAGACCCTGCACGACCTCTACTTCGGCACCCTCTACCGTTGGAGCCTGCCCGCCGGGGAGGGCCCCCGGCCGCGGCTCGATCCCGAGCTCCAGCTGGGTCTGACGCTGCTCATGCAGGGCCTGGTCCCGCCGCCCGCGGTGGCCCTGAGCTGACCCCCGGCCTGCCCCGCACCCCGGCCGCCCCTAGAGCCGACAGCTGACGCGACGTCACCTCCAGCCAGTCCCTTGCCCGTTCGGCCGGGAGATCGATCGTCCTCGGGTGGATCTCAGCTCATGAGAAAGAGTCAGCCAGCTTCCGGAAACACTAGGGTCAAACTTGGGTCTCAGTGTAAGTTTGCATCTCGCTAGTCCAACGGCACGACTGACACCGTCCTCATCGTCGGATCTAGAAGAGGTTGACCCCTCCCATGGAGTACACCCAACACGCCCCTGCCACCACGGTCGCCGTCATCGGTCTCGGCTGTCAGTTCCCCGGGGCGGACGGCCCGACACAGTTCTGGCACAACCTGCTGGCCAACACGGACTCCGTCACCCCGGTGCCCGCCGACCGCTTCGACATCGCGGCCGACTACGCGCCCTCCTCCGGAGTCCCCGGCAAGACCGCGTCCCGCCACGGCGGGTTCATCTCCGACGTCTTCGCCTTCGACCACGCCTTCTTCGGCATCTCCCCCGCGGAGGCGAAGGCCGTGGACCCGCAGCAGCGGCTGCTGCTGCACGCCACCTGGGAGGCGCTGGAGCAGGCCGGCATCCGTCCCTCCAGCCTCGCCGGCACCCACACCGGCGTCTTCGTCGGCCAGGCCACCGCCGAGTACTCGGAGGTGACGGCCGACCCGGACGGTCCCAACATCCGCGCCATGGCGGGCAGTCGGCTGCGCGCCGTGACCGCCGGCCGGATCTCCTACGCGCTCGACCTGCTCGGGCCCAGCGTAGTGCTGGACACCGCCTGCTCCTCCTCCCTGGTCGCCGTGCACACCGCCCGGCAGAGCCTGCTCACCGGCGAGTGCGACCTGGCGGTCGCCGCCGGGGTCAACGTGGTGCTCTCCAGCCACGACGCGATCGCCTACTCCCAGGGCTCGATGCTCTCCCCCGAGGGCCGCTGCCGGTTCGGCGCGGCCGACGCCAACGGGTTCGTCCGCAGCGACGGCGTGGGCGTGGTGGTGCTCAAGCGGCTGGCCGACGCCGAGCGCGACGGCGACCTGATCCTGGCCACCCTGCTGGGCAGCGCCGTCACCAACGACGGCCGGGGCAGCGGGCTGCTGCTGCAGCCGGCGGTCAGCGGCCAGGTCGCGATGCTCCGGGCCGCCTGCCGCTCCGCCGGGATCACCCCGGACCAGCTGGACTACGTGGAGTCGCACGGCACCGGCACCGCGGTCGGCGACGCCGTGGAGCTGCGGGCGCTGGCCCAGGCCACCGGCCGGCCGGCCGAACGGCCGCTGCTCACCGGCTCGGTGAAGAGCAACATCGGCCACGCCGAGTCCGCCGCCGGGATCGCCGGCCTGATCAAGGCGATCCTGATCGCCAGACACGGTCTGGTGCCCGCCTCGCTGCACTGCGCCGAGCCCAACCCGGTGATCGCCGAGGAGGGCCTGGCCGTCTCGGTGGTGACCCGCAACACCCCGCTGCCCGACGCCGGCCGGGCGGCCCGGATCGGGGTCAGCTCCTTCGGCATCTCCGGCACCAACGCCCATGTGGTGGTGGGCGCCTACCAGCAGCCGGAGCCCGCCGGGGCCCCGGAAGACCTCCCGACCGCGGCGGGGGCGGCCGGCGGGGAGCAGCTGCTGGTGCTGAGCGCGCGCTCGGCCCACTCGCTGAGCGAACTGGCCTCCTCCTGGGCCGGGTTCCTGGAGGGTCCGGGCCGCAGCCACCCGCTGCACCGGCTCTGCGCGGCGGCCGCGCTGCGCCGGGACGACCACCCGCACCGGCTCTGGGTCCGCGGCGCCACCCACGAGGCGGTGGCCGCCCGGCTGCGGGAGCTGGCGGCCGGCGAGCCGATCGCCGGCGGCGGCACCGCCGAGGCCGGGTTCGGCCCGCCCCGGCGCACCGCCTTCGTCTTCTCCGGGCAGGGCTCGCAGTGGCTGGGCATGGGCCGCGGGCTGCTGGAGTCCTCGCCGGCCTTCCGCGCCACCCTGGCCGACTGCGACCGCGCGATTCAGGCCGAACTCGGCTGGTCCGTCATCGAACTGCTCACCGGCGCCGAGGAGCTGCCGACCGCGATCGACCAGGTGCAGCCCGCCCTGTGGGCGGTGGCGGTCTCGCTGGCCGAGGCGCTGCGGGCGGCCGGCCTCGATCCGGACGTCTGCCTGGGCCACAGCATGGGCGAGGCCGCCGCCGCCTACGTCTCCGGCGCGCTGAGCCTGCGCGACGCCTGCGCGGTGATCTGCCGGCGCAGCCGGCTGATGCGCCGGCTGGCCGGGCTGGGCGCGATGCTCGCGGTCGAGCTCTCGGCCGAGGCCTCCCGGGAACTGCTGGCCGAGCGGCCGGAGTTCGCGGATCTCTGCGTGGCCGTGGAGAACTCGCCGAGCGCCACCGTGCTGGCCGGGCCGGCCGAGCCGCTGGGAGTGCTGGCCGGACTGCTGGAGCAGCGCGGCGTGTTCCACCGCATCGTGCCGGTGGAGGTGGCCTCGCACTCCCCCGCGATGGAGCTGATCAGCGACGAACTGGTCTCCGCGCTCGTCGATCTGACGCCCCGTCGGGCCGAGGTCGGGCTCTTCTCCAGCGTGCTGGCCGAGCCGCTGCGCGGGGAGGAGCTGGTCCCGCGCTACTGGCAGGAGAACCTGCGCCGGCCGGTCCGCTTCACCGAGGCGGTGCGCGCGCTCTGCGCCCAGGAGACGGTCTTCCTGGAGGTGAGCCCGCACCCGGTGCTGGCCGCCGCGGTGGACGACACCCGCCGCTCGGTGCAGGCCGAGGGCGCGGCGCTGGGCTCGCTGCGCCGCGACTGCGAGGAGGCGGACGCCCTGCTGGAGACGCTGGGCCGGGCCTACGCCAACGGCGCCCGGGTCGACTGGAGCCGCTGGTACGGCCGGGCCACCCCGGTGCTGGAGGGCCTGCCCACCTACGCCTGGGACCGCGAGGTGCTGCGGCACCCCGTCCCGGCCGTCCGCCCGGCCGCCGCGCCGCGGGCCCTGCCGCCGCACGTGCGGGAGGCGCCGCTGGCCGAGTGGGGCGCGGCCGGCTGGGCGACCGGGGTGTCGGTGCGCGGGGCCCGGCCGCTGCTGCCCTCGGTCTACCTGGAGGCGATGCTGACCACCGCCCGCACGGCGGCGGGCGGACCGGTCGCGCTGCTCGAAGTGCGGCTCGGCGCGGCCCAGTTCACCGGAGACCCGGCCGTGGTGCGGCTGCGGGTGACGGTCTCGGCGCCCGGCGCGGACGGGCTGCGGCAGGTCCGGGCCGAGCTGCGGCACGGCCCGGAGGGCGAGCCGGTGCTCTGCGCGCAGGGCACCGCCGTGCCGGACCCGCAGGCGCGGCCGGTGGACCGCCGCGACCTGCTCGACCGCACGCTGGCCCGCCGGCTGGAGCACCTGTCGGCGCCCGGGTTCCAGGGGCTGGCCGAGCAGGCGGGCTTCGGCATCGACGAGGAGCTGTGCGGGGTGCAGCACGTCTGGCGCGGGGACGGCCGGGCGGTGGCGCAGATCCGTCCGGTCGGCGGCGCCGGGCGGAGCGCGGCCTGGGAGTCCGGGCTGCTGGCGCTGCTCGCGGCCTACCGGCCCGGCACCGCCCAGGTGCCGACCGGCTTCGGCTCCATCCGGGTGCACGGCGAGCTGCCCGCCGAGTTCTGGGCGCTCTGCCGGGTACGGCCCTCGGCCACCGGCGGGCGCGGCGACGTGCTGCTGCTCGACTCGGACGGCTTCGTGCTGGCGGAGTTCCTGGCGATCGAGCTGCACCTGCTGCCGCACCGGCACGCCGGCCTGCTGGCCTCCTTCGGCGCCGGGCAGATGGCGGCGCTGGTCTCCCGGCTGCACGTGCGCGCCCGGCACCAGGTGCCGCGGCCGCCCGGGCAGCGGGTGCACCGGGCCGAGGTGCTGGTGCCGGCCGAGCCGCCGGCCCCGGCGGCGGAGGTCTCGGCCGGGACCGCGGCGCAGGCCCTGGTGCGGCGGGTGGCGCACCTGCTGGAGATCCCGGAGGACCGGCTGGACCACCGCAGGCCGCTGCGCGACCTTGGCCTGGACTCGCTGATGGCCAGCCAGCTGCGCACCGAGCTGCGCTCGGGCTGGGGTCTCGACCTGGCCGCCGGGCGGCTGCTGGGGCCGGAGAGCTTCCACCGCATCCTGGCGACCATCGCGTAGCCGCCACCCCCGGACCTGTCGTCCGCCGGCCCGCATCGGGCCTGGCGGGCGGCGGGTCCGGCATGCCCGCGAACCGGCCGGGCGGGCCGCGGCGCAGGGCCTGACGGAGCGCCGGCAAGCGAACGGCAGCTGTCGATCCGGTCAAGTGTCACGCAAATCCAGGTGCCCTACTAACTCTGACTGCACATCATAGTTAAACTGTAGTGCAACATATCGACCGGAATGGCAACCCTGAAGGGGCGCGGGGGTCCTTCGCGGTCGGCCGTCGAGCGATTGCAGATCGGAGTACCGGTGAGCCCTAC
Organism: Kitasatospora sp. NPDC006697; assembly: GCF_042869935.1. NCBI lineage: Bacteria > Bacillati > Actinomycetota > Actinomycetes > Kitasatosporales > Streptomycetaceae > Kitasatospora > Kitasatospora sp. NPDC006697. The sequence goes on from NZ_JBIAGU010000042.1 coordinate 17,721, forward strand.
AGACACAGCCGCGGACCAGGCGGCGGCCCCCCTGGGACGGAGGGAGCGCAACAAGCTCAAGGTCAAGGAGCGCCTCTACGACGCGGCGATGACCCTCTTCGCCGAGCAGGGCTACAACGAGACCTCGATCGACGAGATCGCCGAGCGCGCCGACGTCGCCCGCGGCACCTTCTTCAACTACTTCCAGCGCAAGGAGGACCTGCTCGGCGCCTGGGGCGAGAAGCGGCGCGACTCGCTGCTGGCCACCCTCGGCGTGGAGCACGACACGGCCGACTCCGCGGTCGGCCGGCTGCGCTACTCGATGGCGGCGCTGGGCCGGATGAACGAGGGCCAGCAGCAGGAGACCGCGGCGCTGCTGATGGCCTGGGTGCGGGCCGGCCGCCCGCTGCTGGAGGCGCCGTACCTGGCCGACCTGCTGGCCCGGATCGCCGCCGAGGGCATCCAGCGCGGCGAGTTCGGCAACCGGTTCACCGCGCGGCAGATCGGCAACGCGCTGCGCGACCTGTACCTGGGCACCCTCTACCGCTGGTGCGGCGCACCGGACGGTGACACCGAACAGCTCACGGCCGAGCTGCTGACCACGCTGGACCTGATCCTGGAAGGGATCCTGGCCACCCCGGCCGTCGTGTCCTGAACGCGCGGGAGGGACGGGCCGCCCGGACCCGTCCCTCCGCCTGCCGGAAGGGGGCCGCACCCGGTACGGGTGCGGCCCCCTGGGGTTGCTGCGGGGTCAGGCCCGGCGGCGGCCCTTGCGGCGCATCGTGTAGACCACGCCGCCGCCGACCGCGCAGAGCGCGGCCGCGCCGACCGTCAGCGGGACGGTGTTGCTGCCGGTGAAGGCCAGCGAACTCGCCCCGCCGGCGGTGGGAGTGGCGGAGGCCGACGCGGGGGCCGCGGCCGAGGCGGAGGTGGAACCGGACGGCGTGGCGGAGCCCGCGGCGGCCGGGGCGGTGCTGCCGGCGGCGGTCGGGGTGCTGCTGCTCGCGGCACTGGCGCTCGGGGTGGCGCTGCCGGCCGGCTGGCCGGTGGCCGGGTCCAGGATCAGGGTGGCGGACTGCGGGTGGCCGAAGTCGAACATGCCCTCGATGGAGCCGGCGTGCTCGTCGTAGGAGGCGTCACCGATGGTGCCGGTGTGCCAGTTGTCCTCGACGAACTTCAGGACGGAGGACTGGTCGGTCAGCGTGTGGTCCACGTAGTTCTGCTTGGCGAAGGGCGAGAGCACCAGCAGCGGCAGGCGCGGGCCGTGGCCGCAGCGGTCCTGGTAGCCGCCCCAGGCCGCGGCGGTGCCGCAGGCGCCGGTGCCGCTCAGGCCGTCGTTGGCCGCGTCCTGCGAGCCGTTGACCGGGGCGGCGAACTTGTGGTCGTACCAGCCGTCGGAGTCGTCGTAGGCGATGACCACCGCGGTGGAGGCCCAGTCCTTGGACTGCTGCAGCTTGTTGAGGGTCTCGGCGAGGAACCGCTGCTCGTCCAGCGGGTCCGAGTAGCCGGCGTGGCCGTCCTGGTAGCTGCCGGCCTTGAGGTAGCTGACCGCCGGGAGGCTGCCGTTGCCCAGCGCCGCGTCGAAGTCGGTCAGGTCGTACTGGTGGTTGGCCGCGCCGTCGTGGCCGATCTCGCCGACCGAGGCGGGCGCGGTGTGGTGCGGGTTGGCCGTCGACTGGTAGTACTCGAACGGCTCGTGGTGCGGGCTGTAGTCGACCGAGCTGCCGCCGGCCACGTTGGTGTGGGAGGTGCCGCACACCGCCGGCTTGCCGTCGGCCGCCGCGGTGGTGGGCCGGAAGCCGCCCTGGAACCAGCCCCAGCTGACGCCCTTGGCGTTCAGCAGGTCGCCGATGTTCCTGCCGTTCATCTGCAGGTGGTTCTTGGTGTTGGCGCAGTCGTCGAAGGCCGGGTCGGGGTCGTTGATGACCGTGCCGACGCCGTTGGCGTCCGGGGAGGAGACCACGTAGGCGTCGGTGGTCTTCTTGCCCGTCGGGTCGACCGCGTAGCCGCCGTGGGTCTGGCCCGAGATCAGGTTGAGCGCGCCCGGGGTGGAGGGGCCGAAGACCGTGCCGTAGGAGTTGTCGCTCATCGCGAACTGCTGGGCGTAGTTCCACAGGCCGGTGACGGTGTTGCCGTCGTAGTAGTCCATCACCAGGCCGGGGGCCGTGTACATCGGGGCCTTGCAGCTCTCGACGTCGGTGTGCTCGACGAACTGGTCCATCTTGCCGCCGTCGAAGGCGAGCTGCTCGTCCTTGTAGGTGTGGTCCTGGTCGCAGGTGACCGCCTGGGCGGGGGTCAGGCGCTGCGGGTTGGCCTTGTTCGGGTTGTGCTGCAGCAGGTCGGGGGTGAGCCCGTCCACCTGCGGGGTGCCCGGCTTGGCGGTGAACTTGGCCTTGTCGTCCGCGCCGTTGGCCGCCTTCGGGTAGGTGCCGAAGTAGTGGTCGAAGGAGACGTTCTCCTGGAAGATCACCACCAGGTGCTTGATCGGCGTGGCAGTTGACGGGCCGTCGGCTGCCAGAGCCGGCGGAGCAGCCGCGGTCAGGGCGGTGAGGGCGGCCATCCCTGCGGTGCCTATGGCCGCGCCGGCGCGGAGCCACCGCTTGCGGCTGGTTCCGGTACGCATCTGTCGTCCTCCTCGGACACGGGTCGGTTCGGTGGGTCCGGATCACCGGGCCGCCCATGGTCCCCCTCGTCCCAGTGTGCTCCGGCGAGGCTGTGGATCCCCGGGCGGGCGGCCGCGGGCGCTGGCGCCGGGCGGTGGGCCGGGAGCGGGCCCGGGGTGGCGGTGTTCCGCGCGTGAACGGCCCCCCTGGCTCCGACTGGCGCGAACCTACCAGCGCGCCGCTCCTCATTTGCGCGATTCCGCACGTTTCGCAGCTGGTGATCGCCCAAGCTTCACCTAGCCGGGGGGAAGCCTTTCCCGGATCTTAAGACCGGACGCAGGCGAACCTCCGGACCGGTGGCCTCAGGGCCGCCCGGTCGGTCCGGCGAGCAGCCGGCCGATCAGCGCGTCCAGGTCCAGGTGCTCGTGCTCGCGCCCGGCCGGCACCAGCTCCTCGGTCCGCCGCAGGAAGCGCCGCAGGTCGGCGCGGCCGACCCGGAGCCGGCCGGTGGAGTCCTCGCCGACCAGCGTCAGCACCACCCGGTCGGCCAGCTCGCCGGTGCCCGGCCGCACGCTGACGTCGCCGTCGCCGACCGCCCGGCGCAGGCCGGTGCGCAGCAGCTCGCGGGCGAAGACCCAGCGCACCGGCTCGCCCGCGCCGACGCTCAGCTCCAGCCGGACGGCGTACGGCTCGGCGCTGCGGTAGGCCAGGGTGGCCGGCACGGGCACGGTGAGGCCGCCGGCGCCGACCACCTCCAGCAGCAGCACCATGGCGCAGGAGGGCGCGGGCCGGGCCGGCGCCGGGGCGGGTTCGCGCTCGGTCACGGCCGCCGCCCCAGCGCCGGGTTCGGGCCGCGGTGGCCCGGCGTCAGCCGGTGCGCGCCGGTGGCGCCGCGGCGCAGGCGGGGGCGGCGCGGGGTGCAGCCGGTCGCGGCGTCGGGGGCCACCGCCAGGCAGGCCCCGGCCAGCACGGCCGCGTTCAACCCCCAGGTCTGCCCGGCCGGGTGGCAGAGCGGCAGCCGGCACAGCACCAGGTCGTCCGGTTCCAGCACCGGCGGTTCGGTGGCGGCGGCGAAGGCGTGGGCGCGCATCTCGCCGTGGGTCAGCTCGGCGCCGTGCAGCCGGTCGGCCGTGCCGGGTCCGTAGTAGGCGACGGCGACGGCCTCGTCCGGGCGGTAGACGATCTCGTGGTGCTGCGGCCAGTGCGCCAGCTGGTCCAGCAGTCCGGGGCCGACCGGGACCCAGGCGGCGTCCGGCTCGCTCGCCGGCGGCACCGGGAACCCGGCGGTGGCGAAGACGATCCGGGTGCCGGGCGCCTCGAAGCAGCGCCGCGCACCCTGCCCGCCCAGCCGGGGGTCGGCCACGGCCACCACCGCGCCGGTGCGCAGCGCGCCGTAGTAGAGCACCGCGAAGGCGGGCGCGTCCGGCTCGGCGAGAGCGAGGCCGACCCGCTCCCCCGGCCGCACGCCGTGCGCCAGCAGCGCGCCGGCCACCCGGGCGCTGAGCTCGTCCAGGTCCGCGTAGCCGAGCACCGATCCGCGCAGTATCACCGCCGGGCGCTGCGGGTACTGCCTGGCGGCGTCCTTGAGGTTGGTGGCGAGGTTGCCCATCTGCGCTCCTGCTGCGGGGTCGGCCGGGTTCTTCCGATCGGATCGATCATCACCCATGGTGACCTTCGGCGCCCATGTTCTCACCGACAGTGTTGCCCGCGGGTTCGTTGTGCGCCGCGACAATCCGCCCGGGCCGGGCCTCCCCTGACCGGCCGTCGGGCCCCGCGGACTCGTGCAGGGGATCGGAACATGCCCCGGAAGCATGACAGTTCGGCGTTGTCGCGGTGCCCGGGCGCGGCGGTGTAGCAGACTGCCTTCCGCGGCGGCCCGCCGAGGCCGCCCGACCCAGGTCGTGGATTCACGTGAGGCACAGGTTGTGAACGAGGCAGTCGCGGACCCCATCGTCGTCGGCATCGTGGAGGCCGTGACGGCCAGGCTCGACGGGCTCGTCGCCGCCATGGCCGAACGGATCGTCACGGAGATCGAGTACTACCGGAACGCGGACGTGCAGCCGCGGGACCTGCACACCTCGCTGCACGGCAACACCCGCTTCACGCTCGCCCACCTGGCGGCCGGGGACGTGCCGCTGGACCTCTCGGCGCCGACCGCGACCGGCCGGCTGCGGGCGGGGCAGGGCGTGCCGCTGCCGGAGGTGCTGCGCGCCTACCGGCTCGGCTTCACCACGCTCTGGGAGCACCTGCTGGCGGAGGCGGACCGCTCGGGCCCGTCGGCGCAGGGCGCGCTGCTGCGGGCGGCGACCAGCATCTGGGAGGCCTCCGACACCTACTCCCAGGCGCTGACCGCCGCCTACCGGGACGCCGTGGCGGAGCGGCTGCTGGAGACCGACCGTCGGCGCTCGGCGCTGGTGGCGGCCCTGGTCGACGGGCCGCCGCCGGGTGACGACACGGCCTGGGAGATCGCGCAGCTGCTCGACTTCCCCTACCAGGGCACCTTCCTGGTGGTGAACGCGGAGGCCGCCGGCGGGGCGGCGCCGCTGCCGGGGCTGGAGGCCAGGTGCCGGGCGCTGGAGGTCGGTTCGGCCTGGCGGGCGCAGCCCGGCAACGAGCTGGGCGTGCTCTCCTGCCCGGGGCGCCGGGCGGTGGAGCTGGTACTGGAGACGGTGCGGGCCTGCGCGACCGGGCGGGTGGGCGTCAGCCCGGCCTTCGAACGGCTGGACCAGACCCCGCGGGCGCTGCGTTACGCCCAGGTGGCGCTGGAGTCGCTGCCGGCGGGGAGCGTGACGGTGCGCCAGCTGGACGACACGCCGCTGACCGAGATGGTGATGACCAACCTGGAGACCACCCGGCGGGCCGTCAACCGCATCCTCGGCGGCCTGCTCTCGCTCCCGGAGGACGACCGGACCACACTGCTCGCCACCGCCCGGGCCTGGCTGGAGGCCAACGGCTCGGCGGCGGAGGCGGCCCGGCAGCTGTTCTGCCACCAGAACACGGTCCGGTACCGGATGCACCGGATCGAGGAGCACCTGCGCGGGCCGCTGGACAACCCGAAGATCGTGGCGGAGCTGGCGATGGCGCTGGACGCGGTCGGCACCTTCCCGACGCTGCTGGAGGCACGCCGGGCGCCGGAGGCGGAGGCGATCGCGGGGCTCAGGAGCTGAGGGCGAGCTCCTCGCGGGCCTCGGCCACCCAGCCGAGCACGCCGTGCGCCCCGGCGGTGTCCGCGAGTTCGGTGGCCTCGGCGAGCAGGGCCGCCGCGTCCGTGCGCCGGTCCTGCTGAGCGGCGAGGTAGGCGAGTCCGACCAGGTTGGCCGCCACTCCCGGCAGGAAGCCCAGCTCGCGCCGGAGCCGGGTGGACTCCTCGAACCGCGTGCGGGCCTGCTCCAGCCGGCCCGCCATGTGGTCCGCGAAGGCGAGGTGCCGCAGCGCGTAGGAGGCGGTCAGCCCGTCGCCCGCGGCGGTGGCCAGCTCCAGCGAGCGGGTGAACGGGGGCAGGGCCTGCTCGGTGTCGTCCCGGACCACCTGGTGGAAGGCGCCGATCCAGAACAGCGCCTCGCCCTCGCCGCGCCCGTCGCCGAGCCGCCGGTAGAGCTGCGCCGCACGCTCGAAGAGCGCCAACTCCTCGGCGTCCGCCACCCGTTCGGCGAGGAAGCGGGCGTGCGCCACCCGGCCGCGGACCAGCGCCAGATCCGCCTCGGCGGCGTCCAGCAGGCGGTCGGCGGCGGCCGGGGCCTCGGCGTCGCCGCCGAAGACCGCGCGCTGGTAGAGGAAATCGGCTTGCTCGACTCGCTCGTCCATGGTCATCTGATCATCCTATCGATCATGGCTATCGTCCGGGGCGCTGTCGGCCGGGCGAACGGACCGGGGGGACGGCGGTGTTCGACACCGAACGGCTGGTCGTGCGGCAGTGGCGGCAGAGCGACCGCGAGCGCGTGCTGGACATCTACTCGCGCTGGGAGGTCGCCCGCTGGCTGGGCAGTGCGCCCGCCGCGCTGGCGGACCTCGCGGCGGCCGAGGCCCGGATCGAGCGCTGGCGCGGCCTCTCCGACGATCCCCGGTTCGGCCTCTGGGCCCTGGAGCACAAGGAGACCGGTGTCGCGCTGGGCAGCGTGCTGCTGCTCCCGCTGGCCGGCGGCGCGGGCGAGGTGGAGGTCGGCTGGCACCTCCACCCGGACTCCTGGGGGCACGGCTACGCCACCGAGGCGGCCCGCGCCGTGCTCGCCCACGGCTTCGCCGCTGGCCTGCCGGAGGTCTTCGCCGTGGTGCGGCCGGGCAACGGGCCGTCGATGGCCGTCTGCCGCCGGCTCGGCATGACGCACCAGGGGCTGACCGACCGCTGGTACGGGCTGGAGCTGGAGTGCTTCCGGCTGGGCGCGCCCCCGGCCGCCTGACGGCTTCCCCGGCCCGGGCGCCCCCCCCGCGCCGGGGGGGGGGGGCGGGGGGCGGGGGGGCCCCCCCCCCCCCCCCCGGCCCGCCCCCCCGCCCCCCCCCCCCCCCCGGGGGGGGGCCGCCCGGGCCCGGTCCGTCAGTGCGCCTCCGCCGCCAGGCGGTCGGCGAGGGCGGCCATCTGGCCGACGATCTCCACCGCCGAGGTCGGCTCGCCGCCGCCGTCCAGGTGGCGGTACTCGCTGGTGATGGTGACGGCCATCCGCTCCGGCAGGCCGAGGGCGGGGTAGCGGCGCTCGGCGGCGATCCGGTGCGCAGCCTCCAGCGCGGTCAGGCCCTGCTGGTGCAGCGCCGCGGCCCGCTCGGCCAGGTGCTCCAGGTAGTCCATGTGCTGCCGGACCCCGGCGCGGTCCAGCACCGGGCCGTGGCCGGGCACCACGGTGTGCGCGCCGCTGTCCAGGATCTCCTGGCAGGCCCGCACCACGCTGGCCAGCGGACCGGCCCAGTGCACCGCGTGGTCGCCGGGCTCCTCCTCGGTGGAGGAGAAGATCACGTCGCCGGCGAAGACCACCCCGGCCTCCGGCAGCCGCACGATCAGGTCGCCGCTGGTGTGGGCGGGTCCCACGGTGCGCAGCTCCACCGGGATCTCGCCGACCTGGAGGTCGAGCGCGCCGGTGAAGGTGCGGGTCGGGCGCACCGGGGCGGCGTCGCTCCAGTCGAAGCGGCCGAAGTGCTCGTGCAGGTAGCGGACGGTCGGCGAGTCGGCGCCGCTGTGCACCAGGGCGTGCAGGGCGGCCGGCTCCGGCTCGTAGGCGATGTGGTCCAGCGCCTCCTCGGTGGCGATGATCTCCGCGTCGGGCAGCACGCCCGCGCCCCACAGGTGGTCGCCGTTGGCGTGGGTGACGAAGACCGCCTCCACGCCGCCGCCCGGTGCCAGCAACTCCCGGCTGTCGTCCAGGAACTGCTGGGCCATCCGGCGGTCGTAGGGGGCGTCGATCCAGGCGGCGGGCCCGCTGCGGGAGACGATCAGGCCGCCGTTGGCCAGGCCCCAGCCCTGGGCGGGGACGGGCCGGCGCAGGTAGACGCCGTCGGCGAGGGCGGTGATGTGTTGGGTCGTCATGGTGCCCAGTCTGCCGTGCCGGTGATCTTCGCGGACGCCGGGCCCGTGCCGCAGGGGTCGTTGGTGGGCGCAGCGGGGCGGCACGAATCCCGCCGCCCGCGTTCGCGCCCCGTTCACGGCCCGCACCTTGCCCGGCGGCCTGCTGAGCAGTAGCTTTCCCGCTGCACCGCCACGGCCCCACCGCACGCGCTCCACGCCCGTCCCCGGGCGCTTCCCCCGACCTTTCCGCCGTGCAAGGAGAGTCCCATGGCCAACCTCCGTCGTTCCGTGCCGGGCCTCGCGCTCACCGGCCTGCTGGCGTCCGCCGCCGCCCTGGCGCCGGCCGCCGCCGCGCAGTCCCCCGTCCAGGACCCGATCCCGGTCCGCCCCGACACCGCCTTCCAGGGCCTGGTCAACGGCGCGGCCGCCAACGCCGCCATCCAGCTGGGCTGCTTCGGCCCGATCACCCCGGGCCAGACCGGCCACCCGCTGGCCGGCCAGACCGTCGAGGCCGACGCCGTCACCCCGGTCTCCACCGTGGCCGGCTACACCGGCAGCGCGGGCACCGCCATCGAGGTCACCATCACCACCTCCAGCGCCGGCAGCATCCAGCTGGTCGGCAAGCTGGGCAGCTTCTTCGCCCCGCTGGCGATCCCGACCTCCCTGGTGCTGCCCTGCACGGGGACCGCCCAGGTCACCTTCACCCCGATCCCGACCAGCCCGACCGCCCGCCCCTCGGTGGTCACCGCGGCGCTGCTGAGCCAGCCCTGACGGTCCGTCAGCAGTCCTGCTCGACGGGCACGCACCGTCGGGCAGTTCGGTCAGCACGGCGGCCTGGCCGTTTGCCAGGAGGTGGGTTGCGCGCTCCAGGCAAGGCGCCCCGGCCGCCGTCGTCCGGTCAGCCGTTCAGCACCCGGTCGAGCGCTGCCCGGCCGGCCGGGCCCCAGCCCGGCTTGCCGCCGGGCAGGCCGCGGTCGCCGTTCTGGCCCATCTGCAGCAGGAAGAGGCACTTCAGCGCCGCCAGGCCGCGGGCGCGGCGGACCGTCGCCCGGTCGGCGATCGCGTAGGCGTCGAAGAACGGGGCGGCGGCGCCGGGCGGGAGCAGGACCCAGGCGGCGGCGAGGTCCCAGGCCGGGTCGCCGGCGGACACGTCGCCGAAGTCGATCACGCCGGTGAGCGTGCCGTCCGCGCCCACCGCGTTGGCGGGGTGCAGGTCGCCGTGCACCCAGAGCGGCGGGCCCGCCCAGGCGGGGGTCGCGACGGCCTCGGCCCAGACCGCGCGGACCGCTTCGGTGTCGCCGGCGAGCGCGGCGGGGTCGAGGCGGCGGAGGAAGTATTCGAAGCCGGCCGTGCTCTCCGCGGGGTGCCCGCCGCGGTCGGTGCCGACCGGTGCCTCGGCGGGGGCCGGCCGGTGCAGGGCCCGGAGGAAGCCGGCCAGGGCGACGGCGGCGTGCTCGCCGCGGGTGAGCGGCGCGTGGTCCAGCGGGCGGCCGGGGACCCAGCTCATCACGGTCCAGGGCTTCGGGAAGCGCTCGGAGGGCTGGCCGTGGCGGACGGGCACGGGGACGGGCAGCGGCAGGCGCGGGGCCAGCTCGGGCAGCCACCGGCGCTCCCGGAGCAGCAGCCCCGGGGCACCCTCGGTGCGCGGCATCCGCACGGCCAACTCCTCGCCGAGGCGCCACTGCTGGTTGTCCCAGCCGCCGTCCACCTCGCTGATGGGGAGCCCGGCGAGGTCGGGGTGCTGGTCCCGCAGCAGGTCGCGGACCAGCTCGGCGGTGATCCGGATCTCCGGCTCGGTCACGGGGGTCACGCTCCCAGCGGGGTGGTGGCGGTGGCGCTCAGCACGGTCGAGCGGCCGGTCCAGCAGTCGGACTGCTCGGTGCCGACCTCGGCGCCGCAGCCGCCGCAGACCAGGTTCGGGCCGTCCATCCCGTCCAGTCCGCAGCAGCCGTTGCGGCGGCTGCTGGAGGGGTGCGGGGCGGTGCCGGGGTGGTCGGCGGGGTCCAACTGGTAGCCGTCGGGACCACGCCGGAAGGTGCCGGCCCCGTGGCGGCGTTCCAGGAGCTCCCCGGTCAGGCGGTGGCCGCAGGCGGCGCAGCTGAGGACGGTCATCCCGACATTCTGCCGGACCGCCGGAGTCAGGAGGGCAGCAGATGGGCGCCGAGCAGCGCCAGGCCGTTGGCGGCGGCGGCGCGCCAGACCTCGGGGAGGCCGTCGAGCAGCGCCTTGACGTCCTCCTCCTCTTCCTCGCCGCCGAGCGCGATCCGCAGCCGCCGCTCGGCCTCGGCCCGTTCGGCCGCGCCGTACTCGGTCGCGGTGGGCCAGCTGAAGGCGTGCTCCACCTGCGGCAGGGTGTCCCGGACCTGCTCCGGGGTGAGCACGAAGTCGCCGAACCAGCCCGGCAGCACGAAGCGGTCGGGGCCGACGGCCCAGGCCAGGGCGGAGGCCGGGTAGGACTTGCGGGCCAGCACCGCGAGGTAGGGCTGGGTGGCGATCCGGCCGGCGTTCCAGGCCTGGTAGACGGTCTCGATGTGGGCGTCCAGCGCGCTCGGTCCGGTCTCCTCGGCGAAGCCCTCGAACTCGGTGAAGCCGCCGGCCCGCCAGAACCGCAGGGTCTCGTCGTTGGCGGGGATGGCCTGGAACTGCTCGACGGCGCGCTGCAGCCGGGGCCGGTGCACCTCCAGCACCTCGGGCGCCATCGGGGTGACGCTCATCAGGCCGAACCAGCTCACGGGTCGCTCCTCAGGGCCGATCGATCGGGCTCGCCGCCAGGGTATCCGCCGGACCGTCAGCCCATCGGTCGTTCCCAGACCGAGACGTGCCGGGTGCTCAGCTCGGTGAACGGCGCCCCGGTCCAGTCGGCCCAGCGGTGCCGCAGCCGCAGGCCGGCCAGCCGGGCCATCAGGTCGAGTTCGGCGGGCCAGACGTAGCGGAACGGGATCGAGCGGGCCTCGCCGCGGCCGTCCCCGGTGATCCTGAGGTAGTGGCAGGTGGCATCCTGGGTGACGGTGTCGTAGACGGTGTAGGCCCAGTGCTCCGGCCCGTCGGCGAACTGGACGGTGTTCTGGCCGAGCGGGATCTTCCGCAGTTCGGGGACCATCACCTCGACCAGGAAGCTGCCGCCCGGAACGAGGTGGCCGGCGGCGTTGCGGAAGCAGTCGACCTGGGCGTCCTGGGTCGACAGGTTCATCAGGGTGTTGAAGACCAGGTAGACCAGCGAGAACTCGCCCGCCACCGCCGTCGCCGCGAAGTCGCCGATGGTGGTGGCGATCCGGTCGCCGCCGGGTTTGGCGCGCAGCCGCCGCACCATCGCCTCGGAGAGGTCGATGCCGTGCACCGGCACACCCCGCTCGGCGAGCGGCAGGGCGATCCGGCCGGTGCCGATGCCGAACTCCAGGGCCGGCCCGTCACCGGCGAGGCGCTGCAGCAGGTCGACCGTCCTGGCGATCTCCGCGGGCTCGAACTCCGGGTCGTGGGAATGGTCGTACCGCGCTGCCGCGGCTTCGCCGAAGTGGTCCTCGATCACGGGTGGACGCTACCCCGGACCCGTGCCCGGCGCCGGGGATTTTCCGGCGCGCGACGGCCGGTTCACGCCTCCGGCTCCTCCCCCGCGACCCCGCGCTCGTAGGCGCGCAGGGTGTCGACGAAGAGCTGCCGCTGTTCCGGCGTCAGGTCGCGCAGTGCGCCGCGCCAGGCGCCGGCTCCACGGGAGAGCCACTGCTCGATGGCGGGGCGCATGGATGCGGCGATGGTGACGATGCGGCGGCGGCGGTCGGCCTCGTCCTCGCGGCGCTCCAGCACGCCCTTGCGGCTGAGTTCGCCGATCAGCAGGCTCGCCGTGGTCGGCGCGACCTCCAGGCGGGCGGCCAGCTCATTGACCGTCAGGGCGCCGTCGAAGAGCAGGTAGGAGAGCAGTGACAGGTGGCGCGGGCCGAGGGCGAGCGACTGCAGCGGCTCGGGGACGGGGATCCGCTTCGCCCGGCCGACCAGCCGGGGCATCAGCAGCAGCAGTGCGCGGACGGCCTCGTCCACGCCCGACTCCGCACCGGCCTCGGGTGCGTGGCGTTCGGTTGACACCGGCAGGCTCCCTCCTTACGTTGCACATCAAAGATATTTTGACAGCAGAGCAAAGATACCCGCCCCACCCTCCAAGGAGTGGCATGGCCATCCTCGTCACCGGCGCCCGCGGCACCATCGGCGGCCGGGTGCTCGCCCGGCTCGCTGCCTCGGGCCACCGGGTGCGCGGCTCCGCCCGGGACACCGCGGCGCCCGGGCTGCCACCCGGCACCGAGACCGTCCCGCTCGACCTCACCGCCCCCGACCCGGCCGCCGCCGAGCGGGCGCTGCAAGGGGTGCGGACCGTCTTCCTCTATCCGGCGCGCGGCCGGATCGACGGGTTCCTCGGCGCGGCGGTCGCGGCCGGGGTGGAGCACCTCGTGCTGCTCTCCTCCCCCGCCTCCTACCTGCCGCACGAGTACGACGGCCCGATCGGCCTGACCCACCGCGCGATCGAGCGCGCCGTGGAGGAGAGCGGCCTGCCGCACACCGTGCTCTACCCGAGCTGGTTGGCCACCAACGCCGCCCGGGACTGGGCACCGCAGCTGCGGGCCGCCGGCGCGGTGGCGCTGGTCCACCCCGAGGCGCAGGTCAGCCCGATCCACCCGGCGGACATCGCGGAGGTGGCCGCCGACCTGCTCACCAGCGAGACCCACCGCGGCCGGCTCCTGGTGCTCTCCGGCCCGGAATCCCGCTCGCAGCGCGAACTGGTCGGCGTGCTCGGCACGTTGCTGGGCCGCGCGATCCCGATCGAGCGGCTGGACGAGGACGCGGCACTGCAGCGGCGCCCGCCGTGGCTGCCGGAGCCGGTGCTGCGCGCTCTGCTGCGCGCGGAGGCGGCAGCGGCCGGCCTCCCGGCGCCGCTGACCAACGCGGTGGAGCGGATCACCGGCCGGCCGGCCCGCGGTTTCGAGACCTGGGCGGCGGAGAACCTGGCGGCTTTCCAGGTGAACTGACGGACCGTCAGCCGAGCGCGGACCCCGCCGCGCCCAGCCGCTCGCGCAGCCACTGCTCCACGCCGGCGATGTGCACGGTGGCCCAGGCCTGCGCCACGTCGACGCGGCGGGAGGCGATCGCCTCGTAGATCGCCCGGTGCTGCTGGCGGGTCCGCTCGACCGCGCCCTCCTCGGTGAGGCCGCGCCAGAGCCGAGCCCGCGCGGTCGGCCCGGCCAGGCCGTCGAGCAGCGAGCAGAGCACGGTGTTGCCCGAACCGGCCGCGATCCGCCGGTGGAACTCCACGTCGTTGGCGAGCAGTTCGTCCATCGAGGCGTCCTCGGCGAGCCCGGCCAGCACCTCGCCGAGCTCGGCCACCGCCTCGTCGCTCATGGTCCGCGCGGCCATCGCGGTGGCGGCCGGCTCCAGGATCCGGCGGACCTCCAGGAACTGCAGCACCGTGTCGTCGCGGTGGAAGTCGACGACGAAGCCCAGCGCCTCCATCAGCAGCTCGGGCTCCAGGCTGGTGACGTAGGTGCCGTCGCCCTGCCGCACGTCCAGCACCCGGATCAGCGAGAGCGCCTTGACCGCCTCGCGCAGCGAGTTGCGGGAGAGGCCGAGCCGTTCGGCCAGGTCGGCCTCGCGCGGCAGCTTGGAGCCGGCGTTCAGCTCACCGCTGACGATCATCGCCTTGATCTTCTCGATCGCCTCGTCGGTGACCGGCACGATTCCTCCACTCCCCGTCGACCGGAGCCCTGCCGGTCCGATCCCGGAAGCATAGCCCGCCACCCTGCGCCCCGGTGAGTTGCTTCCCATTGCCACCACTAGTTCCCGCGCGCCCCGCGAGTCTGACTTCCTGTGAGTTTCCTGTCAATTCCTGAAAGATTGCTGTCCACTTCCCGCCATTGTCATGTTCTGCCCATGACAGCCCAGGTCTGCGGCCCCTACGGTGAGCAGCGCCCCGGGGCGATACACCCTGATCCACCGTCAACCCGGCGCAACCCCCCACATTTCACGCCCCGCACCGGCCTCGCCCGCACATGCGGCCCGGTGCGGCGTGCCGGCTTCCCACAGCCGGCCACCCCCCACAAGGAGCCCATCCATGCGTTCCCGCATAGCGCTCGGCCTCACTGCCGCGCTCGCGCTCTCCGGCAGCCTGGCGCTCGCCACCGACGCCACCGCCGCCACCGCCCGCCCGGCCGGGCACCACGCGCACCACAAGCACTACGCGACCGGCCTCAACCTGGCCGCGCTCAAGGCCCACCAGGCCGCCGCGCGCCCGGCCGCCGCCGCGCTGACCGCCCAGCGCCTGGCCGCCATCGCCCCGGTCGCCCGGGCCGGCTACGCCCCGGCCAGCGCGGACCTGACCAACTACGCGCTGGCCCCCGGCGACCAGGGCCAGGTCGGCGCCTGCGTCACCTGGGCCACCGGCTACACGGGCTACGGCATCCTGATGAGCGAGCAGGGCATCAGCGGCGCGCCGATGGCCCCGATGTTCATCTACTCGCAGATCGCCCAGGGCAACGACACCGGCACCTACGCCAGCGTCGCGCTGCCGATGGAGCAGCAGCAGGGCATCGACACCCAGTCCGACTACTGGCAGGGCACCGAGGACTACACCACCCAGCCCGACGCCAACGAGAGCGCCAACGCGGCCAACTACAAGCTGTCCGGCTACGTCGAGCTGCCCACCAGCGGCACCTCGGCCCGCTCGGCGATCGAGGACGCGATCTCCCGGGGCGAGCCGGTGCCGATCGGCTTCTCGGTCCAGCAGAGCTTCATGGACCTGAACTCGCAGAGCGCCTCGGACTACAGCTACACCCCGGGCGACACCGGCAGCGACCCGGTGGTCGGCGGCCACGAGATCACCATCGTGGCCTACAACGAGCAGGGCGTGACCATCGAGAACAGCTGGGGCAGCAGCTGGGGCAACGGCGGCTTCGCCAACCTGCCGTGGAGCTTCTTCGACGCCGGTGTCGTCGACGAGGCCAACGCCATGGGCAAGCTGGCCTCCTGACTCAGGGTGGGCCCGGGTGCCCGCCGTACCGCCGGCCGGCGGTGCGGCGGGCACCCGTCGTGTCCGTGCTCAGGGGTGCGGCCAGCGAGTTGCTCAGGGGTGCGGCCCGCGAGTCGCTCAGGGGTGCGGCCCGGCCAGCACGCTCGGGGCGGCCGCGAACTCGCTCTCCGGACCGAACCGCTGCTCCATCCCGTCGGCCAGCGCCCGCAGCGCGGACCCGCCGTCGCCCCGGTAGGAGGAGCCGTGCATCACGGCGAGGGTGGCCGGCTCCAGCTCGGCGAGCGAGCGCAGGGTGGCGACGGCGGCGGTCAGGCAGGAGGTCTGCCGGAACAGCCCCTCGGACTCCAGGGCCGCCTCGACCAGGTCCCGCTCCGTGACGGCGGGCCCGTCGCCGAGCTGGGTGAACAGGTCGCCGCAGAACAGCGTCCGGGTGTGCTCCTCGAAGAGCACCCGGGCCTCCCAGTTGTGCGGCACGTGCGGGGTGTTGATGTTGCGCACGGCCCGCCGGACCTGCTTGCCGCCGAGGTCCAGCACCTCGCCGTCGTCCAGCGGGCGGGGCGGTCGGTCGGCGAGGTCGTCGAGCGAGACCAGGCAGCCGAGGGTGTTGTGCGCCACCCGGGCCTGCGGTGCGGCGGCCAGGAACTCGTTCATCGCCCCGCACTCGTCGGCCTCCAGGTGGCCGAAGGTGATCCAGCGCAGCCGCTCCACCGGGAGCACCCGGGCGACGGCCGCGGAGACGGCGGGGAAGAGCGCCCGCATCCCGGTGTGGAAGAGCAGCGGCTCCTCCCCCGTGATCAGGAACTGGTTGAAGGTGAAACCGTTCGGCGGCGCGATCTCCGGTACGGTGGAGATCCGGTGGATGCCCTCGGCAATCTCCTCGACGGTTGTCCGCACGGTGCGTGTTCGCCCTCCTCGGTCGTCCGGCCTCCAGCTGAGCCCCACCGGGCGCGCATTCCCTTGCGGGCGCGCCGCGGACTCGCCCGGACGGCCGTCCCCGGGCCCCGACTACGCCGGGTGACCTCGGCCCCTGCTCTGGTTCGGGCACGTCTGGGTGTGGTGAGATGTGCGCTCACGGTCAAGAGTGAGTCGCAACAGGGGGTGCGATGTGCTGAGGAGTGGACGGCTCGCAGCGCTGGACCAGGACGCGGTCCTGCTGGTCGCCGACGGCCTGGTGCGCCACGGCGTGGCGGCCTGGCTGGACGGCGACGGTGCCGAGAACGCCGGGGCCTGGCGGCAGCGCGCGGGCGCCTTCGCCGAGTCCTGGCTGGTCTTCGGCGACGCGCCGGTGCCCGGCCTGCGGGTGCCCGCGCTGCCGGTGCTGCGCTCGCTGGTGCGGCAGGCCGCGGAGGCGCTCTGGCGGGTGCACGGGGAGGACGGCCCGGCGGCGCTGGAGTGGCTGGGCCTGCGCTCGGCGGAGGTGCGCGAGCGGGCCTGCCGGGACGGCGAGGCGCACCCGGCCGAGCCGGTGGCGCTGGCCGTGGTCTGGCACGCCGTGCAGGCGCTGGCGCCGGAGGCCGACGCGGACCACGACCAGCGGATCGAGGACCGCTGCGAGGCCTACGTCAGCGAGCACTACCCCCGCCGGGACACCGTCGCGCTGGCCCTGGCCTGCGCCCGGCTGGCCGCCGACGCCCTGGTGGAGCTGGCCTGCGGCGACCCGCACCGGGCCGCCGCCGAGCTGGACGCCCGCGCCGCCCGCCACATGCCGCTGACCGCGCCCGCCCCGTCCTGGGTGCCGGACCGGCCGCGCTGAGCTGCGCCGCGGCGGCGGCGGTCCTCATGGGCGGTTGAGTACCGGTACTCAGGCGCGGCCCGCCCGGCGCGCGGGACGATGAGGGCATCGCCCGCCCCGCACGGAGGATCCGCCGCACCATGCTCAGCCGCCTCGCCACCGCCCTGGTCCCGGCCTTCGGCCCGCTGACCGTCACCACCGACCCGGCCGCCGAACTGGCCCCGGGCAGCATCATCGCCGCCAACCACACCTCGCTGGCCGATCCGGCGATCGTGCTGGCCGCGCTGGACCGGCTGGGCCTGCGCCCGGCGGTGCTGGCCACGGCCGGGCTGTGGCGGGTGCCGCTGCTCGGCGCGGCGCTGGTGCGCGAGGGGCACATCCCGGTGCGCCGCGGCACCGCGCGGGCGGGCGAGGCGCTGGACGGCGCGGCGCGGGCGCTGGCGGCCGGCCGCTCGGTGCTGATCTACGGCGAGGGCGGGCTGCCGCACCGCCGGGACTCGGGCGAGGCGCCGCCGGAGCGGTTCCGCAGCGGGCTGGCCCGGCTGGCGGCCGCCACCGGCGCGCCGGTGCTGCCGCTCGGCCAGGCCGGTGCGCGCCGCCTCAGCTCCGGCTCGGCCGCCAAGCAGGTGGCCGGCCTGGCCACCGGCCCGCTGCGGCGCCCCGGCTTCCACGTGCACCTGGGCGCGCCGGTGCGCGCGGCGGACCCGGCGGTGCTGCACGCGGCGGTGACCGCCGCCTGGCAGGTGGCCGCCGGAGTGCCGGCGGCCGCCTGACGGGGTCGGCCCCTGCGTGGTGGCCTACCGGCCTTTACTTGGTGGCCTGCAGCCGGGCCGCGATGCCGGCCAGGCGCTCGCCCTGGTAGCGGGCGGCGGCCAGGGTGGCCTCGGTGACGGCCTCGCGGCCGGCGTGCGAGGTGCCGTA
Organism: Kitasatospora sp. NPDC006697; assembly: GCF_042869935.1. Classification (NCBI taxonomy): domain Bacteria; kingdom Bacillati; phylum Actinomycetota; class Actinomycetes; order Kitasatosporales; family Streptomycetaceae; genus Kitasatospora; species Kitasatospora sp. NPDC006697. Next base: position 35,453 of record NZ_JBIAGU010000042.1, read on the forward strand.
GGGGTTGCCGCCGGCCGCGTAGACGACCGGGTCGCTGTAGCCGGGGGCGACGATGATCGAGCCCCAGTGGTGGAAGGTGTTGTAGAGGGCGAGGGTGGTGGACTCGTTGCCGCCGTGGGCGTTGGAGGAGGCGGTGAAGCCGGTGGCGGGCTTGTCGGTCATCACGCCCTGGGCCCAGAGGCCGCCGGTGGTGTCGATGAACTGCTTCAGCTGGGCGGCGATGTTGCCGAACCGGGTCGGCGAGCCGAGGGCGTAGGCGTCGGCCCAGACGAGGTCGTCCAGGGTGGCGACCTCGACGTCCTTGGTCTCCTCGACGTGCGCGCGCCAGGCCGGGTTGGCGTCGATCGCCGCCTCGGGGGCCAGCTCCGGCACCCGGCGCAGGCGCACCTCGGCGCCGGCCTTCTCGGCGCCTTCGGCGACGGCATTGGCGAGCTGGTGCACGTTCCCGGTGGACGAGTAGTAGATGACCGCGACCTTGGCGCCCATGGCAGAGCCCCTTTCCGAACGGTGGAGAACGGGTATCGGCACTGAAGCGGATAGTCATCCGCTTCGACGGGCTCCAGTTAAGCGGATAAGAATCCGATTCACAAGGGATCGCCGGGGAGTAAAACGGATAGCGATCCGCTAGCCTCGTGACATGGCCACCAACGAACTCCCCATCGCAGGTCAGGCCCCTCCCGAGCGGGCCGACGCGGCGCGCAACCGGCGCCGGATCCTCGATGCCACCGCCCGGCTGCTCGCCGAGCAGGGCCCGGGCGCGGTCACCATGAACGCGGTGGCGGCGGCGGCGGAGATGGGCGTCGGCACCGTCTACCGCCGGTTCGGCGACGTCAGCGCGCTGCTCTACGCCCTGCTGGACGAGGCCGAGCAGCGGTTCCAGCAGGCCTTCCTCAGCGGGCCGCCGCCGCTGGGGCCCGGCGCTCCGGCCGGGGAGCGGCTGCGCGCCTTCCTGCACGCGCTGGTCGACCACACCGGCCGGCAGCTGGACGTGATGGCGAGCGCCGAGGCCGCCGCCCCGGCCGCGCGCTACCGCGGCGGCTTCTACACCACCCAGCACACCCACGTCACGATGCTGCTGCGGCAGGCCCGCCCGGAGGCGGACGCGCCGGTGCTGGCGCACCTGCTGCTCGCACCGTTCGTGCCCAGCCTGGTGGGCCACCTGACGGTGGAGCAGCGGGTGCCGGCCGAGCGGATCAAGGCGGCGCTGGACGAGCTGCTCGCCCGCTGACCCGCTGTCGGGCGGCCTGCTGACGGTCAGCCGGCGATCCGCCGGCGCCAGTCCAGCGGGGTCACGGTGATCGCCCGGCCCGGGTCCTCGTCCCAGCTGCAGCGCAGGCCGACCGCCGCCAGCGCGGCGACCACCTCGCGCCCGATCCCGGCCGTGGTCGCGGCCGAACCGTCGAAGCCGCCGTAGAGCAGGGTCAGTCCGCCGCCGTCGGCCGCGCCCTCGGTGCACTGGGCGTGGAAGTAGACGAAGCCGCGGGCGCCGGGCCGGGCCTCGTCGCCGATCTCGGCCTGGCCGCAGCCGCGGCAGCAGGTGAAGTGCTCCCGGGCGGTGATCCCGGCCTGCTCCAGCGCCTCGAAGGCGCGGGTGAGGCGTTCGGGGTCGGTCTCGCCCCGCCAGCCGGCCTGTTCGGCCAGCCGGTCCTGCCAGAGCCGGTCCGCCAGGGCCGCGGCCTGGGCGGGCGAGACCGGTCGGCGGTCGGCGGTGACCAGGTACTCCTCGGCGAGTTCGGCCAGTTCGGCGCGCGAGGCGTAGCCGCCGGCCAGGGTGCGGCGGAGCTGCTGCTCCAGGTCGGCGCGGTCGGCCGGGTCCAGCTCCAGCGGCGGCGCCCCGGCGGGGTCGTCGGGGGCCAGCCTGGTCCAGGCCAACTCCGCGTCCCAGCCCGGCTCCTGCCGCGCCCAGCCGGCCAGCGCCGCGGCCACGGCCGCCGGGTCGGCGGCCTCGGCCTGGAAGTGCCGGTCGGCCGCGCCCTCCCGGTGCTCCACGGTGTAGCCGCCGCCCGCCTCGTGCCAGACCTGGGCGTAGACCTCGGGCTCGCCGGGCAGCCGCTCCAGCACCAGGAACCGGTCGCCCCGGCCGCCGATCCGGCGCACCAGCTCCGTCAGCTCCCCCACCGACACCCGCGGGTGCCGTTCCTGACGCTCCGTCTGCACCGAGATCTCCAGCATGCCCCGACTCTCGCACACCCCACTGTCGGCCGGTCTCAGCGGGGCAGCTCCGCACGCACCGGGGCGATGATCCGCTCGACCAGCCAGCGGGCCGCCTGCGGCGGGTACGGGCTGCGCAGGCTGAGCACGATGTGGCCGAAGCCGGCCGCGACCAGCTCGAGCACGGCCCGGCGGTCGGCGGCCGGGTCCTCGTACGAGACGATGTACTGCACGGAGCGGGTGATGCTGCGCGGGTCGCGCCCGATCGCCGCGCAGTGCGCGTCCAGCACGGCGGAGCGCTCGGCCAGGTAGGCGATCGGGTGGTGCGGCGGGCCGGGGATGTTCCAGATGTCGGCGTGCTCGGCGACCAGCCGCAGGGTCCGGCTCCCCCAGCCGCCGATCAGCAGCGGCGGACCGCCGGGCCGGGCCGGCTTGGGCTCGCTCCGGTTCCCGGTCAGCCGGTAGTACCGGCCGTGGAAATCGAAGACCTCCTCGGTCCACATCCGCCGCAGGATCTGCACCGTCTCGGCGAGCCGGGCGATGCCCTCGGCCGGCGGGACCAGGGTCAGCCCGTAGGCCTGGTACTCGGCGAGCGCCGGGTTCTCGCCCGCGATGCCGCCCGCGCCGGCCGGCTGGTGGGTGCCGCCGACGCCGAGGCCCATGATGAGCCGGCCGCCGGAGACGGCGTCCACGGTGCCGGCCATCTTGCCGAGCACGGCGGGCTCGCGGACCCGGTTGCTGGTGACCAGCAGGCCGAGCCGCAGCCGGCGGGTCCGGGCGGCGAGTGCGCTCAGCAGGGTCCAGCCCTCCAGGATCTGCCCGTCCTTGGGCCCGACGATCGGCATCAGGTGGTCCCAGAGCCAGGCGTCGGCGATCTCGGGCAGCTCGTCCGCCTCCTCCCAGACCCGCAGGACGTCCTGGTAGCCGACCCGCATCGGCGTGGTCTTGACCCCGAAGGTCACCGGATGGTGCTGGTGGTCGGTCATGGCCGCACTCCTCCCCTGGAACTGCTGCGGAACTGCCGTTGGTACTTCCGTCGGTACTGCCGTTGGTACTGCCGCCCTCCCCGGCCGCAGCAACCGTCAGCCTAACTGATCGTCAGTCAGACTGACCATCAGGAGACTGGATAGGATGCCGGTCATGACCGGCCAAGGACCCGCCCCCCTGACCGCCCGCCTGGGCTACCTGATGAAGCACGCACAGGCGCGGCTGACGGAGGCCTCCGCGCAGGCCCTGGCGCCCTTCGGGCTCGACGGCCGCGAACTGGCCGTCCTCGCGGTGCTCGCCGCCGAGCGCCCGCTCTCCCAGCTGGAGGCGGCCGGCCGGCTCGGCGTCGACCGCACCACCATGGTGGCGCTGGTCGACACCCTGGAGCGCAAGGGACTGGTCGAGCGCCGCCGCAGCGAGCAGGACCGCCGGCGCAACACCGTGCAGCTGACCGGGCACGGCCGCGACTGCCTGGCCGGCGCCGAGCGGGCCCGCGAGGAGCTGGAGCGGCGCTTCCTCGCGCCGCTGCCGGAGGCGGACGCGGCGGCCTTCCTCCGGGCGCTGCGGGTGCTGGCGACCGGGAGCGCCTGTCAGGACTGATCCCGCGCGGGGAAGTTGGCCGATCTTGCCCTGGCGGTCCGCGCCCGGGAAAGTTTTCTGCACGATCGTTCGGACAGTCCTGGTAGCGTGACGCGTGTTCCGTCCGACCATTCCTGAGGCATTCCGGCGTTCCTGAGGCTGAAAGGCGGCGCGGTGAAGCTGTCAACTCCTTTGACCGAGACCATCGCAGACGAACTCGCCCGGTGCGGCGTCAGCGAGGTGGTGGTCTCCCCCGGTCTGCACTCCGCGTTCCTCGCGAACGCGCTGCACCGGCACCCCGGCATCCGGCTGCACGTGCGGATCGACGAACGGTCGGCCGGGTTCCTGGCGCTGGGGCTGGCCCGGGCGAGCCGGCGGCCGGCCGCCGTGGTCTGCACCTCCGGCACCGCGACGGCCAACCTGCACCCGGCCGTGCTGGAGGCGCACCACTCCCGGGTCCCGCTGCTGGTGCTCACCGCCGACCGACTGCCCGCGCAGCGCGACACCGGCGCCAACCAGGCCACCGACCAGGTGCGGCTCTTCGGCACCGCCGTCGGCCACTTCGCCGAGTTGGACTCCGACGGCACCCGGGCGGACCCGGCGAGTGTGCGGTACTGGCGCTCGGTGGTCTCCCGCAGCGTGGCGGCCGCGGCGCGCGGGCCGGTGCACCTGAACGTCGGGCTGCCCGAGCCGATGGACGTCACCGGCGAGCCCGCGGGCTGGCAGCCGGTGGCGCGGACCGGCGGCGCCCCGTGGACGGCCGTCACGGCGCCCGCCCCGCAGCCCGTCGACCTTGAGCTGCCGGCCCGCGGAGTGGTCATCGTGGGCGACGGGGCCGCGGACCCGGACCGGGCCGTGGCCTTCGCCGAGGAGGCCGGCTGGCCGCTGATCGCCGAGCCGCAGAGCGGTGCGCGCTACGGCGCCACCGTGCTGAGCAACTACGTCGACCTGCTCGGCCACCCGGGGTTCCGGGCGCGGGCCGTCCCCGAACTGGTGGTCAGCGTGGGCCGGCCGGGCATCAGCCTCACCGTGCTGGACTACCTCGCGCACGCGCCTGAGGTGGTCGTGGTGGACCCCTCGCCCGACTGGGCCGACCCGGTCCGCACCGCGACCCGGGTCGTCCCCGCGCTGGGCGCCGCGCGCAGGACCGCCGAGGACCCGGCCTGGCTCCCCCTCTGGCAGCAGGCCGACAAGGCCGCCGCCACCGCACTGGACCAGCTGCTCGACACCGGCCCGCTCAGCGAGCCCCGGGTCGCCCGCGAGCTGGTGGCCGCCCTGCCCGCCGGCGCGCTGCTCTTCGTCGCCTCCAGCATGCCGATCCGGGACGCCGAGCGGATGCGGCCGCGCCAGGACCTGCGAATCCTCGCCAACCGCGGGCTCAGCGGCATCGACGGCGCCGTCTCCAGCGCGGTCGGCGCGGCGCTGGCCCACCAGGCGGCGGGCGGCGGGCGGGCGTTCGCGCTGCTCGGCGACCTCTCGCTGCTGCACGACCAGAACGGGCTGATCGGGGCGCCCGGGACGGAGCGCCCCGACCTGGTGGTGGTGCTGGTGAACAACAACGGCGGCGGGATCTTCTCGATGCTGCCGCCGGGCGAGCCGATCGACGGGTTCGAGCTCTACCTCGGCACCCCGCACCAGGTCGACTTCGCCCATCTGGCGGCCGCCTCCGGCTGGCCGTACACCCGGGCCCGGAGCGTGGCCGAGCTGCTCTCGGCCGTCGAGCAGCCGGGCCCGCGGCTGGTCGAGGTGGTCACCGACCGCCGCGCCAACGCCGAGTTCCACGGCCTGATGATGGCCACCCTCGCCGAGGCGATCACCGCCACCCTCTGACGCACCGTCAAACCGCTGAGAAAGGGACCCTCGTGTCCGAGACCGATCGCAGGCTCGTGCAGGGACTGCTGTCCGGCGCCTGGCTGGCCCAGGCCTGCCACGTGGTCGCCGTGCTGGGCGTGGCCGACCAGTTGGCCGCCGGGCCGCTCGACTCCGCCGAGCTGGCCGCCCGTTGCGAGGCCGACCCGGATGCCCTGCACCGGATCCTGCGCGCGCTGGCCTCCGTCGGCCTGTTCGAGCAGCAGGGCGAGTCCGTCTTCGGGCTCAACGCCTCCGCCACGCTGCTGCGTTCGGACGTGCCCGGGTCGGCGCGGCAGTCCGCCGTGCTGCTCGGCGAGGAGGTGTACCGCTCCTTCGGCGAGCTGCTGCACACCGCGCGGACCGGCACGCCCGCCTTCGACCACGCCTACGGCGAGCCGATGTACGGCTATCTGGCCGCGCACCCGGAGACCGCCCGCACCTTCCACCAGGCGCTCGGCGGCCACCGGGCCGTGCCGCAGGCCCTCTCGGCCTGCGACCTGACGGGCGTGCGCACGGTGGTCGACGTGGGCGGCGGCAACGGCAAGCTGCTCGCCGACCTGCTGGCCGGGCGCCCGGAGCTGCACGGCGTGCTGCTGGAGCTGCCGGAGGCGGTGCAGCAGGCCCGCGGCTGCCTGGCGGAGGCGGGCGTGCTGGAGCGGGCGACGCTGGTCGAGGGCAGCTTCTTCGAGCAGGTACCGACCGGCGGCGACCTCTACGTGCTCGCCCGCTGCCTGCACAACTGGGCGGACGACAAGGCGCTGGAGATCCTGCGGACGGTGCGCAAGGCGATGGAGCCGGGCGGGCGGCTGGTGATCCTGGAGAAGGTGATCCCGGAGGGTCCCGGCGCGAGTGCGGCCAAGGTCTTCGACCTGCTGATGCTCGCCATGGTCGAGGGCCGCAACCGCACCGACGCCGAGTACCGCGCGCTGGCGGTCGAGGCCGGCTTCGAGATCCGGGCCACCCACCCGGCACCGGCCGCGGATCCGCATGCGGAGAGCGCGATCGAGGCGGTAGCGGCACCGGACTTCGGAGGCCCGGCCACCGGGGTCTGACACCGGGGCCGGTCAGCCCTGGGGCGCTCCGAGGAAGCGCAGCACGGCGAGCACGCGGCGGTGGTCCGTGTCGGTCACCGGCAGGTCGAGCTTGGCGAAGATGTTGTTGATGTGCTTCGCCACCGCGCTCTCGCTGACCGTCAGCGCCTCGGCGATGCCGGCGTTGGAGCGCCCCTCGGCCATCAGGCCCAGCACGTCCCGTTCACGAGGGGTCAGCCGGTCCAGCGGGTCGCTGTCCCGCCGCAGCAGCAGCTGGGCGACGACCTGCGGATCCAGCGCCGTGCCCCCGCCCGCGACCCGCTGCACCGCCTCCACGAACTCCCGCACATCGGCGACGCGTTGCTTGAGCAGATAGCCGACGCCGCTGGTGTTGGTCGCCAACAGGTCGGCCGCGTACCGCTCCTCCACGTACTGCGAGAGCAGCACCACCGCCGTCTGCGGCCACCGCCGACGGATCGCCATCGCGGCGCGCACCCCCTCGTCGGTGAAGCCGGGCGGCATCCGGACGTCGACCAGGGCGAGTTCGGGCCGGTGCTCCTCCACTGCCGCCAGCAGCGCCTCCCCGTCACCGACTTCCGCGGCGACCTGGAAACCACCCATCTCCAGCACCTTGACCAGGCCGATCCGCAACAGCACCGAGTCCTCGGCGATCACCGCTCGCACGGCAGCTCCGCAGCGATGATCGTCGGTCCCCCGACGGGGCTGCTGACGCGGAAGGTCCCGTCGACGGAGCCGACCCGCTTGGCCAGCCCGCTCAGCCCCGTGCCGGCGGAGGCGTCGGCACCACCGAGTCCGTCGTCGGTGACATTCAGCCGCAACACCTTCCCGACCCGCCTGACGGTCACCTCGGCACGCGTCGCACCGGCGTGCTTGGTCACGTTGGCCAGCGCCTCGGAGATCACGAAGTACGCGACCGACTCCACGGCGGGCACCACCCGCTCCTCGAGATCGACCCGCAGGCGCACCGGCACCGGCACCCGGGCGGCCAACCCGGACAGCGCCGCGTCCAGCCCTCGGTCTTCGAGCACGGCCGGGTGCAACCCGCGGACCAGGTCATTGAGCTCGGCGATCGCCTCCTTCGCCTCCAGGTGCGCCTCCGCGAGCGCCTGGCGGGCTTCACCCGGCAGGTCGGGTCGGGTGGCCATGGCCAGGCCCAGGTTGACCGCGAGGGAGACCAGCCGCTGCTGGGTGCCGTCGTGCAGGTCGCGCTCGATCCGGCGGCGCTCGGCGTCGACCGCCTCGATCAGGTCGGTGCGGCTGCCGGCCAGGTACTCCACCCGCTCCTGGAGCCGCTGGGCCCGGCTGGGCCCGAGCAGCGCCGGCGCCACCCGCGACTCCGCCCGGGCCGCCGCCCCCGCCGCCCAGGGCACGGCACACAGGAGGGCGATGCCGGCCACCGTGTAGCACGGCGTCCGCGTCGCGTAGTCGAACCAGTCCTGGCGGACCTCCACCGGCAGCGCCCACACCCAGCCGAGGGTGGTGGCGCCCGCCAGGCCGGCGGCCGCCATCGCGAGCACCGACAGCTCCACCACGGCCGCCAGCGGGCCCAGGAGGAGGTGGTAACCGAGCTGGCGCCAGATCCGCCTCAAGGAGAACCGCCGGGCGACCGCCGCCCACGACCACCCCTGCGGCGCGGGCGTCGGCCGAGGGATGTCCACTCCGAGGAGCGCCCGGTGGCGGTACCGCTGGACGGCCGTCAGCACCGGGACAGCGAGCAGGATGAGGGCGACCGGCGCGGTGAGCGCCATAGCCCAGTCTCCCGTCTCGGCGGGGACCGTCGCGGCCCAGGACCACACGGGGACCAGGGCCAGGTGCGGCGGGACACCGGTGGCCAGGAAGCCGGTGTCCCGCCGCACCCGGAGCGCCGAGCGCCTGAGCGCGGGTGGAATCATCATGATCAGACACTAGGACACCTCGACGGCGGGCTGCCATGAGCCTGGCACCCGCATCCATGGTGGCACCAGTGCCACCATGGCTGACCCCGTAGCCGGTGCGGGACCGGCTGGACCGCACTGCCGGGATCCTGCACGCCTGGTACGGCCTGGTCGCCTGCGCCGGGGAGTGGCGAGCCGGGCGACGGCGACCCCGGCGAGGACGTGCGGCCCGGCCTGCTCAGCGCAGCCGGAAGACCGGCCCGCGGGGCGTGAACGGCAGGCCCGCGCCCTGCGGGACCAGGTAGGCGTGCTCGCGGCGGACCCGGAGCACGTCGCACTCGCCGTCGGTGATCAGCAGGATCGGCGCGGTGGCCGGGAAGTCCTCGGCGCGCTCCAGCAGGTCGACGCCGGGCTGCAGCACGGTGCCGCCGCGCCCGCGCACCCGGGCCCGTTCGGCGATCTGCTCGGGCGGCAGGAAGCCCGCGTCGTAGGCGGCCGCGTCGCAGTAGACCACCCGGGCGGCGGGGACTTCGCGGGCCGCCGCGTAGGAGGCGATCGCACCGAGCGCCTTGCCGAGCAGCACCCGGCTCATCGAGCCCGAGGTGTCCAGCACCACGCCGAACGTGCACCGGGCGGTCTCCTCCGGCGGGCGGTAGCGGCCGGCCCGCGGGATCGACGGGGTGGCGGCCTGCCGGCGGGACGGCCGGGCGTAGCTGCGCACGTCGGTCGGGGAGGGCACGAACTCGTCGAACCAGCGGGCGAGCCGGGCGTCCCAGGGCAGCGGCGGCTGGGAGAGCGCCCGGATCTCCTCCACCAATCCGGAGGGCAGCAGCCCGCGTTCACGCTGGTACAGCTCGAACCCCTGCTGCAGGCCGCGGCGGTAGAAGTCGTCCAGGTCGACGTAGTCGCGGGCCGGCCCCAGCGGCTCGCCGAGCACATCGGGCCGCCCCTTGCCCGCCATGGTGGCCAGCCGGCGGATCCGGCGCTGGTCGCGGACGATCCGGTCGTACACCTCCTCCGCCGACAGGTCGGCCAACCGGGGGTCGTGCAGCAGCCCTTCGGGCATCTCGCCGACGCCCATCGCCAACAGCCACCCGTTGATCACGTAGTCGGCGGCGACGTTGAAGAGGAACGGGTCGCGGGCGCCGCAGCGCTCGCCGTGGCGCAGGGCGGCGTGCAGCATCTCGTGGCCGAGGATGAACCGCCACTCCTCCTCGCTCTGGTGCCGCAGCGGGTTGAGGTAGATCTCGCCCGCCTCGGTGTTCACGGCGGCGATGGAAATGCCCTGGGCGCGGGCGAGTTCGGCGTCGGCGACCAGGGTCAGGCCGGCCGCGATGCCGCCGAGCAGGGGGTAGCTGGAGATGAACCAGTTGAGCGCCCTGGTCCAGGGGCGCTCGGGGGCCCGGGCGCCGGTGAGCGCGTCGCGGCGGCCGCCGGCCACGTCCATGGCGGCGGACATGGTGCGGGTGAGGGCGGCGGCGAAGGCCGTCGTCCAGTCCTCGGGCTGCTGGTGGCCGACCCAGGGGACGACGAGTTGGTCGGGTTCGCCGGCGTCGCAGCTGCCGGGGATCCGCGGCAGGCCGTCGCGGCGCCAGCGGGCGGCCAGTTCCTCCTCGTCGCCGCCCGGCAGGTCCGCGGGCAGCTCGGCGGGGGCCCGGCCGACCGGGAAGGTGGTGAGGAAGCGGTTGACCACCGCGCAGTTGGCGGCCTGCCGGTACTGGTCCAGCGGCTCGCGGCGCCCGCGCCCGGCGGGCACGTGGCCGAACCCCAGGTGCAGCAGGGCGTGCGCCAGCAGCCAGGCCCAGGCGGCGGGTTCGGCCCGGCGGCCGGTGTTGGCGTGCACGGTGCCGTTGGAGCTGACGGTGCACCAGCCGTACTCGGGCGCGCACCTGCGGTCCAGGCAGATGGTGGCGGGGATCGCGGCCAGCGCGTGGTTGCGGTTCAGCAGCCGCAGGCCCTCCTGCACGGCCTCGACGCCGGGGTCGGGCTTGGCCGCGGCGGCGGCGGCGTTGCCGCGCTTGGCGCCGCTGGTGCCACTGGTGCCGCTCACCGGCGGGCCTCGACCAGCCGGGGCATGTCGCGGGCCGCCTCGATCAGGAACCAGGCGGGGAGCACCGGATTGCCGTCCGGGCCGTCGGCGATCACGGTCTGGGCGACCTCCACGGAGATCTCGGCGAGCTGCACCAGCAGGCTCTTGGCCCGGTAGGCGGTCTGCCGGCGGGCGTCGGAGACGTGCTCCTTGCGGGCGGGCAGCTCCTTGGCCAGGCGGGTACGGAAGGCGTCGGCGAGGTAGTAGAGCAGGTCGCGGTCCTCGATGCGGTGCGGCCAGCGGGCATCGCCCTTGAGGATGGCGTCCAGGCCGTAGGAGTTGCGGACGATCTTGGCGTAGCCGCAGAAGGCGACCGCGTGCTGCGGGGTGAGCAGGCCGTGCGCCAGCACCTTGAGGGTCGGCTCGGTGAGCGCGGGGCCGAAGGAGTGCAGCGCGTCGGAGAGCATGTGCCAGGCGCGCGGGGTGGAGAACGGCTCCTCGGTCTTCGGCGGCGCCGACCAGAGGTGGTCCGGGCGGTCCGTCAGGTGGTCCAGCACCCAGGGGTGGATGCCTTTGCCCGCTGCCCAGTTGAGCCAGTCGGTGCTGCTGGCCCGCAGGTGCACGTGGACCAGCCGGTTGACCAGCGCGGAGGCCATTGGGCGGGCCAGCGCGCCGTCGGTGGCCCGGTTTCCGGCGCCGATCACGAGGGAGCCGGGCGGCAGTTCGTAGGAGCCGATCCGGCGGTCCAGGATCAGCGAGTAGAAGGCCTTCTGCACGTCCGGGGTGGCGGCGTTGAGCTCGTCGAGGAAGAGGCAGTAGGGCTTCTCCCGGGCGATGGACTCCGGCGGGCAGAACCGCGAGCGGCCGTCGGGGGTGATCTGCGGGACGCCGACCAAGTCCTCCGGGGCCAGCTGGGTGCCGATCAGGCTGACGCAGTCCAGCCCCAGGGAGTCGGCGAACTCCCGCACCAGCGAGGACTTTCCGATACCGGGTGCGCCCCAGAGGAAGACCGGCCGGACAGTGGCCAGGCCGAGCAGCAGCTCGGGCACTTCGGACGGCGAGACGGTGACGGCAGCCTGCACGGAACTCCTTCTGGATCGCTGCGTTGCGCCCCCAGTCTGCGGGCGCCGCGTCCGATCCGCACCGGATTTATCGTGCTTGTACGCTGCACCGCATGACTGATCACGAGGTGGTGGACCGGGGGCTGGTCGATGCCGCGATCGAGCTGGCACGCACCCGCTTCCCGGGGCAGGACTGGGCCGGTGCGGCGGCGCTGCGGCTGGACGACGGCACGGTGCTCACGAGCACGGCGCCCGAGCCGCCGAACAACGCGGTGCGGCTCTGCCACGAGACGGGCGCGATCTGCGAGGCCTACAAGCGCGGCCGCCGCGTGGTCGCCTCGGTCTGCGTGACGGCGGCCGACGGCGGCCGCGGCTACTGGGTGCTGGCGCCCTGCGGGGTCTGCCAGGAGCGCCTGTTCGCCTACGGGCCGGACGTCGCGGTGGGCGTGCCGCTGCCGGAGGACCCGCGCCAATGGCAGACCCTGCGGCTGCGGGACGTGCAGCCGCACTGGTTCGCGCGGGTCTTCCCGGACGACGTCTGGCCGTACGACGGGCAGCAGGCGTGACCGCTGCGCAACGGGTCATCGTCGCGCTGGACTTCGACAACCGGGCGGCTGCCGAAGCCCTCGTCGAGCGCCTGGGCCGGGAGTGCGGCTTCTACAAGGTCGGCCTGGAACTCCTCACCGCGGCCGGGCCGGAGTTCGTCCGGTGGCTGGTCGGGCGGGAGAAGCGGGTCTTCCTCGATCTGAAGCTCTTCGAGATCCCGAACTCGGTGGCCGGCGCCGTGCGGGCGGCCGGGGCGCTGGGCGTCTCGATGGTCACCGTGCACGCGATGGGCGGCAGGGGCATCCTGGCGGCGGCGGTCGGCGCGGCGAAGGAGTTCCCCGAACTGCGGGTGCTCGCGCTCACGGTGGTGACCAGCATGACGGACGCCGACCTCGCCGAGCTCGGGATCGCGGGCTCCACCGAGACCCAGGTGCTGCGGCTGGCCCGCCTGGCCCGGGCCGCGGGCTGCGCCGGGGTGGTCGCCTCGCCGCAGGAAGCGGCGCTGCTGCGCGCGGAGTTGGGCGAGGCGGCGCTGATCGTCACCCCGGGCGTCGCGCAACCCGGGGTGACGGCCACCGACCACGCCCGCGCCGCCACCCCGCAGGCCGCGTTCGCGGCGGGCGCCTCGCACCTGGTGGTGGGCCGCGGCGTGGCCCGGGCGGCCGATCCACCGGCGGCGTTCCGGCTGGTCTGCGCGGACTTGGCGCGGTGACGGGTCAGGATGCGGCGGCTTCCAGTTCGGCGAGGAACGCGTCGCGGCGGGACCTATGAGGCTGACATTGCATCAGCAAACCTGTGGGCGAGTCATCCTGACGTGCAATCAGTGACAGTGCGGCAGAACCGCTCAGCCACCGCCCGCTCCAGGACCATCAACCGCGCGAGCTTGTCCTCCAGTTGCACCTCCGGCCCGAACGCGAACCCGGTGCGCCGGAGCCGCTCGATCGACGCCGCGTTGCGGGTGTCGGGCTCGGCGACGATCCGGCGCACGGCGGGGTCGGTGAGGACGGCGGAGAGCAGCACCGCGACCAGTACGGCGGTGTGGTGGGGCGACGGTTCGCCGGCGGCGGGTGCGACCAGCAGGTGTACGCCCACGTCGCCCGGCTGGACCGGGTAGTGGTCGCCGAGCGGGTCGTGCTCGGGCTGGTAGGTCTGGAACAGCGCCGCCGGTTCGCCGTCGCGCAGCAGCAGGTAGGCGTGGTGGGTGGTCAGCGAGTCGACGTGGGCGTAGATGTCGCGGACCTGTTCGCGGGTGTGGCCCAGCATGCCCCAGAATCGGGCGCGTTCGTCGTTCACCCAGCCGTGCAGCAGGGCGGCGTCGCCGGCCGGGTCGAGCGGGCGCAGCAGCAGGGTGCCGAAGCCGGGGACGGTCTGCCGGTGGTGCGGGTTCATCGGGTCTCTCCGGTGCGCGGGGGAGGATCGGTGGGGAGGAGCTGTCCGCTGACCCAGAGCGGGAGTTGGTCGTGCCGGTGGTCGTGGCCGCCTGCGCCGAGCGGGACGATCCAGCGGCTGGCGGTCCGGTCGGCGAGGTCCCAGACGTAGCGGGCGGCGCCGGCCCGGCCGCACCGGTCGGTGACGCCGGGCAGCGAGGTGGTGGCCAGCACGCAGTCGTGGTCGCCGCCGAGCGCGGGCTCGGTCGCCGGGTCGGGCCCGGTCAACGCCCGCCAGGGTGTCAGGCGGTGGGTCTCGCCCCAGGCCCGCGGGGGCTGCGGGGCGGTCTCCTCGAGGGCGTCGCGGACCAGGCCGGCGGGGTCGAGTCCGGGCAGGCTCCCCGGCACCAGCAGGTGTTCCAGCGCGAGCCCGACCCGGGTGGTGAGCGCGAGCCACGGTGCGAACAGCGCCGGGTGGCCGCTCGGCCGGGCCAGCGGCGCGAGCACGGGGAGCGCGGCGACGGCCCGCACGACGGCGGAGCGCAGCGCCGCGTACCGTCCGGCGGCGACCGAGTCGACGTCCATCCGCCGGTCCCAGTCGAGCAGTTCGCGGCGCAGCCGGTCGGCGGCCGGGCTGAGGCCGGTGGCTTCGGCGGCCAGGTCGAGCAGGACGGCGGCGGAGCCGAGGTGGGTGTCCTGGTGGATCGCGGCCATCGACTCGGCGGTCCAGTCGGTCCGTTCGGCGAGCAGCCGGGAGATCCGCCCGGCCCGGTGGGGCGCGGCGAACTCGATGCCGAGCGGGGTGGCCAGTCCGTGGGCATTGGCCATCACGGCGTAGCCGCTCACTTCGGCGCGGGGCATCGGCTGCCAGCCCGTCCAGTCGTGCTCGGCGAGCCAGGCGGGCACGGGGTGCAGCAGGTTGGCGCGGTCCCGGCGGGGGACGGCGCCCGCGACGCGGTGCAGGGTGCCGCCGTGGGTGTCGGCGGCGAGCACCACGTTGACGGGTTCGGCCCAGTGGTCCATCGCCGCGTCGATGTCGGCGACGGTCCGGGCGCGCAGCAGTGCGGGCAGTGCGGCGAATCCCAACTCGCCGGTGACGCGCGGCGGGTAGCGCAGGCTGAGGTCCCCGCCGACCGCCACCGGGCCGCGCGCCGTCTCGATCACCTCGATCTCGACCGCCGGCTGGCCCGCGACCTCGATCCGCTCGGTGTGCGCGTGCGCGCGCTGCCAGCCGTCCGGGCCGAGGGCTTCGACGCCCTCCGGGGTGCGGCGCAGGCGTTCGCGGTAGAGGTCCTGGTAGTCGGCCATGGCGTTGGTGATGGCCCAGGCGACACCGCCGGTGTGGCCGAAGTGGGCGATGCCGGGGACGCCGGGGACGGCGAGGCCGGTCACCTCGTACTCGGGGCAGCCGAGCCGGATCTGCTGGTAGATGCCGGGGTCCTCGATGAAGCGGTGCGGGTCTCCGGCGATCAGCGCGGCGCCGGTGGCGGTGCGTTCGCCGGTGATCAGCCAGCCGTTGCTGCCCGAGCCGGCCGGCCCGTCGGTGGCGAAGAGCGGCACCGCCTCCGCGCCGAGCTGGTGTTCGACCCGTTCGCGCCAGAGCTTGGCGGGGAAGCCGGCGAAGAGGATGTGGTGGGAGAGCCAGAGTGCCAGCGGCGTCCACTCCTCCCAGCTCCCGGCGGCCAGCCCCACTGCCGCGAACTCGGTTACGTCGCAGGCGGCTTGCGGCAGCGCCTCGTTCACTCCGGCGACGTAGGCGCGGACCCACTCGGCGGTCGCCGGGTCGAGGCGGTCGAAGCAGCGCCGGGCGGTGTCGGCGAGGCGGGCCTGGCGGGCGAAGCGGTCCCAGTCGAGCGCGTCGGGGCCGAGGAAGGCGGCGGAGCTGCCCTGGGCGCGGTGGCGCTCGACCTCGAGCTGCCAGGCGCGGTCGGTGGCGGCGTTGCGGCCCTGGGCGCGGGCGAGTTCGAGGTGGGAGCCGGCGGTGAGGTGCGGGATGCCCCAGCAGTCGCGGCGGGTGTGGGAGGTGTTCATCGGCGGGCCTCGCGCACCTCGGGGGCCCTGCGGGCCTTGGGGACGACCAGCGGGGTGCCGGTCTCGGGGTCGGCGATCACCCGGCAGG
Source organism: Kitasatospora sp. NPDC006697 (assembly GCF_042869935.1). Taxonomy (NCBI): domain Bacteria; kingdom Bacillati; phylum Actinomycetota; class Actinomycetes; order Kitasatosporales; family Streptomycetaceae; genus Kitasatospora; species Kitasatospora sp. NPDC006697. The sequence goes on from NZ_JBIAGU010000042.1 coordinate 51,069, forward strand.
GCAGCCGGAAGACCTCTTCGACCAGCTCCGCGGTGACCACCTCACCCGGCGGCCCGGCCGCGACCACCTCCCCCTCGCGCATCGCGATCAGGTGACTGGCGTAGCGGGCCGCCTGGTTGAGGTCGTGCAGCACGGCGACCAGGGTGCGCCCCTGCTCCTCGTGCAGCCGGGCGCAGAGGTCGAGCAGTTCCACCTGGTGGGTGATGTCCAGATAGGTGGTGGGTTCGTCGAGCAGCAGCAGCGGGGTCTCCTGGGCGAGCGCCATGGCGATCCAGGCGCGCTGGCGCTGGCCGCCGGAGAGCTCGTCGACGGTGCGCTCGGCGAGCTCGGCGACGCCGGTGGCGGCCATCGACTCCCGGACCACCTGCTCGTCCCGCTCGGACCACTGGCGCAGCAGCCCCTGGTGCGGGTAGCGGCCGCGGCCGACCAGGTCGGCGACGGTGATGCCCTCGGGGGCGATCGGGGCCTGCGGCAGCAGTCCGAGGGTGCGGGCGAGCTGCTTGGCGGGCCGGGTGGCGATGTCCTGGCCGTCCAGCAGCACGGCGCCGGCGGCGGGCCGCAGGGTGCGGGCGAGGGCGCGCAGCAGGGTGGACTTGCCGCAGGCGTTGGGGCCGACGATGACGGTGAACGAGGCGTCGGGTATGTCGACGTCCAGGTCGCGGGCGATGGTGCGGCGCTCGTAGGCGAGGGTGAGGGCGCGCGCTCGGAGGCGTGGTTCGGACACGGGACTCTCTCGTCGTAGGGAGGTGGGGACTGGGGCTGCGGCGCTCAAAGTCGGCCCGCCCGACGTTGCGTCACCAGCAGCCAGATCAGGTAGCCGCCGCCGATCACCCCGGTGACCACGCCGACGGGCAGCTGGCGGTCGCTCACCAGGTGCTGGGCGAGCCAGTCGGCGCCCACCAGCAACGCGGCGCCGACTGGCATGGCGGCGAGCAGGTTGGGTCCCGGGGTGCGGGTGAGGCGGCGGGCGAGCTGGGGCGCGGTGAGCGCCACGAAGGAGACCGGTCCGGCGGCGGAGGCGGCGAGCGCGGCCAGCACGGTGGCGGCGGCGAGCAGCGCGATCCGCACCGGCTCGACCCGCACGCCGAGCCCGGCCGCGGTGTCGTCGCCGAGCTCCAGGATGCGCAGCGCCGGGCCGCAGGCGAGCAGCACGGGCGGGGCGATGACCAGCAGCCCGAGCAGCACGGGCACCGCCTGCTCCCAGCCGCGGCCGTCCAGACTGCCCGTCAGCCAGAGCAGCGCCCGGGCGGCTTCGGTGAGCTGGGCGCGGGTCAGCAGGTAGCCGTTGACCCCGCCGAGGATCGCCGCCGTGCCGATCCCGACCAGGACCAGGCGCCCGCTCTGCAGCCCCCCGCGCCAGGTGAGCGCCAGTACGCCCGCGCCGGTGAGCACCCCGCCGAGCAGCGCTCCGCCGGCCAGCGCCGCGCTGCCGCCGCCGGCGAGCACCACGGCGAGCGCGCCGGTGCCGGCGCCCTGGGTGAAGCCGAGGATGTCGGGGCTGCCGAGCGGGTTGCGGGTGAGCGACTGGAAGAGCGCGCCGGCCAGCGCGAGCGCCGCGCCGACGGCGAGGGCGGTGGCCACCCGGGGCAGCCGCAGCTGCTCGATGACGAACCGTTCGGCGGGTGTGCCGCCGCCGAAGAGCACTCGCAGCACCTCGCCGGGGCCGATCGGGTAGCTGCCGCTGCCGAGCGCCAGCACGCCGACGGCCAGCGCCAGCATGGCGCAGGCGGCCCCGGCGGCCGCGCCGCGCGGCCGGACCCGCAGCAGGCCGGTCATCCGCGCACCGTCTTCCCGCGCCGGGCGTGCAGCAGGAAGAACGGCCCGCCGACCACGGCGGTCACCACGCCCACCTGCACCTCCCCCGGCCGGCCGAGCAGCCGCCCGAGCACGTCGGAGCCGAGCAGCAGCGCGGGTGCGAGCAGCGCGCAGCAGGGCAGCAGCCGGCGCAGGTCGGGGCCGACGGCGGCCCGGGCCAGGTGCGGCACCATCAGGCCGACGAAGACGATCGGTCCGCAGGCGGCGGTGGCCGCGCCGCAGAGCAGGGTGATGGCCACGACGGTGAGCGCGCGGACCCGCGCGGGCCGGGCGCCCTGGGCGCGGGCGGTCTCCTCGCCGAGGGCGAGCGCGTTCAGCGGCCGGGCCAGCGCGAGCGCGACCAGCAGCCCGGCGAGCACGAACGGCAGCACCTTCAGCACCGTCCCGGGCCGGGCGTCGGCGAGCGAGCCGACCGTCCAGACCCGCATCCGCTCCAGCGAGGCGGCGTTGAGCAGCATCAGCGCGCTGACGTAGGAGTAGAGGGTGGCGTTGAGCGCGGCGCCGGCCAGCGCCAGCCGGGCGGGGGTGGCGGTGCGGCCGCCGCCGACGGCGTAGACCAGCACGGCGACGGCGGCGGCGCCGGCGAGCGCGAACCAGACGTAGCCGTCGAAGCTGCCGATGCCGAGCAGCGCGGTGGCGGTGACCACCGCGGCGGAGGCGCCCGCGTTGATGCCGAGCAGGCCGGGGTCGGCGAGCGGGTTGCGGGTGAGCGCCTGCATCAGGCCGCCGGCCAGGCCGAGGGCGGCGCCGACCAGCAGTCCGAGCAGGGTGCGGGGCAGGCGCAGCCGGTGCACCACGGTGTAGTCGGGGGCGGCGGGGTCGAACAGCCCGTGCCAGACCTGACCCGGGCTCAGCGCCTTGGCGCCGATGCCGAGGCTGAGCACCAGGACGACCAGCAGGAGCAGCGCCGCGGCCGCCAGCGGGGCCCGCCAGCGGTGGGCCGGGCGCCCGCCCGGGACGGCCGGGCGGCGCCGCTGCGGCAGTGAACTGCCGCTCGGTGGCGAGGTGTTGGCGACGGACACGGGTGCTCTCCGGGCTGTCGTCGGGGCGGTACCCCGGGGCGAAAACTTAGGTGAGGTTTACCTAAGTTCGAACTGAGGTTAGGTTAGCCTAAGCTAAGCGACGGGTTGATCACCGCCCCCTTTGCCTCCGCTTTTCCTCCCCTTTTCTCTGCGAAAGAGACGCTTCGTCATGCACACCACCAACACCGGCCGCCTCTCCCGCCGCGGCCTGCTCGCCGCGGGCGGCGCCGTCGGCCTCGGCGCCCTGCTGACCGCCTGCGGCAGCTCCGGGAAGACGGGCGGCGCGGCCGCGGCCGATGCCGCGGGCAAGGGCCCGTGGACCTTCACCGACGACCAGCCCAAGCAGCTCTCCGCCGCGAGCGCGCCCAGCCGGATCGTCGCCTTCACCGGCACCGCCGCTGCCCTGGTGGACTTCGGCCTGGACCGCCAGATCGTCGGCGTCTTCGGCGAGACCAGGACCGCCGACGGCAAGGCCGACCCGCAGGCGGGCGCCCTCGACGTCGACAAGGTCACCGTGATCGGCAACGCCTACGGCGAGTTCGACCTCGAGAAGTACGCGGCGCTGCGGCCTGACCTGCTGGTCACCCACATGTACGACCCGGGCGCCTTCTGGTACCTGCCCGAGGAGAGCAAGGAGAAGATCCTCCAGCTCAACCCCGCGGTCGCGGGCATCACGGTGGCCCGGGTCCCGATCACCCAGCCGATCGAGCGCTACGCCGCGCTGGCCGCCTCGCTCGGCGCCGACCTGACGGCCAAGAAGGTGACCGACGCCAGGGCCCGGTTCGAGGCCGCCGCCGAGTCGGTGCGCCAGGCCGCCAAGGCGGCCGGCGGGCTCAAGGTGATGGCCGCCTCCGGCAGCCCCGACCTGTTCTACGTCTCCAACCCGAAGATCAGCACCGACCTGATCTACTTCGCCCAGCTGGGCGTGGAGTTCGTCCAGCCGCAGAAGCTGGACACCGGCGACTACTTCGAGAGCCTGAGCTGGGAGAACGCCGCCAAGTACGGCGCCGACCTGATCCTGCTCGACGACCGGTCCACCGCCCTGCAGCCCAAGGACCTGGCCGCCAAGCCGACCTGGTCCCAGCTGCCCGCCGTCCGGGCCGGCCAGATCACCCCGTGGAGCTCGGTCCCCCGCTTCTCCTACGCGGGCGCGGCGCCGCTGCTGGAGCGGCTGGCCCAGGCCATCCAGAATGCGAGGAAGGTCAGTTGAGCACCACCGGCACCACCGATCTGCTCTACGGCCAGTACCGCTTCTACCGCGCCTCCGTCCTGCGGGCCGTGCGCCTGGGCCCGACGCTGCGCCGGATCACCTTCGGCGGACCGGAGTTGCGCCGCTTCGCGGGCGGCGGGCGGGACCAGAGCTTCTCGCTCTTCCTGCCACACCCCGGCCAGCCCGAGCCGCTGCTGCCGATCGCGGCGGGCGAGGACTGGTTCACCGGCTGGCGCGAACTGCCCGAGCACCAGCGGGCCGTGATGCGGTCCTACACCATCCGCGCGCACCGGCCCGAACCGGCCGAGGTGGACGTGGACTTCGCCCTGCACCAGCCGGCCGGCCCCGCCGCCGCCTGGGCCGGGGCGGCCGCGCCCGGCGACCGGGTGGTGCTGCTCGGCCCGGCCGTGGCCGAGAACCGCAGCGTCACCTTCGAGCCGCCCGCCGATACCGAGTGGGTGCTGCTGGCCGGCGACGAGACGGCCCTGCCGGCCCTCGGCGGCATCCTCGAATGGCTGCCGCCGGGCCTGCCGGTGCACGCCTGGATCGAGGTGCCCGACCCCGCCGACATCCAGGACCTGGCCGTGCCGGACTCCTGCGAGCTGCACTGGCTGATCCGCGGCGCGGCCGGGCTGCCCGCCGCCGTCCGCGCGGCGCAGCTGCCGGCCGGCACCCCGTACGCCTGGCTGGCCGGCGAGTCCTCGCTGGTCACCACCGTGCGCCGGCACCTGGTCCGGGAACGCGGCTTCGCCCGCGACCGGGTCCGGTTCTCCGGCTACTGGCGCCGCGGCGTCAACGAGGAGCAACTGCGCGCCGAGCAGTCCGCCTGAGCCCGCCCTCCCCCGCCCGTTCCCGATCGCCGAGGACTGCCATGAGCCCCCGCGCCCGCACCGCCGAGGCCCCCGCCGCGACCACCACCGCCCGGGACCACCTGTTCAACGCCCGTACCCTGCCCGCCTACCGCCGCTCGCTGGCCGAGGGCGTCGAGGCGGTGGCCCGCCGGATCGCCACCGCCGACTCCCCCTTCACCGGCGTCTCCCCGCAGCAACTCGCCCCGGAGTTGGACGCGGTGGACCTGGACCGCCCGCTGCACGATCCGGCGGCCGCGCTGGCCGAGCTGGAGCAGGTCTACCTGCGCGACGCGGTCTACTTCCACCACCCGCGCTACCTGGCCCACCTCAACTGCCCGGTGGTGATACCGGCGCTGCTCGGCGAGGCGGTGCTCAGCGCCGTCAACTCCTCGCTGGACACCTGGGACCAGAGCGCGGGCGGCACCCTGATCGAGCGCCGGCTGATCGACTGGACGGCCGGGCGGATCGGCTTCGGCCCGGCCGCCGACGGCGTCTTCACCAGCGGCGGCAGCCAGTCCAACCTCCAGGCGCTGCTGCTGGCCCGCGAGGAGGCGCTGGCCGGGGACCGCGGGCTGATCTCCCGCCTGCGGGTGCTGGCCTCCGCCGCCGGGCACTTCAGCGTGCAGAAGTCCGCCAAGCTGCTCGGCCTGGCCGCCGACGCCGTGATCACCGTCCCCGTGGACGAGCAGCGCCGGATGCGGCCGGAGGCACTGGCGGCCGAACTGGCGCGCTGCGCGCGCGAGGGGCTGCCGGTGATGGCGGTGGTCGCCACCGCCGGGACCACCGACTTCGGCAGCATCGACCCGCTGCCCGAGATCGCCGAGCTGTGCGAACGCACCGGCACCTGGCTGCACGTGGACGCCGCCTACGGCTGCGGGCTGCTGGTCTCCGCCACCCGCCGGCACCTGCTCGGCGGCATCGAGCGGGCCGCCTCGGTCACCGTCGACTACCACAAGTCCTTCTTCCAACCCGTCAGTTCGAGCGCACTGGTGGTGGCGGACGGGTCCGTGCTGCGGCACGCCACCTACCACGCCGACTACCTCAACCCGGCCCGGATGGCCGAGGCGCGGATTCCCAACCAGGTGGACAAGTCGCTGCAGACCACCCGCCGGTTCGACGCGCTCAAGCTCTGGCTGACCCTGCGGGTGATGGGCGCCGAGGGGGTCGGCGCGCTCTTCGACGAGGTGCTGGACCGGGCCGCCGCGGCCCACCGACTGCTCAGCGCGGACCGGCGCTTCGAGGTGGTCACCCGCTCCTCGCTGTCCACCCTGGTGTTCCGCTACCTGCCGGCCGGGGACGGCTCCCACCCGCTGGCCGACGCCGCCAACCTGCACGCCCGGGAGGCGCTGGCCGCCTCCGGCGCGGCGGTGGTGGCCGGCACCACCGTGGGCGGCCGCCACCACCTCAAGTTCACCCTGCTCAACCCGGAGACCACGCTCACCGACATCGCCGTGGTGCTCGACCTGCTCGCCGGGCACGCCGAGCAGTACCTCGCCGAGCACGCCGCCGCCTGACGACCCATCAGTCCCCGTTCGGAGAGACCCGCATGTCAACTCACGACTTCATCGCGATCGGCCTCGGCCCCTACAACCTCGGACTGGCCTGCCTGACCGCGCCGCTGGCCGAGCTGGACGGCGTCTTCCTGGAGGGCCGCGGCGAGTTCGACTGGCATCCGGGGATGCTGCTCGACTTCGCCACCCTGCAGACCCCGTTCATGGCCGACCTGGTGACCCTGGCCGACCCGACCTCGCCGTACTCCTTCCTCAGCTTCCTCAAGGAGCGCGGCCGGCTCTACCCGTTCTACATCCGCGAGCGGTTCTACCCGGTGCGGGCCGAGTACAACGCCTACTGCCGCTGGGCGGCGGGCAAGCTGCCCAACCTCCGCTTCGGCCACCGGGTCACGCTGGTGGAGTGGGACGAGAAGGACGGGCTCTACACGGTGACCGCCACGGCGGCCGGCGAGCCGGTCCGCCTCCGGGCCCGGCACCTGGTGCTGGGCACCGGCACCCCGCCGAACCTGCCCGCGGCCTGCGCGGGGCTGGGCGGCGACCTGGTGCACAACTCCGGCTACCTGGCGGCCAAGCCGGCGCTGCAGGCGAAGCGGAGCATCACCGTGGTCGGCAGCGGCCAGAGCGCCGCCGAGATCTACTACGACCTGCTGGCCGAGGCCGACACCCGCGGCTACCAGCTCACCTGGGCCACCCGCTCGCCGCGGTTCTTCCCGCTGGAGTACACCAAGCTCACCCTGGAGATGACCTCACCGGAGTACGTGGACTACTTCCACGCGCTGCCCGAGGCCACCCGCTACCGCCTGGAGGCCGAGCAGAAGGGCCTGTTCAAGGGCATCGACGCCGAGCTGATCAACAACATCTACGACCTGCTCTACCAGAAGAGCGTCGACGGGCCGGTGCCCACCCGGCTGTTCACCCACACCGAGCTGCGCACCGCCGCCCACGACCCGGCCGCCGGCCGCTACACCCTGGGCCTGCACCACGCCGAGCAGCAGCGCGACTTCACCCTGGAGACCGAGGGCCTGGTGCTGGCCACCGGCTACCGCTACCGGGTGCCGGAGTTCCTGGAGCCGGTGCGCGACCGGATCCGCTGGGACGGGCGCGGCCGGTTCGACGTGGCCCGCAACTACAGCATCGACACCACCGGCCGCGGCATCTTCCTGCAGAACGCCGGCACCCACACCCACAGCATCACCTCGCCCGACCTGGGCATGGGCCCGTACCGCAACTCCTGGATCATCCGCGAGCTGACCGGCCGCGAGGTCTACCCGATCGAGCGGACCATCGCCTTCCAGGAGTTCGGCGCGCCCGCCGCATGAACCGCGAAGCACTCAAGGACCCCATGATGAGCACCACCCGCTACTCCCGCACCGACCCGCGGCTGGGCCGGTTCGCGCTGCGCCCGCTGGACCCGGAGCACGACGCCGCGCTGCTGCACGGCTGGGTCACCCACCCGAAGGCCGCTTTCTGGCTGATGCAGGGCCAGACCGAGGCCCAAGTCGCCGCCGCTTACCGGGAGATAGCCGAGCACCCGGCGCACGAGGCGTTCCTCGGGCTGGTCGAGGACCGGCCGGCCTTCCTGGTCGAGCGGTACGACCCGGCCCGGGTCGAGCTGGTCGGGCTCTACCCGGCCGAGCCGGGCGACGTCGGCATGCACTTCCTCTGCGCGCCCACCGACAGCCCGGTGCACGGCTTCACCCTGGCGGTGATCACCACCGTGCTGGACTTCCTCTTCGAGGACCCGGCCGTGCACCGGGTGGTGGTCGAGCCGGACCTGCGCAACACCGCCGTGCAGCGGCTGAACGCCGCCGTCGGCTTCGAGCCCGCCGGGCCGATCCGCAAGCCGGAGAAGGAGGCACTGCTGAGCTTCTGCACCCGCGCGCAGTTCGCGGCCGCCACCGGCCCGGGCGGTGCCGCGTGAGCGCCGTCGACCACCTGCGGCCCGACACCTGGGCACAGGCCAACCGGCTGCTGGTCCGCAAGGCGCTGGCCGAGTTCGCCCACGAGCGGCTGCTGGTCCCCGAACCGCTCGGCCCCGGCCGCTGGTCGGTGCGCAGCGACGACGGTGCCACCGAGTACCGGTTCGCGGCCCGGCTGCTCGCGCTGGACCACTGGCAGATCCCCGCCGAATCCATCACCCGGCACCGCGGGGGTGCGGAACTCCCTCTGGACGCAGTCGACTTCGTCCTGGAGCTGGGCACCGCGCTCGGGCTGTCGGCCGAGGTGCTGCCGGTCTACCTGGAGGAGATCGCCAGCACCCTGGCCTCCTCGGCCTACAAGCTGGACCGGCCGCAGCCCAGCGCCGCCGAACTGGCCGGCGCCGACTTCCAGACCATCGAGACCGCGATGACCGAGGGCCACCCCGGCTTCGTCGCCAACAACGGCCGGATCGGCTTCGACGGCGAGGAGTACCACCGCTACGCGCCGGAGGCGGGCAGCGCGGTGCGGCTGATCTGGCTGGCCGCGCACCGCGACCACTCCACCTTCACCAGCTGCGCCGACCTGGACTACCAGGCGCTGATCGAGCAGGAGTTGGGCCCGGCCGAACGGGCCCGGTTCGCCGCCGTGCTGACCGGCCAGGGCCTGGCCCCGGCCGACTACCACCTCTTCCCGGTGCACCCCTGGCAGTGGGTGAACAAGCTGTCGGTCTCCTTCGCCGGCGAACTCGCCCAGCGGCGCCTGGTGCTGCTCGGCGAGGGCGAGGACGCCTACCGGGCGCAGCAGTCGATCCGCACCTTCTTCAACACCAGCCACCCGGAGCGGCACTACGTCAAGACCGCGATCTCGGTGCTCAACATGGGCTTCATGCGCGGCCTTTCGGTGGCGTACATGGCGGCCACCCCGGCGATCAACGACTGGCTGGCCGAACTGATCGAGCGGGACGGGGTGCTGCGGGCCAGCGGGCTGAGCATCATCCGCGAGCACGCGGCGATCGGCTACCACCACCGCCAGTTCGAGGCCGCCACCGACCGCTACTCGCCGTACCGCAAGATGCTGGCGGCGCTCTGGCGGGAGAGCCCGGTGGGCCGGCTGGCCGAGGGCGAGCGGCTGGCCACCATGGCCTCGCTGCTGCACACCGACCGGGCCGGCCGCCCGCTGGCCGCCGAGCTGATCGCCCGCTCCGGGCTGGCCCCGGCCGACTGGCTCCGCCGCTACCTGGACGCCTACCTGCTGCCGCTGCTGCACTGCTTCTACGCCCACGACCTGGCCTTCATGCCGCACGGCGAGAACGTCATCCTGGTGCTCGACCGGGCCGGCACGGTGCGGCGGGCGATCTTCAAGGACATCGCCGAGGAGATCGTGGTGATGGACCCGCAGGCCCGACTGCCGCCCAAGGTCGAGCGGATCCGGGCCGAGGTGCCGGAGTCCATGCGGCTGCTGTCGATCTTCACCGATGTCTTCGACGGCTTCCTGCGCTACCTGGCCGCCCTGCTGGACGAGGCCGGCACGCTGGCGGAGCGGGAGTTCTGGCGCACCGTCGCCGAGTGCACCGCCGACTACCGGGACCAAGTGCCGGATCTGGCGGCGAAGTTCGAGCGGTTCGACCCGTTCGCGCCCGCCTTCGCGCTCTCCTGCCTGAACCGGCTGCAGCTGCGGAACAACCGTCAGATGGTCGACCTGGCCGATCCCTCGGCCGCGCTCCAGCTGGTCGGCGAACTCGCCAACCCGATCGCCCCGTTCGCACGGTGACGGGTACGGCGACGGGTACGGCGACGGCCCGGAGCACCCCGCGCTGCTGGACGCCTTCGCGGAGGCCGTGCGCGCCGCCCAGTGGCTGGGCGGCGCGGTGGTCCTGGCGGGCGGGCTGCTCACGGCCCTGCTGGCCAAACGGGCCGACTGCCCGTCAGGCCGATGACCCGTCAGGCGGTCCTGATCGTCAGGCGGTCTTGATCGTCCCGCCGTCGATCACGTAGTCGGCGCCGTGGATGTTCGCCGCCCGGGCCGAGAGCAGGAAGGCCACCAGGTCGGCCACCTCGGCCGGTTCGGTGAGCCGCCGGGACGCCATGTTCAACTGGGTGGGCAGCGCCACCAGCAGCTCGCTGTGGCCGACCCCGAAGAGCTCGGCCACCTTGCCGCCGAACCCCTTGGGGTCGGTCCACAGCGGGCTGGTCACCACACCCGGCGAGACGGTGTTCACCCGCACCCCGAGCGGCCCGAGCTCCTCGCTGAGCCGCTTGCCGAACTGCGTCAGCCCGGCCTTGGCCTCCGCGTACCCGATCGGGGCGCCGCCGGGCATCCGGGCGTTGATCGAGGAGATGTTCACGATCGCGCCCTTGCGCTCCAGCAGGCTGGGCAGCGCCGCCTTGGTGGTCCACACCGGGCTGAACAGGTTGAGGTCGAAGATCCGTTGCCACTGCTCGTCGTCGCTGTCCAGGAACCCGCCGAGCACCATGCCGTCGGTGTCACCGGCCCCCACGTTGTTGACCAGGAAGTCGATCCCGCCGACTTCCGCGATCGCCCGCTCCACCACCGAGCGGGCCCCCTCACGGGTGCTCAGGTCGACCGCCACCGTCGCCGCGGCCACCTCCGCCAGCTCGGGCGTGACGGTCCGCGCGGCCCCGACCACCCGCACCCCCTCCGCCGCCAGCACCTGCGCGACGGCCAGCCCGATGCCGCGGCTGGCGCCCGTCACCAGGGCGGTCCTGCCGGTGATACCGAGGTCCATGATCTCCCCAATCAGTTGGCACTACAGGTCAGCAGGTCAGAATCCGGCCAGCGCCGTGTCGACGATCCGCACCAGCACCGGCCGCTCGTAGGTCTTGGCCATCACCCGGAGCCCGGCGAGCGTGGTCTGCAGCAGCAGCGCCTGCGCCTCGGTGTCGAGCCCGGCGTCGACGTCGCCGTCCCGCTGCCCCTGCTCCAGCCGGGCGGCGAACAGCTCGATCATCCGGTCCTCCAGCCGCCGCACGGCCTCCGCCGCCTGCGCGTCGCGGGCGCCCAGCTCCTCCACGGTGTTCTGGGCCAGGCAGCCGCGGCGGACCGGACCGTCCAGGTCCAGGTCGACCAGCAGGAGGAAGTAGGCGCGGATCCGCTCCTTCGCCGTCCCGGGCTGCGCCAGGACCTCCTCGGTCGCCGAGGACCCGAGCCGACTGTAGAGCTCCAGCGCCCGGTCGAACAGCTCCCGCTTGGAGCCGAAGGAGTGGTAGAGGCTGCCCTTGCCGACGCCGGTCGCGGCGGCGAGGTCGGCGGGCGAGGTGGCGGCGTAGCCGTTGGTCCAGAACGCCTCCATCGCCTGCGCGATGACGTCGGTGGGGTCGAAGGCCCTGGGTCTGCCCATGGCCTCACCGTAGTGAGTATTTGACCTCGGGGTCAACAATCCCCCTCCCCGCGGCTGTCGTGGGCCGGTTCGCAGCCGATCGGGTGGAACGCGCCCGACACGCCCGCCCTGGCTGTGCGGGACGGGAACCACTGTTCGTCAGACCGGGACGGACCCGGCCACGACGGAAGGCGGATTCGCGATGGGCCACGGCGGAAACATGATCGAGGAACTGAAGGCCGACCACCGCGAGGTGGAGGTGATGTTCGGCCGGATGCAGGAGATGACCCTCGGCGGCCAAGAGCTGCGCGACCAGATCGACGAGGTCACCATCGAGCTCGTGCGGCACTCGGTCGCCGAGGAGCAGTACCTCTACCCGGCGGTGCGCGAGTACGTCTCGGGCGGTGACCGGCTCGCCGACAAGGAGATCGAGGACCACTCGCGCGTCGAGAAGATCCTCAAGCAGCTGGAGCAGATGGACATGGGCGACGCCAGGATGGGGCTGCTGCTGGAGCAGCTGATGAGCGAGGTCGCCGCCCATGTCCAGGACGAGGAGGACAACCTCTTCCCCATGCTCAGCAAGGCCTGCACCGCCGAACAGCTGAACGACCTCGGCGACAAGATCCGCCGCGCCAAGTCCATGGCTCCCACCCGGCCGCACCCGGGCGCGCCGAGCAGCCCGACGGCCAGCAAGCTCCTCGCCCCCGGCGCGGGCCTGGTGGACCGGGCCCGCGACTTCGTCTCCGGCCGCGGCAAGTCCTGACCGCTGCCGAGCGGGGGCGACCGGGGCCGCCGCACATCCGCGGCCCCGGTGCCCGGTCGGACCCGGAGTGACCGCCGTCATGCCGCCGGCGCCGGCGGTGTGCCTACACTGGCCGGCCAGGAGCGGGGCATCGTGGCCCCGCGCACCCCGCAGCTCGCACACCCCGGCGCACCGGATGCCGGCGAGCCCGCCGCAAGGGACCGATCGCCGTGTCCGCAGACCTGACCCCCGTCATAGCCGCCTGCACCCGCTGGCTGGTGGCCGCCTACCCGCCACCGCCCGGCGCCCTCAACGCCGCGCTGGCCCACGCGCAGGCCCACCAGGCCGCCACCCTCGCCGCCCACCTGCGCTACGCCACCGACCTCGACGTGCAGCTGCTGCACCTGCTCGCCCCCAGCGGAACCGGCCGCCTGGACTGGATCACCGGACACCACGCCGAGCCGGAGGAGACGGCGTGGCGGACCTGGGTGGACGAGACCGTCGTCAGCTGGGCCGCGTGCCTGCTGGCCGATCCCGCCCTCGCCGCCCGGGCCCACCGGACGCCGGCCGGCTCCGGCGGCACCGCGCACGTCGCGGGCCTGCGCCGCCTGACCCACCCCGGCCCCCACGACAGCGAAGCCGCCGTCCTGCTGCGCCATCCCGACCTGCTCGACGCCGTCGCCGCCCTGCACCGCTCCGAGCTCGCCGAGCTGCTGGACGCCGAAGACGCCGCCGCGGCGTAGCCCACGCCCGCCCGGCGCCCGGGTGGCGAGCGGTCCCCCGCCGGGCCGCCCTGCGCAGCCCGCCGAAACGGCACCGGCCGCGGTCAGGCGCCGCCTGTCTCGTCCGTGATCATCCGCAGGAGCCGGGCCTTGCCGCCGTTCCGGAGCGTGCGCCGCTGCCGGGCTGCCCCGTTGCCCTCGCGCAGCAGCCGCTTCAGCACGGGAACGATGTGCCGGCGGTCGCCTTCCAGGTCCTCGTCGATGACCGTGAGGAGCGCGGCTGCGGCGTCGGCGGCCGGGACGAGTGCGCCCGTGAGCGGGTCGAAGACGGTCGCCGCCCCGTGCCGGGCCGCGTGCCACACCGCGGCGGAGAGCGTCTCCGGCCTGATCCCCGGGCAGGGGCGGTGCTCGCGCTCGTCCGCGAGGGCACGGGCGGCCAGCGCTCGGACGATGCCTGCGAGCATCACCGCCTCGTCCGCCCGCAGCTGCACGTCCATGGCCCGGACCTCGACGGTCGGATAGTGCTCGGACAGCCGGATGTGCCAGTAGACCTGGCCGGTGTCCGCGACGAGGCCGTCCGCCACCAGGGCGTCGACCCGGTGCCGGTAGTCGGCGGCGTCGGCGAAGGCCGGCGGCACCCCGCTGACGGGCCAGCGGCCGAACACCAGGGTCCGCCAGCTGGCGAAGCCGGTATCCACGCCCTGCCACAGCGGCGAGTTCGCGGCCAGGGCGACCAGCAGCGGCAGCCATGGGCGCAGCCTGTTCAGCACCGCGACACCGGCTGGCCGGTCGGGGACGCCGACGTGGACGTGCATGCCCGCGATCAGCTGCTCGTCCGTCAGGCGGGGTGCGTGCGCGCGCATCGCCCGGTAGCGGGCGGAGGGCGTGACCGGAATCGGCAGCCGCCGGTTGAACGGCGCACCGCCGCAGGCCGCCAGCCGACAGCCCTCCTCGCGGGCCGCCGCATCCAGAGCGTGGCGCATCCGGAGCAGGTGCCCCCCGATCTCGTCCAGTGACCGGCACACCGGGGTGGCGATCTCCAGCTGGGCTTGCAGCAGCTCACGCTGGACCTCGCCGTCGGTCAGCGCATCGCGGCGTTCGGCTGCCCGGCGGACGGCGGCGGCACGGGCCACCGGCAGCCCCGTGGCCCGATCGATAAGGAGGTACTCCTCCTCGACACCCAGAGTGATCACACCCCGGCGGCTACCCCGCCGCCGTGCGCGCAACCGCGCCGAGGCTCTCTCGGGTCGCCCCCGGCCGGACCGTCAGTGCTCGCCGGCGAAGATCTCCCGCGCCTCGCGCGCCGCGTAGAGGACGACCACGAATCCGGCGAGCGGGTCCGCCCACCACCAGCCGGCGGCGGCGTTCACCACCAGACCGAGCAGGACGGCGGTGGCCAGGACACCGTCGACCAGGGTGACCCTGCCCTCCGTCCTGAGGACCGGATTGTCCAGTGCGGCGCCGGTGCGGGCCTTGCCGTAGGCGAGGGCGAACATCACCACGGCGGTGACGGCGGTCCAGGTGATGCCCAGCGGGGAGTGGCGCGCGTGGTGGCCGGTGGCCAGCACGTACGACGACTGCGCCAGCAGGTAGAGCGCGAGCGCCGCGAAGGCCCCGCCGATCAGCCGCAGGGCCCGGCGCTGACGCTCCTCGCCGGTGCCGGACAGCTCCCAGATCACCACGGTGGACGCGCCGATCTCGATCAGGGAGTCCAGGCCGAACCCGGCCAGGGCCACCGACTTCGCCGAGAGCGCGGCGACGGCGAGCACCACGATGCCGACCACGTTCCAGGCCAGGGTCGCCCGTTCCAGGGCGAAGCCCCGGCGCAGCAGGCGGGTGGTGTCCGCAGGCGCTGCGGCAGCGGGAGCGGTCACGGCGACCTTCCTTCGGCGCCGTCTTCGTGCGGCGGTGATGGGCGGTGCGGATCGGGGAGGCGGGGTCGGTTCAGCGCGCGGTCTCGGCCGCGGCCTCGGCGGCGAGGTCCGTGTCCGCGGCTCCGTCTGCGTCGCTGAGCCCCAGGCGCAGGTGCTCGGTGTGGTAGACGGCCTGGTCGAGGAGTTCGGCGACATGGTTGTCGTACAGCGCGTAGACCACCGAGCGGCCGTTGCGCCGGCCGGTGACCAGGCCGAGGTTGCGCAGGAGCCGCAGCTGGTGGGAGCAGGCGGACTGTTCCATGCCGACGGCGTGGGCGAGTTCGGTGGCCGCGCAGGGCCCCTCGCGCAGCCGGGCGAGGATCAGCAGGCGGGACGGGGTGGCCAGGGCCTGCAGCGTGGTGGCCACCCGGGCGGCGTTGTCCGCGTCCAGACGAGTGCGCGGGACGGCGTTCTTCGCGGGAGCGGCTCCATGACCCATGGGCCAATACTACAGATGACATATGAAGAGGTGTTCATGTGTTCCTGTATCGTGGGCCGGGTCGCCACTCCTGCCCGTGGCCTGTGCGAAGGGTCCTGCCTGCCATGTCCTCCACCCTGCTCGAGCGCCCCGCCCCCGGGACGGCCGCCGTGTCCGCCGGTACCGCCCCTCGGCGGCGTACGCGGATCCTCGCGCTGCCCGAAGCGCGCTGGGCTGCCGCCGCCGCACTGCTGTTCCTGATCGCGCTGCCGCTGCAGCTGACCGGCGCCCCGGCCTGGGCGTGGGTGCCGCTGTACGCGCTGGCCTACGCCACCGGCGGGTGGGAGCCGGCCTGGGCCGGGCTGCGGGCGCTGAAGGAGAAGACCCTCGACGTCGACCTGCTGATGATCGTCGCGGCGCTCGGTGCCGCCGCCGTCGGCCAGGTCACGGACGGCGCCCTGCTGATCGTCATCTTCGCCACCTCGGGCGCGCTGGAGGCCGTCGCCACCGCGCGGACCGCCGACTCGGTGCGCGGCCTGCTCGACCTCGCTCCTTCGACGGCGACCCGGATGCTGGACGACGGCACCGAGGAGACCGTCCCGACCGGACGACTGAGCGTCGGCGACCTCGTGCTGGTCCGCCCGGGCGAGCGGATCGGCGCCGACGGACGGGTCCTGGACGGCGCGAGCGAGGTCGACCAGGCCACCATCACCGGCGAGCCCCTGCCGGTCGCCAAGCAGCCGGGCGACGAGGTCTTCGCCGGCACCCTGAACGGCACCGGTGCCCTGCGGGTCAAGGTCGAGCGGGACGCCTCGGACTCGGTGATCGCCCGGATCGTGAAGATGGTCGAGGAGGCCTCCGGGACCAAGGCCCCCACGCAGCTGTTCATCGAGAAGGTCGAGCAGCGGTACTCGATCGGCATGGTCCTCGCCACCCTGGCCGTGTTCGCGCTCCCGCTGGCCTCCGGCGCCGCGTTCACCGGCTCGCTGCTGCGGGCGATGACCTTCATGATCGTCGCCTCGCCCTGCGCGGTGGTACTCGCCACCATGCCACCGCTGCTGTCCGCGATCGCCAACGCCGGCCGGCACGGCGTGCTGGTGAAGTCCGCCGTCGTGATGGAGCGCCTGAGCCAGGTCGACGCGGTCGCGCTGGACAAGACCGGCACCCTGACCGAGGGCACGCCCCGCGTCACCGACATCCACCCCCTCCCGAACTCCGGCCTGACCGAGAATGAGCTGCTGGCCCTCGCCGCCGCGGCCGAGCACCCCAGCGAGCACCCGCTCGCCCGCGCGATCGTGGATGCCGCCCGCACCCGCGGCCTCGCCCTGGCCACGGCCGAGGGCTTCGCCTCCGCGCCCGGCATCGGCGTGACCGCCACCGTCGCGGGCCGCACCATCGCGGTCGGTGCCCCGGCCCGGCCGGCGGACCGTGCGGAGGCGGCCACCGCCCTGGCCGCCGAGTGGGAGGACGGCGGCCGAACCGCCGTCCTGGTCGAGGCCGACGGCATCCCGGTCGGCGTGCTCGGCATCGCCGACCGCCTGCGCCCGGACGCCGCCGCCACCGTCACCGCGCTCACCGCCATGACCGGCACAGCACCGATGCTGCTCACCGGCGACAACCCGCGCGCCGCCGCCCTCCTAGCCGCCGAGGTCGGCATCACCGACGTCCGCGCCGGCCTGCTGCCCCAGGACAAGGTCACCGCCGTCAAGGAACAGGAGGCAGCCGGCCGCAGGATCCTGGTCATCGGCGACGGCGTCAACGACGCCCCCGCGCTGGCCGCCGCCCACACCGGCATCGCCATGGGCCGGGCCGGCTCCGACCTCGCCCTGGAGACCGCCGACGCCGTGATCGTGCGCGACGAACTCGCCACCGTCCCCGCCGTCGTCGCCCTCTCCCGCCGCGCGCGGGCCCTCGTGGTGCAGAACCTGGTGATCGCCTCGGTCTTCATCACCGCCCTGGTCGTCTGGGACCTGGCCGCCACCCTGCCGCTGCCGCTCGGCGTCCTCGGCCACGAGGGCTCCACCGTCATCGTCGGCCTCAACGGCCTGCGGCTGCTGCGCGAATCGGCCTGGACCCGCGCCCGCGCAGAGGGCCACCGGTGAGCCGGCGCACCCGTCGCCCGGGCACCGCCGCCGAGAAGAGCGCGACGGCCTGATCGGGCGCGAGCGAGTGGCACGGATCCGCGTGTGACCCGGCGACGACGGGGCAGGCGATGGGCGGTAGGTCCGATTCGCCTGGAAGGAACCGCTATGAGCATGGTGCAGGAGAGCATCGAGATCGAGGTCCCGTTGCACACCGCCTACAACCAGTGGACGCAGTTCGAGGACTTCCCCCGCTTCATGGAAGGCGTCGAGCAGGTCACCCAGCTGGACGAGCGCCACAACCACTGGCGGACCAAGGTCGCCGGGGTGACCCGCGAGTTCGACACCGAGATCGTCGACCAGCTGCCCGACCAGAAGATCGCCTGGCGCACCCTGGGCGGCGAGGTCCAGCAGATGGGCGTCGTCACGTTCGAGCGCCTGGACGAGCAGCGGACCGCGGTCAGGCTGGCGATCGACTTCCAGCCGGACGGCGTGGCCGAGAAGGCCGCCGACGTGATGGGGATGGTGGACCGCAGGGTCAAGGGCGACCTGCGGCGGTTCAAGTCCTTCATCGAGGAGCGCGGCGTGGAAGGCGGCGGCTGGCGCGGTCGGATCAAGCCTGGTATCTGAGGCGGGAACGCGCCGGGGTGGGGGGAGGGCGTTCCGGGCGGCGGCCCCGCGCCACCCGCGCGCCGGGCCGCCGCCGGGCGGTCCTGACCAGCCACTCCCCCGGTGCGCGCGGCGTACGCAGGTGCCACATACCCCGCACCGTGCTGGAACGTGACGCCGGGGAAGCTGATCTCCCCGCCGAGCTTCGCGGCGGTCTCCAGCCGGCCGGGGCTACTGCCGCCCCGGTTCGCCCGCTCCGCCATGGAGCGGGGTCGGCGACCAGTCGTGGCCGCCCAGGAGCCGGCGGTGCGTGACGGCGCGGTCCCTCGGCTCGTTGCTCCCCGTATTCCCGACACCGGGAGTGTCGGGCTGCGGCGAAGGCGGGCGGACGTGACGGGAAGCGTGCTGGTGGGCCGGGCGCCCTCTCCGGGCGACATCTCAACCGGCTACGACGCGGTGGTGGTCGGCTCCGGGGCCGGCGGGCTGACCGCCGCGGTGTGCCTGGCGCGGCAGGGGCGGCGAGTGGCGGTGTTCGAGCAGCACTTCACGGCCGGCGGGTACACCCATGCGTACCGGCGGCCCGGGTGGGAGTGGGACGTGGGGATCCACGCCGGCGGCGAGGTGTTCGTGCGGACGCCGGTGGCCCGGATCGAGCTGGACGGGGCACGGGCGTCGGGCGTGGTGCTCGCGGACGGCACCCAGGTGCGGGCGCCGGTGGTGGTGAGCGCGGCAGGAGCCCAGAACACCTTCGGCACCCTGCTGGACGACGGCGACGGCGAGCGGTCCGCCGTTATGCGGCGCGGCTTCCCGTTCGTCCTGCTCTTCCTCGGCCTCGACGGCGACCCGGTGGAACCCGGCCTGCCCCGCCACAACCTGATGGTGACGGACGGGGACTGCGACGCCTTCTTCGACGGCACCGGAGTCCGCACCAGCGGCCTGTTCCTCTCCTTCTCCTGCGCCAAGGACCCCACCTGGACCGCACAGCATCCCGGGCGCTCGACCGGTGAGATCCTCGCCTACGTCCAGCCCGAGCTGTTCGAACCGTTCCAAGGATCGCGATGGCGCCGACGCGACCCCGCCTACCTGGCCCTCACGGCCGAGCTCACCGCCGAACTGCTCGACCAGCTCCACCGCCACCTGCCCCGGACCAGAGGGCGGGTGGCCTACCACGAACTCGGCACCCCGCTCACTGCCGAGCACTTCGCCGGCTGGCCCGGCGGCAGCCTCTACGGGCTGGCCAAGGACGTGGCCGCCTTCCGCGACGGCCGCCGCCCCGGCACGGCGGACTGGCTCCGCCCACGAACCGGGATCGACGGCCTCTACCTCGCGGGCCAGGACTGCCTGGCCGGCGGCTTCCTCGGCGCCGTCACCGGCGGCCTGCTGGCCGCCCACGAAGCCCTCGACTGAACCGGTCGTGCCCGCCTGTGGACAGGGTTGCTGCCATGCGGTGAGAGCCCCGGCCCGCGGCGACGACTTCTTGAGTCCTCGCGTGCTTCGGCGACGCGTCAGGCCGTGCCGTCCGCCGGGAGCGCTGCGGTGATCCGGCTCCTGCCGCCGCTGATCGCGAGGTACAGCGAGCCTGAGATGACGACGCCGATGAACCAGCTGTACGGCCCGAGCGCCGCGCTGTAGCCGGCCGGCCCGTAGACCGGCAGGAGGCTGGAGAAGACCGCGCCGACAGCGGCTGCGGCGAAGGCGCGGACGTTCCACCCGCCCTGGAAGCGGAACTCGCCGTTCTCCCGGTAGAGCGCCGGGACGTCGAGCTGCGCCTTGCGGATCAGGTAGTAGTCGACGACGATCACGCCGAAGATCGGGCCCATGGTCGAGCCGATGGCGTTGACGAAGCTCGGCGCGTTGTCCCACGGGTGCAGCGGGTAGAGCAGGAGCGCGATACCGGCGGCGATCAGGCCGCCGCGCCGGAAGTCGATGTGCTTCGGGGCGACATTGGCGAAGTCGAATGCCGGACTGACGAAGTTGGCGACGACGTTGATGCCCAGCGTGGCGACCGCGAAGGTCAGGGCAGCCAGCAGGACGAGGTAGACGCTGCCGAACTTGGCCGAGATCTGGGCCGGCTCCAGGATCACCTGGCCGTAGACCTTGCTGGCCGCAGCGGTGGTCAGGGCGGCGACGAACGAGAAGAGGATGAGGTTGACCGGCAGTCCCCAGATGTTCCCCTTGCGCAGCGTCCTCTCGTCAGGCACGAATCGCGCGAAGTCGCCGAAGTTGAGGACCAGCGCCGCGAAGTAGGTGATCCACGTCGCCGCTATCGCCGCGATCGCGGCCGGCGAACCGGGGGTCACGTCAAGGCCCGTCGAGCTCCTGGCGAGCGCGGCGAGATCCTTGGCGGGCATGTCGACCGAGAAGGAGAGCGCGCCGGCCTTGACCGACAGCACGACGGCGAGGACCAGCATCATCAGCCAGACGACCGGCCCGGCGAAGTCCTGGAAGCGGCGCACCGTCTCCATCCCCTTGCTGATGACCAGCAGCTGCGCGGCCCACACTCCCAGGAAGCACACCACCTCCAGGGCGCTGTGCCCGAGGAGGCGGGTTGTCTCGTGGAAGTGTCGGGGGCCGCTGTATCTGGTGAGGAACGCGACGATCGCGCCGGCCGCCGCGCTGGTCTGGGCCCCGTACCAGAAGGTGGCGACCACAGCCCGTACCAGAGCCGGGACGTTCGCGCCGAAGGTGCCGAACGACGCCCGGGCGAGGACCGGATACGGCACGCCGGTCCGCACCCCCGCCTTGCCGATCAGCGTCATCAGCCAGTAGATCACCAGCGAGCCGACGCCGATCCCGATGACGAACTTGAAGGCGTTGCCCGCGACGAGGAACAGGCTGGCGGCCAGGAAGTAGCCGTAGAGGCTGTGCACGTCCGACGTCCAGACGTTGAAGATGCTGAACGCGCCCCACCTCCGCTCGGTGACGGGGGCCAGGTCGTCGTTGTGGAGCCGGGGTGAGTACTCCGTTGCGAGCGGCGTCGGGGTGGGGTTGGGGGCCATGTTCTCTGTCGCCGTCATGTCATCTCCTTGCTGAGGTGACCCGCCGAAGCACCTCGGCGCTGCCGAAGCCGCAGACGGGGTGCCAGATGACGTACAGGGAACGGGCAATGCGTTTCCTCGCGATTCCGGAGACGTAATGAGCACATCAACGTCGGAAGTCGTTTTCGCATGGTGGAACGTAGCTCGCCTCGAAGCTGAGTTCCGTCGCACCGACCACTGGGTGACGCAGGTGCTTCACTCCCCCGGTGCAAATGCGAACCGGGCATCAGGCCCGCAGAGAGCTGCGCCCAGGCACCGGCGGACGGGTTCCCAACCCAGTTGACGACCGAGGCGCCATTCAGCCACAAGTCGATACAGAAATCGATCTTGTTCACACTCAAGAGTGCAAAAGTGCGACTACCTGCCTGGCGGTCGCCCTCTTCCTGGATGGCTCGTCCGCGAATCCTCTGGCGTCAGCGCTCCCGCTCAGTCTTCTGCGGAAATCCGGAAGCGGATATTCACGATGCCGAGGACGGTCACGGTTTCGGAGGACGGCCAGGGGGTTCTGCCCGCTGCCCCGACTCCGCTGCCGGCGATCAGCTGGCCCGCCAGGGACTCGCTCTCTAGGCGGTTCCTCACAGCGACGCCCCACCCGCCGCTGGACCAGCACCACCCGGCAGGCGAACCGGCCGGCGGCAGCGAGCCACTATCGGCTCGCTGGCCTGGTCCAGTGCACTCAGCGCAAGCTCGAACCAGACCCGCTTTCCACCGCACTCCGCATCCAGCTCATGCCCATGCGCAGCAGCGTAGGCAGCGACCAGCAGCAGGCCTCGACCGTGCTCCGACTCCTCCTCAGCCGGGCCGGGTTCCGGGACTCCGCAGCCCGGGTCCGACACGGCCACCCTGAGCTGTCCACCCCGACCGGCGATCTCGGCCTCGACGGTGAGCCGCTGCTGCGGGTCCTCGCCCCCGACCCCGTGTACAAGAGCGTTCGTCGCGATCTCGGAGACGAGCAGGCCGAGGGCGAAGGCCTCCTCGTCCGTCAGCAGCACTCCGGCGCCGGCCAACTCCTTGACCAGCAGCCCGCGGACAGTGTGGACTCCGGGGCTCGTAGCGGCAATCGTGAAGCTCACCATGGGCATTGCGGTCCTCCCAGAGCCGTGCAGGTGGACCCGCGGGGCGGTGCTGGAACGCTTCCAGCAAGCTTGCTCCACTGCGGGCACCGACAGGCTTCCGCACCGGTCAGCGCACCGACAACCGCAACTTCTCGGGAATCCGCAGCCGGAGTTGGGGATTCTGCTGACTTCACATCAGGAACCCCCAAGTTATGAGGGATTCAGGACTCCGACCACCATCACGCCACTACGCTGGAGAGCCGCACAGTCACTCGGAAGAGAGGGCGCGTGGCACACAGCCTGTCCTGTTCACGAGAGATCCACCGCCGCGCGCTCATCGAGCACTGGCGTGTCGAAGACACGGTCGACGCCATCCTGCGCTGCTGCGGCACGAGGCCGCTCCGCGCCCACCGCCTCGCGCGCGGCTGGACCTTGGGCGAAGCGATCGCGGAGTTGCACAAGCTCGGCCACCTCAGCAACGGCGGCATGCCCGCAGTGAACGAGGAGCAGTTGCGCGCCTGGGAGACCTCCGACCGCCAGCCTCGGCCGCGAACGATCGACCTGCTCTGCCGCCTCTACCGAACCGATGCCGCCGGCCTCGGTCTGGTCGGCGACTACCGGCGCCCCAGCGCGATCCGCGCGACCGTCGCTCCCGGCGCCGCTCCCCCGAGTCACCAACTCGGCGACTCACTCGACACGGTGGTCGACGCGGCACGCCGAGCGGTCGAGCGGACCCTCGCCCGCACGACCGTCAGCGCGACGCAGCTCGAAGTGCTGGACGAACGGGTACTCGACCTCCGCCGGAGCTACGTCTTCACTCCGCCCACCGAGATGCTCACCGCGCTGATCCACGAGCTGGAGGAGATCCGAGGCCTGTCCGACGAGCGCCAGCCGGCTAGCGTCCAGGTCCGACTCTCCGAGATGACCGCCCTAGGGCGCGTATTTGGTTGTGATCAATGGATGGCGTTGGTGAGGTCCTTGATCCAGATCATCGCGCCGCGAAGGTGGAGGCCGGCAAGGTAGC
>NZ_JBIAGU010000043.1:0-74166 GCF_042869935.1 Kitasatospora sp. NPDC006697
GGGGGTGGGGGGGGCGGGGGGGGGGGGGGGGGGCTGGGGGGGGGGGGCCCCGCCCCCGCCCCCCCCGCCCCGCCGCGGGGGGCGCGGCCGCGGCGGGCCCCCCCCCCCGGGGGGGCCCCCTTCCGTAGGAGGCGGTGACGCAGGCTCAGGCAGCCGCGCGCCGGGCCGGGAACCCGTGCGTGCGCGAGACCACCACCACGGCCAGCACCGGCACCAGCAGCGCCAGCACGATCCACGGGAACGAGCCCACGCCGGCCGGCCCCAGCAGCAGGCCGCCCGCGATGCCGCCCGCGGCCATCGCCACGTTCCACAGCACCACCAGGATCGCCTGCGCGGCGTCCGCCGCCTCGCCGCCCGCCTGCCCGGCGGCCGTCTGCAGCAGGGTCGGCACCCCGCCCCAGCCGAGGCCCCAGAGCGCCGCGGCGACGTACACCAGCACATGGGTGTGCGAGAAGGCGCCCAGCAGCGCGACCGAGGCGCCGACCAGCAGGGTGCTGGCGACCGTCAGGGCGCGCAGGTGGCTGGAGATGTAGGTGCCGACCAGCCAGATGCTGATCAGGCAGGCCACGCCGAAGACCAGCAGCGCCGCGTCGGTCTGGCCGCCCATCCCGACGTGGTGCAGGAAGGTCGCGACGTACGCGTAGAGGATGGTGTGCGCCAGCACGAAGACCAGCATCACGAAGAGCACCGGCGTCACGCCCGGCACCTTCAGCGTCCGGCGCACCGGGATCTTGCCGCCGGCCGCCTGGCCCGGGTAGTCCGGGACCACGGTGGCGATCCAGGCCAGCAGCAGCACGGTCAGGCCGGTCATCGCGTAGAACGCGGTGCGCCAGGAGGCCGCCTGGCCGATGAAGGTGCCGGCGGGCACGCCGATCGAGAGCGCGACCGGGATGCCGGCCATCGCGATGGCGATCGCCCGGCCCTCCAGCGCGGGCGCGACCATCCGGCGGGCGTAGCCGGCCAGCAGGGCCCAGGCCAGCCCGGCGGCCACGCCGGCGACGAACCGGGCGACCAGGGTGAGCGCGTAGTCGCCGGAGAAGGCGGTCACGGTGTTGGCGACCGCGAACCCGGCCATCGCGGTCAGCAGCAGCCGCTTGCGGTGCCACCCGGCGGTGGCGGTGGCGAGCGGGATGGTGGTCAGCACGGTGCCCAGCGCGTAGACGGTCACCGTCTGGCCGGTGGCCGACTGGCTGACGTGCAGTCCGGAGCTCATCGCGGGCAGCAGGCCCGCGGGCAGGGTCTCGGTGAGGCTGGTGATGAAGACCGCGACGGCCAGCGCGAGCAGCGCCGCCATCGGCAGCTTCTGGCTCGCGGCCGACGGGGCGTCGGATGCGGTGGGGGGAGCGGTGGCGGTGCCGGCGGGCGGCTGGGTGCTCGTCATGGTGAGATGCTGGAACCTTCCATTGGTGTCAGGGTCAAGCCCGGCGGGCCGGATCGGCCCGCCCGGCGGGGTGGTTCAGAGCCGCAGTGCGTGGATGCCGCCGTCGACGGAGAGGATCGTCCCGACCGTGCCGGTCGCGTCCAGGGCCAGGTAGGCGATCGCCTCGCCGACCTCCTCGGGGCGGGCCAGCCGGCCCAGCGGGTGGCGGTCGTCCAGCGCCGCGCGGGCCGCGGCCGGGTCCGGGGTGAGCGCCAGCACCCGCTGGATCCACGGGGTGTCCACGGCGCCGGGGGCGACCGCGTTGACCCGGATGCCCTCGCGCACGTGGTCGGCGGCCATCGCCAGGGTCAGGCCGTGCACGGCGCCCTTGGAGGCGGAGTAGAGGGTGCGGTTGACCACGCCGGTCCAGCCGAAGATCGAGCAGGTGTTGACGATCGCGGCGGCGGGGGAGCGGCGCAGGTGCGGCAGCGCGGCCCGGGCCAGGCGCACCATGCCGACGACGTTGACGTCCAGGACCCGGTGCCACTCCTCGTCGTCGTTGTCGGCGATGGTGCCCTGGGCGGCTATCCCGGCGTTGTTCACCACGATGTCGATCCGGCCGAAGCGCTCGGCGACCTCGGCGACGGCGCGGCGCACCGAGGCGTCGTCGGTCACGTCGCAGGCGAGGCCGAGAGCCGGACCGGCGACCTCCTCCGGCTTCAGGTCCAGGGCGGCGACGCGCACGCCCCGGGCGCTCAGCGCGGCCGCGGCGGCCGCCCCGATGCCGGAGGCGCCGCCGCTGACCACGGCGACGGGGGAGTCGGAGTTCTGTGCTTCGCTGTTGGCGGCCACGGCGGGCGCCTCCTTGACTGGAGTGGGGTAGCGGGGCGGATCAGCGGGCGGCGAGCTTGCCCAGGCGGCGGATCAGCGGGTGGGTGCCCTCGCCGTCGGTGACGCCCGCGGTGCGGCGCGCCCACCAGGCGGAGGCGGCGTTGGAGGTCAGCAGGGTGCGCCGGTCCTCCTCGCGGGCCAGCTCGGCCACCGCGGTCAGGGTCGCCATGCCGGTGCCGGTGAAGAGGACGGTCTCGTCCTCCGGCAGCTTCGCCGCCCGCACCCGGTCCAGGATGGTCTTCGTGGTGACCAGGTACGGGTTGTAGTGCTCGTCCTCGTCCCGCGGCTCCTCGCCGGCGGGGGTGACGATGATCTGGTTCACGGTCAGGCCGGCCTGCTCCCAGAAGGAGCGGGATATGTCGGTCAGCCAGGGGGCGTACGGCGTGACCAGGGTGAGCCGGCCGGTGCCGATCGCCGAGAGCAGGTCGAGGATCGCCTGCGAGGAGGAGCGCACCGGGAACCCGAACCGCTCCGACAACTCGGCCAGGAACTCCCGGTCGCCCGCCGGGTTCAGCAGGTAGTGCGAGGCGTTGCAGGCCACCACCACGGCGTCCAGCCGCAACTGGCCGAAGGTGGCGAGCACCTCCGGCAGCACCTTGTTGTACATCTCCATCGTTTCCAGCGTGAATTCCGGGGTCACCGGGAAACGAGTGGTGTAGACATTCATCTCGGAACCGAGCAGCTGCATGAACTCAGGCTCGGCGACAGGGTTTTCCGGCGGCACCAGCAGGCCGAAGCGAGGCAGTCCGAAGATATCCATGGCGGCACGCTAACAGCGGGCACGCGCCAGGAGGGGCGCTGGAGAGCGACCCTGACACTCCCTCACGCGGAATCGGCAGATCTTGACAATCCGACAATTCCTTGACATTTTCCGGCGGGCCGTTCAATTCGCCGCCGGGATATTCGAATCACTGCCGGGGCATTCGAAAAGGGATTCCGCGCCCACCATAGCCCACGCACGCGGGCGCCCGGCCTCAGAGCGCGGCCAAGCGCTCCAGCAGCCGCTCCGGCTCCACCAGGCCGCAGGCCTCGCGCACCGCCGCGTCGTGCGCGGCGGCCAGCGCGTCGAGCCGGACCAGGCGCGCCCGGCCCTGCCGGGAGAGGTGCGCGGTGATCCGCCGCCGGTCCTGGTGCCCTACACCGACACCATCACCGCCCGTGTCACCGCCTACTACAACCTCGACGCGGGCCCCGTCGCCCTGCCGGCGCCGGCGCCCACGCCCGTCCCCGCCGCTCCCACCCTGACCGCCACCACCCCCGCCGTCACCTCCGGGGCGGACATCACCCTCGCCTACTCCACCCCGGCCGCGACCCTCAGCGCCAAGAACCGGGTCGGCCTCTACCGTCCGGGCACCAGCCCGGGCAACGGCGACGCCGTCGTCCGGAAGTACGCGCCCGACGCCGGCGGCACCGTCACCTTCCCGGCCGCCAGCCCGCTCACCGCGGGCAGCTACGCGGCCTGGTACCTGCAGAACGACGGCTACACCGCACTCGCCGGACCCGTCACCGTCACCATCAGCTGACCGACCCCGACCAGGGGCGCCCCGGCGCTGTGCAGCCGGGGCGCCACTGTCAGTGCCACCAGCGAAAATGAACACATGACCGAAAACGTCGAGCAGCTGCTCTCGCCCGCCGCCTACCAGGACGCCGTCACCCGGGCCGTCACCGCCGCGGCCGCCTACTACGCCGACGGCTCCACCAGCCTCGGCGACGACGAGTACGACGTCCTGGTCAGGGCCATCGAGGCCTACGAGCTGGCGAACCCCGGCGAGGTGCTGCCCGAGTCGCCCACCGGCAAGGTGGCCGGCGGCGCCGCCACCGGAGACGTGCCGCACACCGTCCCGATGCTCTCGCTCGACAACGTCTTCTCCGCCGAGGAGCTCGCCGACTGGGCCGCCGGCCTGGAGCGCCGCCTCGGCCGCCCCGCCGCCGGCTACTGCGTGGAGCCCAAGCTCGACGGCCTCGCTGTCGCCGCCCGCTACACCGGCGGCCGGCTGCGCCGGCTGATCACCCGCGGCAACGGCCTGGCCGGCGAGGACATCACCGCCGCCGCCGACCTGATCCAGGGCCTGCCCGCCACCCTCGGCGAGCCCGTCGACGTCGAGATCCGCGGCGAAGTCCTCTTCACCCAGGCCCAGTTCGAGCACGCCAACGAGACCCGCACGGCGCACGGCGCGACCCCGTTCGCCAACCCGCGCAACGCCGTCGCCGGCACCCTGCGGGCCAAGGACCGGCCCTACCGGATCGAGTCCACCTTCTTCGGCTACGCCGCCCACGGCCTGCCCGCCGAGCTCTCCCACACCGCCCTGCTGGCCCGGCTCGCCGAGCTCGGCGCCAACACCGCGCACAGCACCGCCGCCGACCCCCGGCACTGCGCCACCCTGGAGGAGGCCCAGCAGCGGGTCCAGCAGATCGCCGAGCTCCGCGCCCACCTGCCCTTCGGCATCGACGGCGTGGTGGTCAAGGCGGACGCCGCCGCCGACCAGGAGCGGGCCGGCGCCGGCTCCCGCGCCCCGCGCTGGGCGGTGGCCCGCAAGCTGCCCGCCGTGCACAAGGTCACCCGGCTGCTCGGCGTCGAGTGGAACGTGGGCCGCACCGGCATCATCGCCCCGCGCGCGGTGCTGGAGCCGGTGGTGATCGACGGCGTCACCATCACCTTCGCCACCCTGCACAACCCCGCCGACATCACCCGGCGCGACCTGCGGATCGGCGACCAGGTCTTCGTCCACCGGGCCGGCGACGTCATCCCGCGGGTCGAGGCGCCGCTCACCGAGCAGCGCACCGGCAGCGAGCAGCCGATCGAGTTCCCGCAGTGCTGCCCGCGCTGCGGCGACGCCATCGACAGCAGCGAGCAGCGCTGGCGCTGCGTGCGCGGCCGCAACTGCCAGCTCGTCGCCAGCATCGGCTACGCCGCCGGGCGCGACCAGCTGGACATCGAAGGGCTCGGCGGCACCCGCGCCGTCCAACTGGTCGAGGCCGGCCTGGTCACCGACCTGGCCGACCTCTTCACCCTGACCCGGGACCAGTTGCTCACCCTGGAGCGGATGGGCGAGACCAGCACCGACAATCTGCTGGCAGCCATCGAGACCGCCCGCACCCAGCCGCTCGGCCGGGTGTTCTGCGCCCTCGGCGTGCGCGGCACCGGGCGGACCATGTCGCGCCGGATCGCCGCGCACTTCGGCTCGATGGCCGCGATCCGCGCCGCCGACGCCGAGGCCCTGGCCCAAGTGGCCGGCATCGGCGCGGACAAGGCCCGGGTGATCGTCGCCGAGCTCGCCGAACTCGGCCCGCTGATCGACAAACTGATCGCCCAGCAGGTCGGCACCGCCGTCACCGAGCCGACCGCCGCCGTCGCCGACCTGCCCGAGGAGGCCGGCGGCCCGCTGGCCGGCGAGGCCGTGGTGGTCACCGGCAGCATGACCGGCGCACTGGCCGCGCTCTCCCGCAACGAGATGAACGAGCTCATCGAGCGGGCCGGCGGCAAGGCCTCCGGCTCGGTGTCGAAGAAGACCACCCTGCTGGTGGCGGGGGAGAAGGCCGGCTCCAAGCGGGTCAAGGCGGAGGAGCTGGGAATCCGGATCCTCGGCCCGGAGGAGTTCGCCGCCCTGGTCGCCGAGCAGCTGACGCCGTGACGGCCTGAGGCCCGGTCAGGACGGCAGCAGCCGCGCCACCGTGTCGCGCAGCCAGGTGCGCTCGGTGGCGACGAAGCGGTGCAGGCTGCGCGAGGCGAAGGCCACCCGCTGGGCGCTGCGGCGGCGCTCGCGGTCGTAGGCGAGCAGCGCCCCCGGCAGGCCGTCCTGGCCGGCGGAGGCCACGTGGCGGGTCAGCGCCTCCGCGTCCAGCAGCGCCGTGCAGGCGCCCTGGCCCAGGTTCGGGGTCATCGCGTGCGCCGCGTCGCCGACCAGCGCCACCCGCCCGCCGTGCACGAAGCTCGGCAGCGCCGGGAAGAGGTGCCGCATCTCGTAGCGGAGCCAGCCGGCCGGGTCCGTCCCGTCGAGGATCCGCGGGATAGGGTCGTGCCAGCCCTCGAAGAGCCCGGGCAGCGCCTCGGCCGTGGTGCCCTGCGGCACGGCCGCGTACCAGTTGGTGCGGCCCGGCTCGACGGGGGTGAGGCCGAAGAAGCGGCCCGGACCCCAGGTCTCGCCGTGCAGCTCGCTCTCGAAGTCGGCGATGCCGATCCAGGCCACCGAGCCCGTCGTCCGCGGCCCGCTGCGCCCGCCGAAGCAGCCGGCCCGGACGGCGCTGCGCAGGCCGTCCGCCCCGACCAGCAGGTCGTGCCCGGCCGACAGCTCCGCCGGGTCGGCGACGGTCTGGCCGAGCTCCAGCGGCACGTCCGCCAGCGCCGCCAGCAGCACCTCGATCAAGTAGGGCCGCGAGACCAGCAGTTCGGGCCGGCCGGTCTTGCGCTCCAGCCGCTCCAGCGGCAGCTGCGCCAGCACCCGCCCGCCGGGCGTGCGCACCTGCGCCGACCGGTAGGGCACCGCCCGCTCGCGCACCGCCGCGCCGACGCCGAGCCGGTCCAGCGCGTCCTGCGCGGCCGGGTGCAGGGCGAAGGCGGTGCCGTACCGCTCCAGCGCGGTGCGGCGCTCCAGCACCGTCACCTGCCAGCCCGCCCGGCGCAGCCCGATCGCGGTCGCCAGCCCCCCGACGCCCGCGCCCACCACTACGGCCGTTCCAGCCATCACGCCACCCCCAAGGTGTGTCTCCGAGGCCACCACAGCTGTGGTACCACGCCTGGGGTAGTCTGGGCAACGCACCAACCGGAGAGGAGAGCTGACGGTGAGTGGGAACCGCCGCGATCTGCTGCGCGACGCGGCGATCCAGGTGCTGGCCGCCGCGGGCGGACGCGGCCTGACGCACCGGGCCGTCGACACCGCCGCCGGGCTGCCCGCCGGCACGGCGAAGAACTACTACCCGACCAGGGACGCCCTGCTGCGCGGGGCCGCCGAACGGATCGTCGAGCAGTACCACCGGGTCACCGCCGAGCTGACGGCCGGCGGCGCCGCACCCGTCGACCGGGCCGGCCTGGCCGCGCTGATCGGCGGACTGCTGACGAACGTGGCCGGTCCCGGCCGCGACCGGATGCTCGCCTTCGAGGAGCTCCGGCTCGAAGCGGCCCGCCGGACCTGGCTCGCCGACATCCTCGACCCGATCGCCGCCGCCGACTTCCAGGGCTTCGAACACGCCCAGCGCGCGGCCGGACTACCCGTCACCCCCGAACGCGCCGCCACCGTCACCCTCGCGCTGCACGCCGCCATCGCCCACCTGCTCAGCGGCGGGCCGCAGGCCCTGGAGCTGTCCGGGCTGGACGACCTCGACGGCTTCGTCCACGACCTGCTCGACTCGGTCTACCCGCCCGTCACACCCGCCTGATCGTGGTGATCCGGATCGCGTCCGGCGGCATGATCCGCACCACCGCTCCCGGGTGCGGGGCGTGCAGCACCCGGCCGTTCGGGCCAGCCCCGGCACCCGGCCGCTGGAGGTGTACCTGGCACCACCATCAAGTCGGGTAGGAGCGCTACTGCCTCGGGCGCGCGCGAACGACATGCTGGTGGCGTGCCCGAGGGGCGGGCACGGGAGGGAGCCAGGCGTCATGGCGAGCAGTCAGCTGACCGGCGTTCATCCGCTCCGCCTGCGGGCGGCCACGGTTCTCACCGTGCTCGGGCTGGCGATGATTCCCTGGCTGGCCTTCCTGTACACCGGGCTGCCGGCCACCGCTCAGGCCTCGCACTGGGCCTGGGTGTGGACGGGTCTGGACGGCTTCGAGGCGCTCGGCCTGCTCTCCACCGGACTGCTCCTCAGGTGCGGCGACTGCCGGGCCTGCCTGACCTCCGCCGCGACCTCGGTGCTGCTGCTGGTCGACGCCTGGTTCGACACCATGACGGCTGCCCGGGGTGCGGACTTCGAGCTGGCGGTGCTGATGGCGGTCTTCGCCGAGCTGCCGCTGGCCGCGGCCTGCGCGGTGCTCGCGACCCGGACCTTCCCTCGGCCGGGCCGCTGAGCGGAAGAGAGCGCGACCTGATGGCCCACATCGGATATTCGAGGAGGAACTTATGAGGCATTCGCGGGCATTGATCGGCGCGGGCGCTGCCGCCGCCGTCGCCACCTGGTGGTTCACCGACTCCGCGCCGTACCCGTACTCCCAGCGCTGGCTGCTCGACCTGCCGCTGCCGTTCCTGACCCTGAAGCGCCTGGACCAGGTGCTTCAGGCCCGGGAGGGCGAGCGGATCCTGGAGATCGGTCCCGGAACCGGCCTGCAGTCGCTGCACGTCGCACCGCAGCTGGGCCCGGACGGCCAGCTGGACATCGTGGACATCCAGCAGGAGATGCTCGACCACGTGAGCCGCCGGGCCAAGGAGCAGGGCATCGGCACCATCGTGCCGAACTGCGCCGACGCCCATGAACTCGAGTTCGCGGACGGCACGTTCGATGCGGCTTACCTGGTGACGGCGTTGGGCGAGATCCCGGATCCGGCGCGCACGCTGGCCGAGCTGCGCCGAGTGCTGAAGCCGTTCGGGCGGCTGGTGGTCGGCGAGTTCTTCGACCGGCACCAGATCCGGCCGTCCTCGCTGATCAGCCTGGCGGAGGGAGCCGGACTGCGGGTGGCCCGGCTGTACGGTCCGCCGTTCGCGTACTACGCGGTGCTGCGTCCGATCGCCGCCTGACGCCGCTCGGGCGGTTTCCCGCCCCGCGGGTCAGGCCCGTAGGAGCTGTGACCGGCGCGTTCGACCGGCTCTAGTGCTGCGCGTCCCCGGCGACCAGCGCACGCGCCGCCGCCAGCTCCTCGGCCGCCGCCCGCTCGGCCGCCTCCAGCCAGGCGAACGCGTCCGCCCCCACCGGCACCCGCAGCGGCCCGCCCGGCTCCGCCCGCACCAGCCGCAGCACCGCCTCGGCGAAGTCCTCCGGCCGCCCGAGCCCCGGGTTGTCGGCCATCGTCCGGAACCCGCCCAGCATCGCGGCGGTCGACTCCTGGTACGCGGGGAGCCGGTGCGCGGCCTCCGCCAGTGCCGTGCCGTAGCCGGTGGCGAACCCGCCCGGCTCCACCACGGTGACCCGCACCCCGTGCCCGGCCACCTCGCCCTGCAGCACCTGGCTCATGCCCTCGAGCGCGAACTTGCCGGTGACGTAGGCGCCCAGGCCCGGTACCGCCACCCGGCCGGCCAGCGAGGAGACGTTGACGATGTGCCCGGACCGCTGCGCCCGCATCAGCGGCAGGACCAGCCGGGCCAGCCGCCACGGGCCGACCAGCAGCACCTCCAACTGCTCGCGCAGCTCCTCGTCGGTGACCTCCTCCACCGCACCGAAGAGCCCCGAGCCGGCGTTGTTGACCAGCACGTCGATCCCGCCCAGCCGCTCGACGGCCGTCCGCACCGCCTCCTCGCACTGCCCGGCATCGCGCAGGTCCAGGGCCACCGGCGTGATCCGCCCGGGCCACTCCCGCACCAGCCCCTCCAGCGCGGCGGGCTTGCGGGCGGTGGCCGCCACCCGGTCACCCGCCCGCGCGGCCGCCACCGCCAGCGCCCGCCCGAGCCCGGACGAACACCCGGTCACCAACCAGCGTCTCTCCACGCCAACCCCTCCCGGTCGCCACCCCCGCAGCGCTCACGATCCCCGTCGCGGGCAGCGCGAAACCGCCCGCCCGCAACGTCGCCCACGACCGATCGGGAGGCTATCCGCCCAGGTGGCGCAGCAGCCCCGCGTGCCGCTCCAGGAACTCCTCCACCGCCGCGGCGTCCTCCAGCGGCAGCGGG
Source organism: Kitasatospora sp. NPDC006697 (assembly GCF_042869935.1). Taxonomy (NCBI): domain Bacteria; kingdom Bacillati; phylum Actinomycetota; class Actinomycetes; order Kitasatosporales; family Streptomycetaceae; genus Kitasatospora; species Kitasatospora sp. NPDC006697. Next base: position 10,003 of record NZ_JBIAGU010000043.1, read on the forward strand.
TACACCAGCAGCCGGTCCACGCCCGACTCCGCGTACCGCAGCGCGCTCGGCGCGTCCACCTCGACCGGATCGACCTGCAGGAAGGTGATCTCCAGGCGGCCCAGCCCGGCCGGCCGCGCCACCTCGGCCGCCGCCTTCCGCAGCCCCTCCAGGTGCCCGGCCAGGTCCGCCGGCGACCCGCCGACCCCGATCCACCCGTGCCCCGACCGCACCGCCCGCCGGTACGCCGCCGGGCTGTGCCCGCCGACCACCACCCGCGGCCCGCCCGGCCGCACCGGCCGGGGGTGGGCGTCCACGCCCGCGAAGTCGGCGTACCGCCCGTGGAACTCCGGCTCCGCCGCCGTCCACAGCTGCCGCATCGCCGCCAGGTACTCGTCGGTCCGGCCGGCCCGCTCGCTCAGCCGCACCCCCAGCGCGGCCAGCTCGCCCTCCAGGTAGCCGGGCGCCACGCCGAGCAGCACCCGGCCCCCGGACAGCACGTCCAGGCTCGCCACCTGCTTGGCCAGCACCAGCGGGTTGCGCTGCGGGAGGATCAGGATTCCGGTGCCCAGCTCCATCCGCTCGGTCAGCGCCGCCACGTACGACAGGTGCACCAGCGGGTCGAGGATCGGATCGGTGGGCGCCATCGGCGACTCGGGCACCCGCGGGCTGGGCAGCACCACATGGTCGCCCACCCACCAGGACCGGTACCCCAGCTCCTCCGCCCGCCGGGCCAGCCGCGCCGTCTCGGCCGGCCCCAGCACCGCCTTGGCGCTCAGCCCGTACACACCCAGTTCCACGCGTCCCCGCTCCCATCGATCCGACTGGTCGTCAACTTCCTTGCCCAGAACTGCAACCGGCCGGACCGCCGGCCCATTCCCGTCCGCCCCGGACCCGCCCCTCCGCCCCGGCGGCCTCCGCTGCAACCACGTTGAACGCTCCGCTGCCCAGGCGGGCAGCAACTGACGGCAGCCCGCGCGGCCCCGGATCCGCCCGACGGCCACTCCCCGTGCTCACCCGTTGGGCGGACGTCCGCTGCACGGCCGCGGGGAGCCGCCTAGGTTCGGGGCCATGAGCGAAAACGCGATATCCGGACGGCTGGTCAAGGGCTCGCTCCTGTTCCTCGCCGGGACGGTGCTGACCCTCGTCCCCACCGGAGCGGCCAGCGCCGCCACCGCCGTCCCGATCCCCGAGTACTCGCAGCAGCTGAACGACGACTGCGAGGCCAGCGCCCTGCGCATGGTCCTGGCCGGCTACGGCGTCGACGCCAGCGACGAGGACGTCCTCGCGCAGATCGGCGTCGACCGCGAGCACTACGAGTTCGGCCACGACGGGCCGCTCTCCGGCGACCCGTTCGCGGCCTTCGTCGGCGACCCGGACGGCTCGGAGAGCGCCGGAACCGGCTACGGCGTGTACTACCCGCCAGTAGCCTCCGCTGCCCAGGCCTACGGCCTGACGGTGGTCAACGCCGGCCAGGGCATCTCCCCGGACGACCTGCGCTCCTACCTGGCCAACGGCAACGCCGCGGTCATCTGGACCGACTTCCAGTGGCAGAACCGCCCCGCCGACTACTACACCGCCTACGACGGCCAGTCCGTCCCGTACGCGGGCCCGGGTGAACACGCCGTGGTCGTCACGGACTACACGGACGACTCGGTCAGCATCAACGACCCCTACGCCGGCCAGTACTCCCTCGCGGCCGACGACTTCGACTCCGGCTACAACACCTACGGACAGATGGCCGTCGTCCTGGACGGCCCCCGGTCCGCCTGACCCGGCCCGTCAACGGTGCCCCCGGCCTCCCGCCGGGGGCACCGCTCTGTGCGCCCGCGCCACCCGGGGGAGTGGAGTTCCGCCGATCCGGTCGCGGACCGGTCGGCGCCCGCGGGACGGTCGGCCCGGCGCGGCCCGACCGGGGGCCGCCCGAGACACTGGGACACCCACACTGCCGAGGCCGCCGTGCCGGGTGGTCACCCCGCTTGGAGCCGCGCCGCGACCTCCGCCGCGGGCTCGCCCGTGTGCAGGCCGAGGAGATCGGCGATCAGCGCGTCCAGCGGGGGCCAGGGAAGCTCGCCGTGGTCGTTGTAGAGCACCACCAGGCCGTGCAGCGCGGTCCAGAGCAGCAGGCCGTCCTGCCACTGCCGGGCGGGGTCGGACTGCTCGCCGGTGCGCTTCTTGGCGGCGGCGAGGGAGGCGATGACGGAGCCCAGCAGCGCCTCGCCGGCGCCGTGGTCCTGGAGCAGTGCGAGGTCGGCGGGCATGCGGCCGCCGAAGAGCGTGCGGTACTCGCCGGGGTGCTCGACGCCCCAGCGCACGTAGGCGGCGCAGCGGCCGACCAGGTCGTCCAGCGGGTCGGCGGCCGGGGCCGCCGCTTCGTCCATCAGGCGGGCCAGCTCGGCGTAGCGCAGGCGCAGCACGTGCTGGACCAGTGATCCGAGGTCGGGGAAGTGGCTGTAGATGCTGGCGGGCGCGACCCCGACCTCGCGGGCGACCTGACGCAGGGTCAGCGTCTCGGGCTGGTCGAGGGTGGCCAATAGGTGGGCCGCGGCCGCCACCAGTTCGGCCTTGAGCACCTGCCCCTGCCCGCGGGGGTTGCGCCGGCGGCGCGGGGCCTCCTCACCGCCCATTCCCGGATCCTCCCTGTCGGCGACAGTCGATCACCTTACCTTTCGGCGCCCGTCCGCCCTGGCGGAGCGCCTTGACACCCATAACCAACAGGTGTTCACTCAAGTAACCAACACCTGTTCAGTTAAGGAGTCGCCATGCGCATCGCAGTCCTCGGCGCGACCGGCCGGGTCGGCCGCCTGGTCGTGACACAGGCACTCGAACGCGGCCACCAGGTGGTCGCCCTGGTCCGCCGCCCGGAGCAGTACGCCCAGCCCGCGCCGGGCCGGGTCGAGGTGCGGCAGGCGGACGTGACCAGGCCGCAGTCGTTCCCGGAGCTGGGCGACGTGGACGTGCTGGTCTCCGCGCTCGGCATCGGCAAGGGCGACGGCCCGGGCACCCTGCTGGCGGGTGCGCGGCTGCTGGCCGGGCTGCCGGTCCGCACGCTCTGGCTGGGCGCGCTGGGCTCGGGAGCCTCCACCGGCGCCGGCGGAGGGATCTACCAGGGCGTCATGAGGCTGTTCGTCGGCAAGGAGCTGGCGGAGAAGGGCGCGGCCGACGCGATCGTGCTGGCCGGCGGGGCCACCGTCTTCCACGCGCCCGACATGTGGGTGGGCGAGGTCAGCGCGGCCCGCCGCAACGTCCCGCTGGCGCAGTACCCCAAACCGCTGCTGCCGCCGCACGCCTCCCGTGCCACCGTCGCGGCGCTGATGCTGGACGAGGCCGAGCGGCCGGCGGCCGGCGCCGGCATCCTCGTCCCGATGGCGGGTGCGGCGTGATGGCGGGCTACATCGCGATCGAGGAGGCCATCGCCATCCCCGGCCTCGCCGAACGCCGCCCTCCGTTCCCGGTCCCGAGCGGGATGGACCCGGCCTTCGTCGCCGACGTGGTCCGGCGGCTGCCGGACGTCACCGAGCTGCGGCTGCCGGACATGGACGCCAACGGCATCGCCATGCAGGTGCTGTCGCTGACCGTCCCCGGCATCGAGGCGGACCCGGACCCGGCGCGCGCGGTGGCCAACGCCGGCTACGTCAACGACTCGCTGGCCGCGATCGTCGCCGCGCACCCGGACCGGTTCGCCGCCTTCGCCGCGCTCCCGCTCCAGGACCCGGCCGCCGCCGTCGCCGAACTCCGGCGCGCGGTGGGGGAGCTGGGCTTCAAGGGCGTCCTGGTCAACGACCACATCCAGGGCCGGTACCTCGACGACCCCGCCTTCGACCCGGTCTGGGCCACCCTGGTCGACCTGGACGTGCCGCTCTACCTGCACCCGGGCATGCCGCCCGCCGACTCCTGGCACGTGCTCTCCGGCCACCCCGAGATGGACGGCGCACTGTGGAGCTGGCAGGCCACCACGGGCGGGCACGCCATGCGGATCGTGCTCTCCGGCGTCTTCGACCGCCACCCGCGGGCCCGGATGATCCTCGGCCACGCGGGGGAGTTCCTGCCCTTCCAGCTCTCCCGCTTCGACTCCCGCTACGCCACGCTCAGCACCCCGGCCCCGCTGCTGCGCAGCCCCTCGCAGTACTTCGGCAGCAATGTGCTGGCCACCACCAGCGGCATCCTCGCCCCGGCCGCGATCGAGGCGCTGGTGCACGTGCTCGGCCCGGAGGCGGTGCTCTTCGCCGTCGACTACCCCTACGAGAGGACCGGCGCCGCGGTAGCCGCCCTGGAACAGGCCGACCTCCCGGAGGAGGTCAAGCACCGGATCGGCTCCGACAACGCCCGCGCACTGCTGCGGCTCTGACAGCCGGTCAGCTCAGCACGGGGCTCCGACGGCGGGTCAGCAGCCGATGCCGGTCGTCCTCGGTGAGTCCGCCCCACACGCCGTACGCCTCGCGGGCCTGCAGCGCGTGGCGGCGGCACTCTATCCGCACCGGGCACTCGGCGCAGACCGCCTTGGCCGCCTCCTCGCGGGCCTGGGCGGCGGGACCCCGCTCGCCCAAGGGGTGGAAGAAGAGCGTGCTGTCGGCTTCGCGGCACCGGCCGCGCAACTGCCACTCCCAGCGGTACACCAGAGCACCGGGCAAACGGGACAGGTCCGCCATCAGGGGCCTCCTTCGATGTCGACGACCACGATCTGCCCGCTCGTCTAACCGCCCCGGCGCCGGCTAATCACCGCGAAGCGCAAATCGGCGGCCTACAGCGGATCCCGGAGGGTGCCCGGACCACCGGGGTCCGGGCGATCACCGTGACCCCGCTGGAACGGAAGCACCGGGCCGGCCACGGTGGCGGTAGCCCATCGCCACCGCCCACGTGCCGAGCAGCAGCACACCGGCCACCACCCGCAGGCCCAGGTCCATGCTGCTGCTGAACCGGGCCAACTGCTCGGCCGTGCGCGGCACTCCGGCGCCGCGCGCGGCCAGCACCGAGCCGATCACCGCGACCCCGAGCGCGGCCCCGACCTCGCGCGCCGCCGTGTTCAGTCCGGAGCCCACCCCCGCCTGGCGCACCGGGAGTTCGGCGACCACGGTGATGGTCAGGGTCGGCAGGCAGAGGCCGGTGCCGACGGAGAGAAGCAGCAGCCAGAGCGCGTAGACCGGGTAGGGGGTGTGCTGGTCGGCGGTGCCGACCAACAGCAGGCCCAGGCCGATCAGGGCCAGCCCGGAGACCGCCAGCGGCCCCGGTCCGGTGCGCGGCACCAGCCGGGCGGCCAGCCGCGGGACCAGGATCATGCCGATCGTGACCGGACCGATCGCCAGCCCGGCGAGCGCCGTCGAGTAGCCCTTGGCGTACTGCAGGTACTGGGAGTTGACGAAGAAGAGGGCGAAGAGGCCGAAGAAGCTCAGCGCCGTGCCCAGCACTCCGGCCCGCAGCCGGGGCGAGCGGAACAGCCGGGGGTCGAAGAGCGGGTGCGGCGAGCGCAGCGCATGCCGCAGGAAGGCGGCGGCCAGCAGCACCCCGAGGCCGAAGGCGCCCAGCACCCGCGGGCTGCCCCACCCGTGGTGCGGGCCTTCGACGAGGCCGTCCACCACCGCCAGCACGGCGGCCGTGAGCAGCACCGAGCCGAGCGGGTCCAGCCGCACCTGAGGGTTGCGCGCCGTCCGCGGCAGCCCGCGCGCGACCAGCCCGGCCAGCGCTGCCGCGAGCACCGTCACCAGCACGAAGAGCGCGCGCCAGGAGAGCAGTTGGGCCGTCAGGCCGCCGACCACATTGCCCGCCAGGCCACCCAGGCCGAGCGCCAGGGTCCAGGCCGCCAGCGCCTGGGCCCGGCCCGCCGGACCGGCCAGCTGCACCACCAGGGCCATGGTGGCGGGCATCACCAGCGCCGCCCCGGCCCCGCAGAGCGCCCGTCCGGCGATCACCAGCCCCATACCCGGTGCGGCACCGCTCAGCGCGGCGCCCAGCGCCAGCACGCCGAGACCGGCGAGCAGCGCGCCCTTGCGGCCGTACCGGTCGCCGAACGCGCCGGCGGGGATGAGCAGTCCGGCGAAGACGATCACATAGGCGTCCACCGCCCAGAGCAGCTGACCCGGCGTCGGATGCAGTGGCGAGGCGGCGAGCCGGGGGATCAGCAGGTTGACGGCCGCGACCATGCTCTGCGCCAGCCCCACGCAGGTGCAGAGCAGCAGGAGCACGGTGCGGGACAGGCCGGGCGGGGCGGCCGGACCGCCGCCATCGGCGGTTCCGGGCGCGGCGGCAGGTGCCTGGGCATGACTGGTCACGGCTCTCCTCGGAGCGGAAGTCGGTGGGATCGACTTTCACCGTAGGGTGAGGGCTGACCCATCGGCCAGTGCATGTTCTGCAGGGAGACGTTGCGTGTGACGCAATCCAGCCTCGACCTCAATCTGCTGCTCGCCCTCGACGTGCTGATCGAGGAGTCGAGCGTGCGCGGCGCCGCCGCCCGGCTGCACCTCTCCGAACCCGCCATGAGCCGCACCCTGGGCCGGATCCGCAAGGCGCTCGGCGACCCGGTGCTGGTCCGGGCCGGCCGGACCCTGGTGCCCACCCCGCGTGCCCTGGCCATCCACGCCGAGGTCCGCGACGTGGTGGAGCGGGCCCGCGCGCTCTTCCTGACCGCCGGTCGACCCGACCTGCGCACCGTGGTGCGGACCTTCACTGTGATCGCCTATGACGGCCTGTCAGCCACCCTCGGGCCGCCGCTGCTGGCCCGGATCCGCGCGGAGGCGCCCGGCGTGCGGCTGCGGTTCCTGATCGAGAGCCACCTGGACGAACCGGTGCTGCGCGAGGGCGTGGCCGACCTGGAGATCGGCGTGATCGACAGCCGCCAGCCGGAGATCCGGGTCGAGCACCTGCTCGACGAGCGCATGGTCGGCGTGGTCCGGTCCGGCCACCCCCTGCTCCGCGAGCCCGTCACCCCGGAGCGCTTCGCCGCCGCCGAACACCTGGCCGTCTCCCGCCGCGGCCGGATGCAGGGCCCGGTCGACCACGCCCTTCGGGAACTGGGCCTGACCCGCACCGTCGCGGCCACCGTCGGCTCGCTCACCTCCTCGCTCTTCGTGCTGCGCGAGACCGATCTGGTCGGGCTGGCCCCGCTGCAGAACATCCCCCTCGCCCGCGCCCTCGGCCTGGCCACCTTCCCGATCCCGCTGACCCTTCCCGCCCTCCCCTTCGCCATGGCCTGGCACCCGCGCCACGAGGCCGACCCCGCCCACCACTGGCTACGCGGCACGGCCCGTGAGCTCGTCCTGGCGGCCGCGGGGTGATCGCGGGGCGGGCCGGGGTCTCGCGCCGAAACGCTGCACAAACGCTTCAACTGGGCTTCCCGAGCCGAATCGCTGCACCGTGAGGGGGTGACTCCCGCACCGAAGACCCAGCCCGCCCCGATGGCCGCGGAGCTGTGCCGTCTGCTCCAGCTCTCGGCCCGCGGTGACGACGGCGCCTTCGAACTGCTGTACCGCCGGGTCGCCGGACCGGTGTACGCCGAAGCGCTGCGCATGCTGCGCAGCCGGGCGCACGCCGAGGAGGTCACGCAGGAAGTGCTGCTGGAGGTCTGGCGGACGGCCGCCGCCTACCGGCCCGAGCGCGGATCGGTGCTCACCTGGGTGCTGACCATGGCGCACCACCGGGCGGTCGACCGGGTGCGTGCCGCCCAGGCCTCCGCCGAACGCGACCACCGCGCCGGCTGCCGGGAGCAGGTGCCGAGCGAACCGCCCGAGGAGCAGGCGGTCCGGGCGCTCGACGGGCAGCGGGTCCGGTCCGCGCTCGCCCGCCTGAGCACGGCCCAGCGGGAGGCGCTGGTGCTGGCGTACTACGGCGGCTACACGCAGCGGGAGATCGCCCACCGGCTGGGCCTGCCGCTGGGGACGGTCAAGACGCGGATCCGCGACGGGCTGCTCCGGCTGCGGGCGGCGATCACGACGGTCGGCGACCGGCCGTCGGCGAGGGCGGTGCCGCGCGGCGCGGTACCGCTCCGCGCGGCGGGGGTGCGGCGGTGAGGGGGCTCGGGGTACGCGGCCCGCTTGGCCTGCGCCGCGCTGGCCGCCTCGCCCGACCACGCCGCTCGCGGCGGGCAGGGCCGGCGGCCGGCATGTGGTTCGCTGGGGCCCCATCGCCGTGGCGGTTCGCCGCAGGGAGGAGCGCAGCACGGTGACCTTTCCCGCCGGCAGTGAGCCCGCCCCCACCCCCGAGCCGGGCCTGCCCACGGGCAGCGTGGCCCGGCGGCTCGGCGTCTCCGCGACCACGGTCCGCTCCTGGGAGCGGCGCTACGGCATCGGCCCCGCCCACCGGGAGGCCGGCCACCACCGCCGCTGGAGCAGCCAGGACATCGCCGTGCTGGAGGCGATGTGCCGCCTGACCGCCCGCGGGGTGCCGCCGCGCGAAGCCGCCCGAGCCGCCCTGGCGGAGCGAGACCCCGCCCCGGGGACGGAAGCGGAGGCCGAGGGCGGCGAGCAGCGGGGCCCCGGCGGCAGCCGCGTCCTGCGGGTCGGCACGGTGCGCCCCGAATGCCGCGGCCTGGCCCGGGCGGCGGTGCGGCTCGATGCGCCGGAGGTGACCCGGATCCTGCGCGAGGCGGTCGACGCGCTCGGAGTGGTCGAGGCCTGGACGGAGGTCATGATGCCCGCGCTGCGCGCCGTCGGCCGCAAGTGGGCCGTGGACGGCGAGCAGTACGTGGAGGTCGAGCACCTGCTCTCCTGGCACGTCTCCACCGTCCTGCGCGGCGCGGCGGTCGCCCCGTCCGCGACCCGGTCCGCGCCGCCCGTCCTGCTGGCCGCGACGCCCGCCGAACAGCACACCCTCCCGATCGAGGCCACCGCCGCCGCGCTGGCCGAACGCGGGCTCCCGTTCCGGATGCTGGGCGCGGCCGTCCCGCCCCGGGCGCTGCTCGACGCCGTGCACCGGCTGGGGCCGGGGGCCGTGATGGTCTGGTCGCAGGACCCGCGCAGCGCGGACCGCGAGCTGATCGGCCGGGTCGGCGCCAGCAGTTGGGGCCCGCGCGGCGCGCGCGGCGGCGCGCTCGTCGTCGCCGCCGGCCCGGGCTGGGGCCGCACCGGGCCACCGGCCGGCACCGCCAGCCCCCACACCCTCGCGGCCGCCGTCGACCTGCTCGAACGCTCGGTGACCGGCTGAGAGACGGATCCAATCCACCCGGCCGCGGGCTCCGAAGATCAGGTGCAAGGACAGTGCGGGCCGCACCGCGGCCCTGTCGGGAGGGCCCCCGTGACGACGTTCGACACCACCAGCACCCGCCCCGCCGCCGGGGGAGCGGTGCCGCGCCGGGTGGCGGTGGTGGGCTCCGGCGTCGCCGGGCTCACCGCGGCCCACGAGCTGTCCCGCGCCGGGCTGGCGGTCGAGCTGTTCGAGGCGGACGGGCGGCTCGGCGGCCACGCCCACACCCAGGATGCCGCCGACCCGGACGGACGCACTCTCGCCCTGGACACCGGCTTCCTGGTGCACAATGAACGAACCTACCCCCACCTGGTCAGACTGTTCACCGAACTCGGTATCCGCACCCAGGACAGCGAGATGAGCATGTCGGTTCGCTGTGACGGCTGCGGCCTGGAGTACGCCGGTGCCCGCGGACCGGCCGGCCTGCTCGCCCGGCCCGACGTCCTGCTCCGCGGCCGGTACCTGCGGATGCTCGCCGAGGTGCCCCGCTTCCACCGGCGCGCCCGCCGCCTGCTCGCCGACCCCGGCGCGGGCGATCCGAGCCTGCGGGAGTTCCTCGCCGCCGAGGGCTTCGGGCCCTACTTCGTGCACCACTTCATGACCCCGGTCGTCGCCGCCGTCTGGTCCTGCGCCCCCGACCTGGCGGGCGACTACCCGGCCCGCCACCTCTTCGCCTTCCTCGACAACCACGGAATGCTGGCCGTGACCGGCTCGCCGACCTGGCGCACCGTCATCGGCGGCTCGCGCGGCTACGTCGAGCGGATCGCCGAGCGGCTGACCGCCGTCCACCGGGCCACCCCCGTGCGCGCCGTGCACCGCCACCCGGACGGCGTCACCCTCCGCACCGACGACGGCCGCCGCACCGAGGCCGACGCGGTGGTCATCGCCACCCACGCCGACCAGGCACTGCGCCTGCTCGCCGACCCGACCGACGCCGAGCGCGCCGTCCTCGGCGCCTTCGGCTACTCGCACAACCCCACCGTGCTGCACCGCGACTCCTCCGTACTGCCCGCCGCCCGCGCCGCCCGCGGATCCTGGAACTACCGGATGCCGCACTGCACCGCCCCCGCGGACCGGGTCCGGGTCAGCTACCACCTCAACCGCCTGCTGCGCCTGGACACCGCCGAGGACTACCTGGTCACCCTCAACGAGGACCGCCGCGCCCCGATCCCCGAGGAGCTGGTGCTCTCCCGCACCGTCTACGAGCACCCCGTCTACACCGCCCGGAGCGTCGCCGCCCAGCGTCGGCTGCCCGAACTCACCACCGGCCGCACCGCCTTCGCCGGCGCCTACCACGGCTGGGGGTTCCACGAGGACGGCTGCCGCTCGGGCCTGGCCGCGGCCAACGCCCTGCTGGGGGTGAGCGCGCCGTGACCACCCTGCCCGGGCCCTGGGGCGCGGTCCTGTACGACACCACCACCACGCACGTGCGCACCGCGCCCCGCCGGCGGACCTTCCGGCACCGCGGCTACCTGTGGCTGGTGGACCTGGACCGCCTGCCGGTGCTGCCCGCGCCGCTGCGCCCGCTCGCCCGGTTCCTGCCGCCCGACCACACCCTCACCCGCACCCCGGCACTGACGGTCCGCCAGGAGCTGGCCCGCCAGCTCGCCGACCGGGGCCTGCGGCTCGGCCGCGGCCAGGTGCTGATGCTCACCCAGGCCCGCTCCCTCGGGCACCTGTTCAACCCGCTGACCGTCTACTGGTGCCACGACGAGACCGGGCGGCCGCTCTGCACGGTCGCCGAGGTCCACAACACCTACGGCGGCCGGTACCGCTACCTGCTGCCCCCCGACCCCAGGGGCCGCGGCGAGTGCGCCAAGGAGTTCCCCGTCTCGCCCTTCTTCCCGCTCGACGGCCGCTACCGGATGGTGCTGCCCGAGCCCGGCCCGCGCCTGCGCCTGACCGTCCACCTGGACCGCGAGGGCACCCGCGCCTTCACCGCCACCGTCCACGGCACCGGACGCCCGGCGAGCCCCGCCGCCCTGCTGCGCACCGTGCTCACCCACCCGTTCGCCACCTGGGCCGTCAGCGCGCACATCCGCTACCAGGGCATCCGCCTCTGGCTCAGCGGACTGCCCGTCCACCCCCGCCCGGGCTCGTGCCGGTCCGACCCGAAGCCCGTCGAGGAGGTGCCCACCTCATGACCACCGCGCACCGCCCGACCCGCGCGGCCCACCCGCTCCGCCGCGCCGCCGACACCCGAGAACCCCGACCGCACCACCTGCGAGGCCCCAGCCGTGACCGCAACCATCGCCCTGTTCACCCAGGACCTGCGCCTGCACGACAACCCCGTGCTGCACGCCGCCGCCACCGCGGCCGACGAGGTCGTGCCGCTCTTCGTCCTCGACCCGGCCATCGAGGCCGCCGGCTTCGCCGTCCCCAACCGGCTGGCCTTCCTCGCCGACTGCCTCGCCGACCTGGACGCCTCGCTGCGCCGGGCCGGCTCGCGGCTGACCGTGCGGCGCGGCGAGCCCGCCGAGCAGGCGGCCCGGGTCGCCGCTGAGGCCGGCGCCGGCTCCGTGCACGTCGCCGCGGGCGTCAGCGCCTTCGCCCAGCGCCGCGAGGCGCGGCTGCGAGCCGTGTTCGGCGACCGCCTGCGGGTCCACGACGCCTCGCTCACCGTGGTGCCGCCCGGGCGGATCACCCCGGCCGGCCGCGACCACTACGCCGTCTTCACCCCCTACCACCGCGCCTGGCAGCAGACACCCCGCCGCACCGTGCTGCCCGCACCCCGCAGGCTGCGCACCCCCGAGGGCATCGGCAGCCAACACCTGGTCTTCGACGGCCCGTTCTCGCCCGGCCTGCCGCGCGGCGGCGAGACCGCGGCCCGGCAGCGCTGGCGGGCCTGGGGCGTGGACCGGTACGAGGAGATCCACGACGACCTCGCCGCCGACGCCACCTCCCGGCTCTCCCCGTACCTGCACTTCGGCTGCCTCTCGGCCACCGAGCTCACCGAGCACGCCCTGCGCCACGACGGCGCGGGCGCGCAGGCCTTCGTCCGGCAGCTCGCCTGGCGGGACTTCCACCACCAGGTCCTCGCCGCCCGCCCCGACGCCGCCCGCCAGGACTACCGCGGCCGGGGAGACCGGTGGCACGAGGACGAGGACGAGGCCGAGGCCTGGCGGCAGGGCCGCACCGGCTACCCGATCGTCGACGCCGGAATGCGCCAACTCGCCCACGAGGGCTGGATGCACAACCGCGCCCGGCTGCTGACGGCCGGCTTCCTCAGCAAGACCCTCCACCTGGACTGGCGGATCGGCGCCGCCCACTTCCTCTCCCTGCTGGTCGACGGCGACGTGGCCAACAACCAGCTCAACTGGCAGTGGGCCGCGGGCACGGGCACCGACACCAGGCCCAACCGCACCCTCAACCCGCTGCGCCAGGCCGACCGCTACGACCCCGCCGGCGACTACGTGCGCCGCTGGGTGCCCGAACTCGCCCACCTCCCCGGCCCGGCCGTCCACCGCCCCTGGCTGCTCGCGCCCGAGTACCCGGCCCCGATCGTGCCGCCCGAGGAGCTGACCACCCGGTTCCGGCAGGGCCGGCCCTGAGGAGGAGCCACCATGGACACCACGCACCCCGGACCGAAGCACTGCCTGGTGACCGGCGCCAGTGGCTACATCGGCGGCCGGCTGGTGCCCGAACTGCTCTCCCGCGGCTACACCGTCCGCTGCCTGGCCCGCGACCCCGGCCGGCTGCGCGACCAGCCGTGGCGGGCGCAGGTCACGGTCGCCACCGGCGACGTCAGCCGCCCCGAGACCCTCGCGGAGGCCTTCGAGGGCATCGACACCGCCTACTACCTGGTGCACTCGCTCGGCACCGGACCGGGCTTCGAGGCCACCGACCGCGCGGCCGCCCGCGCCTTCGGAACGGCCGCCGCGGCCGCCGGCGTCACCCGGATCGTCTACCTCGGCGGCCTGGTCCCGGCCGGGGTGCCCGAGGCCGAGCTCTCGCCCCACCTGCGCTCCCGCGCCGAGGTCGGCCGGATCCTGCGCGACAGCGGCGTCCCCACCGCCGAACTGCGCGCGGCCGTGATCATCGGCTCCGGCAGCGCCTCCTTCGAAATGCTCCGCCACCTCACCGAGCGCCTGCCCGTGATGGTCACGCCGCGCTGGGTCGGCACCCGGATCCAGCCGATCGCCGTCCGCGACGTGCTGCGCTACCTGGCGGGCGCCGCCGAGCTGCCCGCCGAGGTCAACCGCACCTTCGACATCGGCGGCCCCGAAGTCCTGACGTACATCCGGATGATGCACCGCTACGCCCGGATCGCCGGACTGCGCCGGCGCTGCATCCTGCCCGTCCCGGTGCTCACGCCCCGGCTCTCCGGCCACTGGGTCGGCCTGGTCACGCCGGTGCCCAACTCGATCGCCCGGCCGCTGGTCGAGTCGCTGCGCCACGAGGTGGTCTGCGGCGAGCACGACATCGCCCGCTGGGTGCCCGACCCGCCGGACGGCCTGACCGGCTTCGACCGGGCCGTCACCCTCGCGCTGCGCCGGATCAAGGACGCCGAGGTGGCCACCCGCTGGTCCTCCGCCTCCCTGCCCGGCGCCCCCAGCGACCCGCTGCCCACCGACCCCGACTGGGCCGGCGGCAGCCTCTACCAGGACGTCCGGGAACGCACCGTCGCCGCGCCCGCCGGCGCCGTCTGGCGGGTGGTCGAAGGCATCGGCGGCGACAACGGCTGGTACTCCTTCCCGCTGGCCTGGGCCCTGCGCGGCTGGCTGGACCGCCTGGTCGGCGGCGTCGGCCTGCGCCGCGGGCGGCGCGACCCGGTGCGGCTCCGGGTCGGCGACTCGCTCGACTTCTGGCGGGTGGAGGAGATCCAGCCGGGCCGGCTGCTCCGGCTGCGCGCCGAGATGCGGCTGCCGGGGCTGGCCTGGCTCGAACTGTCCGTCACCCCGGAGGGCGACGACCGGGCGTGCTACCGGCAGCGCGCCCTCTTCCACCCGCACGGCCTGGCCGGGCACGCCTACTGGTGGTCCGTCGCCCCCTTCCACGCGGTGGTCTTCGGCGGCATGGCCCGCAACATCACCGAACGAGCCCGCCAGGACCCCTGACCTAAGCGAACGAACTGTGCAGGTACCGGACGGTCGGCACCGCGGCCAGCCAGGCCGCGGCGGCCAGGCCCAGCGTCACCGGGAAGGGCCACTGCACCAGCACCAGGATGACGGCGCCGATCGCCGTCGCCATCGCCGTGCCGAGGAAGAGCAGCGGCGCGCTGTGCCGGAACGCCGGGTTCCGGCCGGGCAGCCCGAAGGCCGTCACCACCGTGCCCGCGGCGATCGCCGCCGTGGCCGCCGCCAGGCCGAACCAGAGGTGCCAGGACAGGTCGGTGGTGCCCACCTCGTGCCCGCCCTGGGCGATCCGCACCACCATGTTCTGCCAGACCGTCAGGTCCACGGTGCTGCCGGTCTCCACGTGGCGGTACAGGTACTCGTCCACCTCGAACTTGCGGGCGGAGCCGGTCCCGCGCGCGACGTCCAGGTAGTAGGCGACGCCGTCCTCGGCCGAATCGGTCACCTGCTTCCCGGTGACGCGGCCGCTCTCCCGCAGCAGGCAGTCGGCGTCCGGCCCCGGCGCCGGGGTGCCGCAGAGCGGAGCGGTGCGGTAGCCGCCGCGCTCCTCGTAGCCGCCGGTGAAGAGCAGGAAGCCGAGGACCACCAGCGGCAGTCCGGCCAGCACGATCAGGGCGCGCGCGGCGCGGGAGCCCCGCCACCGCCGCGCCGGCCCGTCCGCCCCCCGGTCAGCCATCGGATCCCCACCCGCCTCACGCCGCCCGCGCTTGCCACGGACCGCATACCGGATGATGCCAGGCACCTCAGACGGGCGGGAGGGGCCGTCGGCGCCGCGGCGGCGTCCGCCTGCCGGGATGGCATGTTCGCGGCCGAAAAATCCGCTGGTCACAGCCCTGGTGACAGCCGCCCGGCGGGTCTAGCATTCCCGGCACGGCGGCCCGCCACGGCATCTCCAGGGCCGCCGAGCAGAGCAGCAGGGCCCTGGCTCGGGCACTGCTGACCTTCCCACGGCCGGGCCCGGCGGAGCCTCCCCCCTCGCTCCCCGGACCCGGCCGGCTGCCGCATCCCGTCACCGCCCGGCGTCATCGAGCGCGGCGAGCCACAGGTCGGCCGGGCCGAGCGTGAGCAGGCCGCTGCCCGCGCCCGCGAGTTCGCCGGCGGCCGGCGCCAGCCGGTCACGGGCGCGCAACCGCGCCTCGCGGTCGCCGAGTTCGAGCGCGGCGGCGGCCTCCAGACAGGTCAGCGCCTCCTGAAGCAGGTCGGCGGGCGGCTCGGGCAGCGCGCGCAGGGCGGCCGAGGCCTGCGCGCGGCGGTCGGCCCCGAGCAGCAGGAACGGCTCGGCCCACGGCAGGTACGGGCCCCAGTCCGCACCGGGATCAAGCCGGGCGGCAGCCTCGGCCGCCGCGCCCGGGCGGCCCGCCAGGGAGCGGGTGAGGCCCAGCAGTGCCACCAGGCCCTGCTCGAGGCCGGGCATGCCCGCGTCGGGCAGCAGCGAGGCGGCCCGCCGGTACCCGGCGTCGGCGGCGGCGCCCGCCCCGGTCGCCGCCGCCCGCAGCGCCCGGTACCAGGCGGTGAACACGCTGGCGAGCGGCCGCTCGTGACGCTCCGCCAGCTCGTCCACGGCGTCCGCGTGCGCATCGGCCGCGGGGAAGTCGGCGAGCGCGGCGCGGGCCTGCATCCCCATGAGGTGGCCCAGCACCCGGTAGTTCACCAGCCCGTGCCGGGTGGCCACGGCCACGGTCTCCGCGGCGATCGCGTCGCGCCGGGGCGCGAGCCCGGCCCGGGAGCAGGACTGCATGAAGACGCCGTTGAGCGCGAACGCCAGCAGCGCGGGATCGTCCAGCCGGCGGGCCAGCCGCTCGGCCTCCCGGGCCGCCCGCGGCCCGCGCCCGGAGCGGGTGCCGCGCAGCTCCAGGGCGACCGTCGTGAGCAGGCGGGCCCGGGCCGGCTCGGTCCCGGGCGCCTCGGGCAGCCGGGCCAGGGTCCGCTCCGCGGCGGCGGCGAGCTCGCGCGCCCGCCCGGGGTCGTCGGCGCGGGTCCAGATCGCGGGCACGTCGTAGGCGCCGAGGATCCGGGCGGTCAGCTCCGGATCGCCGTACTCCTCGGCGGCGGCGACCGCCGCCCAGCGGTGCTGCTGGGCCTCGCGCAGGCCGTCGCCGCCGGTCACCGCGAGGGTGCGGACCAGGCCCACCACCGACTCCAGCCGGGCCCGGGAGCCGGTCGCGACGGTGCGGTCGTAGGCCGCGCTCGCCCGCGACCAGAGCCGGTCGGCCGCGTCCGCGGGCTCCGGCCGCAGGTCGAGCCCGGGGGACTGCGCCAGCACATCGGCCTCCAGACGCCGCAGCCCCGGCCCCGGGTCGATGCCGAACCGCTCCGCCAGCATCCCGCGGGCCCGGCGCAGCACCGCCAGCGCGTCCGCCTGCCGGCCGGTCCGGTAGAGCGCGAGGGCCAGCAGCCCCCAGGCCTCCTCCCGATGGGGATGGGCCTCCAGATGGCCCTCCAGATCGGCCGCCGCCTCCGCTGCCCGGCCGCACCCGAGCCTGGCCCGCGCCTGCTCCTCGACCGCGTGCAGCCGCAGCCCGTCCAGCCGCCCGCACTCGGCCCGGGCCCAGTCCGCCCCGGCGAACCCGGCGTAGGCCGGGCCGCGCCACAGCTCCAGGGCGGCGGCCAGCTCCGCGACCGCGCGCTCCGGCGGCAGGCTCGCGGCCGAGCCGACGGCGGCCTCGAAACGCCAGGCGTCCACCGCCTCCGGTCCGACCCGCAGCGCGTACCCGGGACCCTCCGTGACCAGCACCCGGCTCGGCGCCCGCGGCGGACGGTCCGGCTCCAGGACCCGCCGCAGCGAGCCGACGAAGGTCTGCACCGCGCCGGTGGCCCCCGGACCCGGCTCCTCCCACAGGTCGGCCACCAGTCGCGCGAGCGGCACCACGCGCCGGCGCGCCAGGATCAGCCGGGCCAGCACGGCGCGGTGCCGCGGCCCCTTCAGGTCGAGCGCCCCGCCGTCCGCGTCCCAGGCCGTGACCGGTCCGAGCACCCCGAAGGTGATCCGCTCCATCGACTCTTCCTGTTCACCGTCCGACCGCTGCGGCCACGGTAGACGCTGATCGGCTGCTGATTCGCGCCCACCAGGCTGGGACACGTCCGATCCACCGCACCACCGAGCGAAAGCAGGCACCGCCATGGCACCCGCACCGACCATCCCCGGCTTCGAGCAGCGCCGCGTCCTGGTCGCCGACGGTGTCGCCCTGCACGCCGCCGTCGGCGGCTCGGGCACCCCGATCGTGCTGTTGCACGGCTTCCCGCAGACCCATCTGATGTGGCGGCAGGTGGCCGCCGACCTCGCCGCCGACCACACGGTCATCTGCCCCGACCTGCGCGGCTACGGCGCCAGCGACAAGCCCGCCGACCCCGACGGCACCGCCTACGCCAAGCGCACCATGGCCGCCGACACCGTCGCGCTCGCCCGGGCGCTCGGGCACGACCGCTTCGCGCTGGCCGGCCACGACCGCGGCGCCCTGGTCGCCTTCCGCGCGGGCCTGGACCACCCGGGCGCCGTCACCCACCTGGCCTGCCTGGACGTCCTGCCGACCCTGGACATGTGGGACGTCATGCACGGCACCAGCGCGGCCGTCGGGTTCCACCTCTACCTGATGGCCCAGCCGCCCGGCCTGCCTGAGCAGCTGATCGCGGCCGCCCCGGACGCGTTCTTCGGGCACTTCCTCGACCTCTGGTCGGCGGACCCCGCGAGCACGCCGCCCGAGGTGCGCGCCGCCTACCTGGCCGCCTGCCGCGCCGCGGTGCCCTCCATCGTCGCGGACTACCGCGCCTCGGCCGGCATCGACCTCGAGCACGACCGGGCCGACCGCGAGGCCGGCCGGCGGCTGGCCATGCCCGTCACCGTCCTGCAGCAGGACTGGGGAGCGGCCCTGGGCTTCGACGCCCGGGCCCGCTGGTCCGGCTGGGCGGCCGACCTGGCCCACAGCACCGTGGACTGCGGGCACTTCATGGCGGAGGAGGCGCCCGAGCTGGTCACCGCCGCGCTGCGCGAGCTGCTGCGGCGCTGACCCCGCCGGCGCGGCGACGGCCAGGCGGCCCGCTCCTCCCGCAGGGCCGCCTGACGGTCGCCTCCCGCAGGGCCTGGGCCGGCAGTTCGGCCGCGAACCCGCGGGTGCTGCCGCCGAGCACATCAGGGTGCCGTCGGGCCCGCACGGTACCGCCCGCCCATAAGGAGACGCAGACGCCTATATGGCGAAGCGTCAGCGTGCGGGCCGGGCCGCGCCCGGCCCGCACGGTCCGTCAGGTGGTCCAGATCGCCGAGCTCGAGCCGTTCGGGTCGCCGGTGACGGGGGTTCCGGTGGCCGCGCTGACGTCGAAGGAGACCCAGCGCCCGCCGGAAACGAAGAACTGCACCAGGTGGCCCGCGGCGGTGCGGGCGTACTGGGCACCGCCCAGCGAGACGGGGTTGCCGGCGATCGGCACGCCGGTGGCGGCGCTGACGTCGAAGGCGACCCAGGCGCCGTTCGCGACGTAGAACTGCAGCAGGTCGCCGTTGCTGCCGCGCGCGTACACGGCGCCGCCGGCGGTCGGGTCACCGGCGATGGCGGCACCGGTGGCCGCGCTGACGTCGAAGGAGACCCAGCGGCCGCCCGAGACGAAGAACTGGCGCAGGTGGCCCGCGGCGTCGCGGGCGTAGACGGTGCCACCCTGGCTCTGCGGGGCGCCGGCGATCGGCACGCCGGTGGCGGCGCTGACGTCGAAGGCGACCCAGGCGCCGTTCGACACGTAGAACTGCAGCAGGTCGCCGTTGCCGCCGCGCGCGTACTCGACGCCGCCGTCCACGGCCGGGCCGGCGCTGATCGCCGCACCCGTGGCCGCGGTCACGTCGAAGGCCACCCAGGCGTTGCCGGAAACGTAGAACTGCACCAGATGGCCGTTGGTGTCCCGGGCGTAGACGCCGCCGCCCGAGCCGACCGGGTCGCCGGAGACGGCCACGCCGGTCGCCGCGGTGAGGTCGAAGGCGATCCACTGGCCGTTCTGCTGGAAGTACTGCCACAGGTGGCCGTCGGCGCCTCGGACCCAGGTGCTGCCGGAGTCCGACGAGGGCGTGCCGGTGGCACTGCCGCCCGCGCCGGCCGCCACGTCGGTGGCCACCCAGGCGCTGTTCACCACGGCGAACTGCCACAGCCGGGTGGCGGCGAAGGACGGGGTGCCCGCCGGAGTGCCGAGGCCGGTCGGGCCGTCCCAGCCCGGGCCCGCGGCGCAGAGCGGCGAGCCGCCGCAGCTGCCGTTGCCGCCGCCGGTGACGTCGTTGAGCTTGCCCGGGTAGGCGTAGGGGTAGCCGGCGGGCCGGTCGGCGGCGCCGGGCCGGCCGGCCAGCGCGTACACGGCGGCGGTGATCGGCGCGGCCACGCTGGTGCCGCCGTACTCCGTCCAGCCGGAGGCGCCGTAGGTCTGGTAGACGGCGACACCGGTGCCCGGGTCGGCCACGGCGGAGACGTCGGCGATGGCGCGCCCGGCGCAGCCGGTGGCCACCGACTGCTGGAAGCCCGGGCGCGGCTCGTAGGCCGAGCAGCCCGAACCGGCGCCGCTCCAGGCCGTCTCGGTCCAGCCGCGCGCACCGCCCGAGCGCTGCAGCGTAGTGCCGCCGACGGCGGTGACCAGCGGAGAGGCGGCCGGGTACTCGGTGCCGTAGCCGCTGTCGCCGGTGCTGACGGTGATCGCCACGCCCGGGCGGTCGAAGTGCGCGTCGTCGCCGGTCTCGCCCGCGTACTCGGGCGTGCCCCAGCTGTTGGAGACGTAGCCGGCGTGGCCGGTGGCGTAGTCCTCGGCCGCGTAGAGGCTGGTCCGCAGGCTGTCGTTGGCCTCGACCAGCAGGATCGTGCAGTGCGGGCAGACCGCCGAGACCATGTCGAGGTCCAACGAGATCTCGCCGGCCCAGCCGGGGTCGGCGGCCGGCAGCGGGGCGGCGGCGCCGGTCTGGTTCACCTTGTGGAAGCAGCCGTTGGCGGTGGAGCAGGCGGGCAGGCCGTACTGGCTGCGGTAGGCGGTGAGGTCCTGCTCGGCGGTGGGGTCGTCGTAGGCGTCGACGATGGCGACGGTGCGGGTGCTGTCGGCGGTCAGCGCGTAGGCCTGGCGCAGGTCGGCGGGACCGTAGCCGGTGGGGGCGGCGGCCGGGGCGACGTCGGTCCGCCGGACGGCGAAGCAGGCGGCGCTGCCGGGCGCGGGCGCGGCGCAGGCCCGGGTGGTGGCGGGCTGGACGGCGGCGGCCGGGGCGAGCGGCACGGCCTGGGCCGGCGCGGTCGGCAGTGCGGCGAACCCGGCGGTCGCCAGGAGCGCGGCCAGCGACGCGACGGCCCTTCGGCGTAACGCGCGCACGGCGACGGTGCTGCGGGACGGGCTGGACATGGGCGGGGCCTCCCTGGGCGAGAAGAAGTTCCGAACACGGTCCGCATCCCGCCCGCAATTGAGCCACAGCTCGTGAACACCCGTCAACGGCCCCATATAGTCCGCAGCTTGGCGTGACTGACCGTTAGAAAACCTCCTGCAGAGGCGAAGTGACGGTTCGTCACCAGAATTTCAGATGCCCGCCTCCGCGAGCGCCGCCAACGAAGGAGTCCGCCCGCGGCTCGCCGCCGCCGTCGCCGCTATCACTGCTCGAGGCGCAGGCCCTCGGTGTCGCGCAGGAGCCCGAGTTCGCCGTTGGCGAGTTTGACCTGGTAGCCGTCCGGGGTGCGGGCGACGGCCTTGTACCAGACGACGGGCTGCAGTTCGCTGATCTGCCGGCCGTCCGGCCCGTAGACGGGCCGGGGCTCGGGCGGCATGAACGGGAAGGGGCGGAACCCGTCCTTGCGCCGGCCGAAGATGCTGCGGATCCTGCCGATGATGTTCACCATGCCGGTCAGTATGCCCAGTTGGGGGAGGGGCCACCGCGCCGGCCGGCCGGCGGGTGCCCCGCTCGGACCGTCAGCTCAGTCCGGCTTGGCCGACCGCGAGCACCTCGTCCGCGTACAGCTCCGCCACGTCGAGCCCCATCCCCGTGAAGTGCCCGGCGAGTTCGAGCGACAGCACCCCGTGCAGGCGGGTCCAGAAGGCGAGCGCCCGGCGCAGGGCGGCGGGGGAGGCGGGGTGGTCGCCGGCCCAGGCGCGGTGGTCGGCGAGGTGGGCCGCCAGCGGGCTCGGCGGCTCGGCGGGCGGGTCGCCGGCGGCGCAGGCGTCGAGGATGTGGCCCATGATCTCCTGGGTGATCCGGGTGGTGTCGGCGGGTGCGTGGTAGCCGGGCACCGGCGTGCCGTAGATCAGCAGGTAGCGCTGGGGGTCCGCCAGGGCCCAGTCGCGCAGCGCGTGGGCCAGGCCGGCGAGGTCGGGGCCGGTCTCGGCGCGGGCGCGGAAGGTGTCGGCCAGGCTGCGGTAGGCGTCGGTGATCAGCTCGGTGATCAGCTCGTCGCGGTTGGCGAAGTAGCGGTAGAGGGCGGGGCCGCTCATGCCCATCTGCTTGGCGATGGCGTTGAGCGAGAGCGCGGAGGCCCCGGCGGTGGCGATCTGCTGCCGCGCGTGCTGCTTGGCCTCCTCGCGCACCTGGGCGCGGTAGCGCTCCCTCGGGGGCCTGGTCTCCGCTGCGGCCACGGCCTGCCTCCTTCTCCCTCGCGTTCCACCCATGCCGACGGTTAGAGGCTATCACTGCCGTTCTTGACGCTCACCGCAGAAAGGAGTTATAACTTCTAACGAACGCGACAGCGTCTCCCAGAAGCACGGAAGGTCGAGGACATGAACGAGATGAACGAGCGGAACCGGACGAGCGAGATGACCGAGATGACCGAGATCGTGCTGCCGGGCGTCGTGGCGCCCGAGGGCCTGGAGATCCGGCACGGCGCGGTGCCGACCGCCGGCGCCGGCCGGCTGGTGATCGCCGTCGAGGCCACCGGCGTCTCGTTCGCCGAGCAGCAGATGCGCCGCGGACGCTACTACGACCAGCCGCCCTTCCCCTTCGTCCCCGGCTACGACCTGGTCGGCCGGGTGCTCGCCACCGGTGCGGGCGTCGACCCGCAGCTGGTCGGGCAGCGGGTGGCCGCACTCGTCAAGGTCGGCGGCTGGGCCAGCCACGTGGTGATCGAGGCCGCCGACGCCGTGCCGGTGCCGACGGGCCTCACGGCGGCCGAGGCGGAGACCGTGGTGGTCAACGGCATCACGGCCTGGCAGATGCTGCACCGTCAGGCCCGGGTCCGGTCCGGGCAGACCGTGCTGGTGCACGGCGCCGGCGGCGGGGTGGGCTCGGTGCTGGTCCAGCTGGCCCGCGCCGCCGGCGTCACGGTGCTCGGCACCGCCTCCCCCCGGCACCACGAGGCGCTGCGTGCCCTGGGCGCCACCCCGATCGACTACCGGACCGGCGACGTGCCCGCCCGGGTCCGCGAGCTGGCGCCCGGCGGGGTCGACGCCGTCTTCGACCACCTCGGCGGCCGCAGCGTCATCGACTCCTGGCAGCTGCTCGCCCCCGGCGGCGCCCTGGTCGCCTACGGCAGCGCCTCGACCCGCGACGACACCGGCTCCAAGCAGTGGCCGGTGCTGAAGATCCTCGCCCGCACCATGCTCTGGAACACCCTGCCGAACGGGCGCAGCGCCCACTTCTACAACATCTGGGCCGGCCGGTCGTTCGGCAAGGACCGCTTCCGCGCCCGGCTGCGCGCCGACCTCGGCCGGGTCTTCGAGGCCCTGCGGGACGGCGAGGTGACCGCCCAGATCGCCGCCCAACTGCCGCTCACCGCCGCCGCCGAGGCGCTGCGGCTGGCCGAGTCGGGCGCCGCCACCGGCAAGGTGGTCCTGGTCCCGTGACCGGCCGCGCCGCCACCCGGACCACCACGACCGGCACTCCGGGCCGCCGGGTGAGCGGCAGTCAGCCGGCCGCTCGGCGGGCACCCGGCGCGAGGACGGTCCGGTCGAACGGCCCGCCGTGCGAAGCGGCGTACGCCACGGCCTCGTTGACGTCATCGAGGCCGAACGACCGGACCCGCTCGGGCGCGAGGTCCAGCGCGCCGGAGGCGAGCAGCCGGATGATGCCGACGTTCGCCGTCCGCGGGTACATCCACTGGCCGCGCACCGTCACCGAGTTGCGCATGAGCCACGGGTACGGGAGCGCCAGGTCCTCGCCACCGAGCATCCCCACGCCGCCCATCAGGACGACCCGGCCGTACTCGCGCACCATCATGGCCGCCGTGCGCGCCACCGAGCTGGGTGCGCCCGGCGGCAGCAGGTCGATCACCAGGTCGATCGGGCCGTCGGCCGCCGCGGACATCGCCGCCCGGTCCTCGGCCTCCTCCCCGGACAGCGGGACCGGGCGCACCCGCGGACCGAACCGGTCGGCGAGCAGCCCGAGCGCGGCCTTGTTGCGGCCCGGGGCGACCACCCGGCCCGCCCCCATCGCGAGCGCGACCGCCACCGCACTGCTGCCGAGGTTGCCGGTGGCCCCGCTGACCAGCAGCGTTTCCCCGGCCGCGAGCCCGCCGGCCAGCAGCCCGCCGTAGGGGATGACGTGCACGCCGAGCGCGGCCCAGCGGGCCGGATCCTCCCCGGCCGCCGGGGGCAGCGGGTAGACGTTCTCCGTCGGAACCCGCATCAGCTCGGCGAACGACCCGTCAGGCAGGTAGCGGGCCAGCCGCGCGCCGCCCTCGCCGCGCGAACTCCAGCCCTGGAGCGTGATGTCGGGCGTCAGCGCGTCGTCCCGCGCCCGCACCGTGCAGTCGCACCAGACCAGATCGCCGGGCCGCAGCCGGGTGGCGTCCGGGCCGGCGTGGAGGATCCGCCCCACGCCGCCGATCCCGGGCACCACGGGCGGCACCAGCGGGTAGTTCCGCCGGCCGCCGAAGACCTCGGCCGCGTACGGGGCCACCGCGGCGGCCAGCACCTCGACCACCACCTCGCCGCCGCCCGCCACCGGGTCGGGCAGCTCCCGCACCGCCAGCGGGGCGCCGAACCGCGTCAGAACCGCTGCTCGCACGTTGATGACCTCCGTGTTCGTCCCTGTCCGTCACGATCGACCCTAGGAGCCCGGCAGCCATGCGGGAAGCGACGATCGCGCATCTCTGGTATGCGTAGGCCGCATGGACATCTCCAGCACAGGCCTGCGGGTCCTGCGGCAGATCGCCGAGTCCGGCAGCTTCACCGCGGCGGCCACCCGACTCGGCTACACCCAGTCGGCGGTCTCCCGCCAGGCCGCCTCCCTCGAACGCAGCGCGGGCACCGCCCTCTTCGAACGCCGCCCCGACGGCGTCCGGCTCACCCCCGCGGGCCTGACCCTGCTGCGGCACGCCCGCACCATCCTGGACTGCCTCAGCGTCGCCGAACGCGACCTCACCGGCACCGCCCCGCGCACCGAACTGGTGCGCCTCGGCCTCTTCCTGAGCGCGGGCGCGGCCCTGCTGCCGCCCTCGCTCGCCCGCCTCGCCGCGACCGACCCGCAGATCACGGTCACCACCTCCGAGGGCACCACCCCCACCCTGGTCCGCGCCCTGCGCGCGGGCACGATCGACCTCGCCGTGCTGACCTCCCGGCCGCCCCACCGGCCCCTCGACGGCGAGTCACCGCGCCTGCACCTCGAGACCGTCACCGACACCGAACTGGTGGTGGCCGTACCCTCCACCGGAGCATTCGCGGGCCGCACCTCCGTCCACCTCGACGAACTGCTCGACGCCCCGTGGATCGCCACCCCGGCCTCGGCCGCCGAGCCCCTGCTCGGGGTGTGGCCCGGCCTGCCCGGCCGGCCGCACATCGCCCACCAGGCGCGCGACTGGCTGACGAAGCTCCACCTGGTCGCCGGCGGCTTCGGCGTCACCACCGTCCCCGCCCGGCTCTCCCCGGTACTGCCTCCCGGCGTGAGCCTGCTGCACGTCGAAGGCGCGCCCCCGGAGATCCGCCGTGTCCTGGTGGCGCGCCTCCCGGGCCGGCCGACGGCGGCGGTCACGGCTGTCGTCCGGGCGGTCACCTCGGCTGCCTGACCGGTGTCGTGTCAGTCGGGGGTGACAGGATCACGCCCCCAGGTCTCCAGGAGGACGAAGTGCGGCAGCGGCTCAACCTGATCCTGCTCGGCGTGCGCGATGTCGCGGCCTCAGTCGCGTTCTACCAGGCCCTCGGCTGGCGGCGCTCCACAGCGGGCTCGGACGGCTTCGCGCTCTTCGAACTGGGCGGCGTCGCGGTCGCGCTCCAGTCCCGCGAGGCCTTCGCCGCCGACGCCGGCCTGCCCGACCCGGGCCCGGGCGCCTTCGCGGGCTTCGCCCTGGCGTACGTGGCCCGCAGCGCCGAGGAGGTGTACCGGGTGATGGCCAGGGCCGCCGAGCTGGGCGCCACCGTCACCCGCCCCGCCGGACCGAACGCCTGGGGGCACAGCGGCTACTTCACCGATCCGGACGGCCATCTGTTCGAAGTGCTCTTCGAGGACGGCTGGATCTTCGACGAGCAGGACGACCTGGTGCTCTGACCCGCTGGGGCGGGGGCCCTCGGGCGTCCGCCGGTGCGATTCCCCGCCGGCCGGCGCAGGCGTCAGGCAGCGCCGGGTGTGCCGGACAGCGCGGTGTCCAGCCACTCGAAGGTGACCTGGTGGAAGCGGGTCATCGCACCGGCGTGGCAGTGCTCGCCCGCGCCCTCGTCCTCGGGCAGGGTGACCAGGGTGTGCGGGCAGGTCAGCGCGGCCTGGACGCGCTGGGGCTGGCCGCGGAAGAACTGGTCGTTCTCGGCGTCCAGGATCAGTGTCGGGCAGTCGATCAGCTGGGCGACGCCGTCGAGGGTGTAGGCGCCGGTGCGGCGCACGTAGTCGCCCACCGAGGAGGCGCCGAAGGTCCACACCCCGTTGCGCAGCGCCCAGCGGGTCTGGGTGTCCACCTGCATGAGCAGCCCCAGCACCGGGTCGGCGAGGTCGTCGCGGCCGCTCGTCACCCAGTCCCGCAGGAACGGCGGCAGGAGCGCGAGGTGCGGCTCCTGGTAGTCGTAGAGGCCGTCGTCGAGCACCAGGGCGGCGCCGCCGTCGCCGGCGAATCCGGTGGTCCGCAGGGTCTCGTAGGAGAAGGACTCGTCCTCGAACAGGAACTTCATGGTGCCTCCTTCGGCCAGAGGTGAGACGGAACGGTTCCGTCTCGCCTCAGGTAGGATTCCGGGCATGGCAAGCTCCCCTGACACCCCGAGCGCCCCCGGCTCCTCCGGTACCACCGGCGCCACCGCGCCCCGGCCCGCCGGCGGCCCGGTCCTCCAGGACTCGGTGACGGCGGCGATCTCGCAGGCCTTCTTCGAGGAGCTGGCCGCGACCGGCTACGCGAAGCTCTCGCTGGAGGCGGTCGCCAGACGCGCCGGCGCGGGCAAGGCGGCCATCTACCGGCGCTGGCCCGCCAAGCAGGAGATGGCGCTGGCGCTGATCTCGGACGTCGTCGCGCGCACGCCGGAACCGCTGGACAGCGGCGCCGTCCGCGAGGACCTGCTGGCCTTCCTCGCCGAGACCGCCGAGGTGCTGCGCCACCCGCTCGCCTCGAAGATCATCCCCGACCTGCTCGCCGAGGCCCGCCGCACCCCCGAGCTGGGGGAGGCGCTGCTCGGTGCCGTTCGCGAACCGCGCCGCAGCCGGGCCGGCCGGATCCTCGATCGCGCCGTCGAACGCGGCGAGCTGCCCGCCGACCTCGACCACGGCATCGCGCTCGACCTGCTCGCCGGCCCGCTCTACTGGCACATCGCGGTGGTCAACGGCACGGCCGAGCCCGGCTACCTGGAGCGGCTGGCCGACATGCTCCTCGCCGCACTCCGGGGCTGACCGGGTCCGGAGGCCCCGAACACGGAGGGACCTGCCCGGAACTGACCCCGTGCCAGCAGCCGCCCCCGGCCGATAGAGTGATGATCATGACATTCCCCAGGAGCAGTGGCGAACTGAGCGCGGTCTTCAAGCCCTCCGCCTCGCACGAGTCCGTGACCTTCCCGAACGGCACCAAGCCGCGCTTCGTGGCGACGGCCTCGCAGACCGACGGCCGGTTCGGCCTCTTCGAATGGAACATGACCGGCGCGCGCGGCACGCGCGACAGCGGGCACTTCCACAAGACCTTCTCCGAGTCGTTCTACATCCTCTCCGGCGAGGTCACCCTCTTCGACGGCCGGGAGTGGACGACGGCCCGCCCGGGCGACTTCCTCTTCGTCCCCGAGGGCGGCGTGCACGGCTTCGCCAACGAGTCCGACGCGCCCGCCTCGATGCTGGTCCTCTTCACGCCGGGCCCGGCCCGTGAGAAGTTCTTCCAGGAGCTGGCCGAGATCCGCGAGTCCGGCCGCCAACTCGACGACGCCGAGTGGGACGAGGTCTGGGCCCGGCACGACCAGTACCGGGCCTGAGCCCAGCCCCGCCCCCGCCGGTTTCGCGCGGCGGGCCCGCCCGAACCGGAGGAGCATCTGTTCCGGTGGGACCTCGCACGGCACCCGGCACCGCCGGTGGCGCCGGGCCGTGCGGTCCGCGGA
Source organism: Kitasatospora sp. NPDC006697 (assembly GCF_042869935.1). NCBI lineage: Bacteria > Bacillati > Actinomycetota > Actinomycetes > Kitasatosporales > Streptomycetaceae > Kitasatospora > Kitasatospora sp. NPDC006697. Next base: position 37,638 of record NZ_JBIAGU010000043.1, read on the forward strand.
GCGGGAGGAGGACGGCCGTGATCGTCGACTGCGCGCACTACCGCGACGGACGGCGCCAGCACGCGGGCCCGATGTCGCTGGAGCAGGCGGCCGCGCACAGCACCCGCGGCGGGTTCGTCTGGCTGGGCCTGTTCGAGCCCACCCCCGAGGAACTGGCCACGGTGCGCGCGAGCTTCCGCCTGCACGAACTCGCGGTCGAGGACGCGCAGGCCGCGCACCTGCGGCCGAAGGCCGAGCGCTACGAGGACGGCACCGAGCTGATCGTGCTGCGCACCGCGCGCTACGACGACGGGCGCGAGGAGATCGACACCGGCGAGATCAGCGTCTTCCTCTCCGAGCACTTCGTGATCACCGTCCGCCAGGGCGTCGCCAGCGAGCTGGCCGGCGCCCGCAGCCGGCTCGAACGCCGACCCGAGCTGCTGCGGGCCGGCAGCGCCGCGACGCTCTGGGCGATCCTCGACCAGGTGGTCGACGGCTACTCGCCCGTCGTCGCCGAGCTCGAACGCGACATCGAGCAGATCGAGGCCACGGTCTTCTCCGGCACGGTCGCCCCGACCGAACGGATCTACTTCCTGCGGCGCGAGGCCACCGACTTCTACCGGGCCGTGCACCCGCTGCTGGCCGTCCTCGGCCGCCGCCTCTCGGCGGACGACTCGCCCGGCGAACTGCTGCCCTACTTCCGGGACGTCCACGACCACCTGCTGCTGGTCAACGAGGAGGTTGCCGCCCAGCGCGACCTGCTGGCCACCGTCCTGGAGGCGAACATCGCGGTGATCTCGGTGGAGCAGAACAAGATCAACCTCCGGCAGAGCGCCACCATGGAGCGCCTGACGATCGTCGCCACCGTCTTCCTGCCGCTCTCCTTCGTGGTCGGCTTCTTCGGGCAGAACTTCGGCTGGCTGGTCGGCCACATCACCGGCCTGACCGCCTTCCTCGTGCTCAGCGCCATCGGCCTGCTGCTGCCCTGTCTGGTGCTCTACCTCTGGCTGCGCCGCCAGCGCGGCCGCGAGGCGCCACCGACGCCGGGGGCGGAGGACGGCCCGGGTCAGGGCCCGCTCCGGCGTCCCGCTCGCGCCGACAGTCGCCGGGAGGCCGGGGCTACTGACCGTACGTCACATCGGACTCCGGCGAACCGTCACAGAACCGGGTGAGCTGCCGGCGAAGCGCCGCGGCGGCCGCGGGACACCGGCGTTCGAGCCCGGCCGGCCCTCCTCGGCATCGAAGCCGAGGCGGCCGCAGCAGGGGCAGGGGCGTTGGGTGTCCACGGGCGCAGTCTGCTCCGCGGCCCGCCACCGCGGCGACCGGATTTCCCGGCCCGACGGCCCCGACAGCCCGACGGCCTGACCGGCCCCGGTGGACGTCCGGGACCGGCGGGCCGTCGGTGCGGTCAGTACCGCCGGGGGGTGAACTCCGGCGCGTCCGGCTCGACCCCGTACGGGTCGTGCGGCCGCGCCTGCGCCTGCCGGCCGGGCTCGGCGTGCTCCGGGCCCCGGGCGCTGTGGCCGCCCCGTCCGCGCAGCGGCCACCAGAGGCCGCGGCCGAGCAGCGCCGCCAGGGCCGGCACCAGCACGATCGAGAGCACGAACGCGGAGAGCAGGATGCCGAGCCCGGTCGCGAAGCCGATCTGCTGGGTGGCCGCCGAGGGGGTGGCCGCCAGGCTGCCGAAGGAGCCCGCCAGCACCAGCCCGGCCGTGGCGATCGCGGGCGCGGTGTGCCGCACGGCGCGCGCCACGGCGGCCCGGGCCGGGCCCGGCCGCTCCATCTCCTCGCGGATCCGGTCGGTGATCAGGATGTTGTAGTCGGTGCCCAGCGCGACCACGAAGAGGAAGAGCACCAGCGGCAGCGTGAACACCACGCCCGGCCTGCCCATCCCGTGCTGGAAGACCAGCGCGGCCGCGCCCAGGGTGGACGCGAAACCGAGCCCGACCGCGAGCATCAGGGCCACCGGCGCCAGCAGGCTGCGCAGCAGCATCAGCAGGATCAGGCCGATCAGCAGCGCGGCCACCGGGAAGACGATCCGCAGGTCGTGGTCGACGGCGGTGGCGACGTCCGCGTAGATCGCCGCCGTGCCGCCGACGTGGGCGGCCAGGCCGGCCGGCGCCTGCGCGGCGACGGCCGCCCGGAGCGGGCCCGCGACCAGCTCGCGCGCCTGGGCTGAGCCGGAGTCGGCGGTCAGGAAGAGGTCGATCCGCGCGGCCCGCCCGGACGGGGCGAGCACCGGTTCGGCCGCCTGGCCGACGCCCTGGACCCGGGCCAGGCCGTCCCGCAGGCCGGCCAGCCGGCCCGGTGCGATCGGGCTGCCGTCCGTGCTCTTCAGGTAGACGGTGGTCGGGTCGGAGACCCCGGCCGGCAGCGCGCGGGTGATCTGCTCCGCGGTGGCCCGGGCGGCGGTCTTCGGGCCGCCGCCGCCGAGGTCGTAGTCCATCGCGACCCCCGCCAGGCCGGCCGCCGGCAGGCCCAGCGCGACGACGGCGGCGAGCGCGAGCGCCGCCGGCCGGCGCGCGACCAGGGCGCCGAACCTGGCCGCCGCACCGGCCCGCGGCTCCCGGCGCAGGGAGCGCGAGGGCCAGAAGAGCTTGCGGCCGCAGGCGGCCAGCACGGCCGGCATCAGGGTCAGCGCGGCCAGCAGCATCACCAGCACGGAGACCGCGATCGCCGGGCCGAGCACCCGGAACTGCCCGAAGCTGGCGATCCCCAGGGTGGCGAAGGCGGCGACGATGGTCAGCGCCGCCGAGGTGACCGCGGTGCCGACCCGGCCGCCGACCTCGGCCGCCACGGCCCGGTGGTGCCGGTCCGGCCGGGCCCGCAGCTCCTCGCGGAACCGGAACATCATGAAGAGGAAGTAGTCCACGCCGATGCCGAGCAGCACCACGCCGATCAGGCTGGGCACGCTCGGGTCGAGGTCGATCCCGGTGGCCAGCGCCGTGAGCACCACCGCACCGCTCGCCACGCCGCCGATCAGCGCCACCGCGAGCAGCGGCACGAACGCGGCCAGCACGCTGCGGAAGACCAGGACGTTCAGCAGCACGATCAGCGCCATCGCGCAGCCCTTGGCGATCGCCGCGCGGGTGCTGCCGGCATCCTCGGTGTCGACCTGGTCGGCCAGGCCGCCGGTGAACCCGGTGCGCAGGCCGGCCGGTTCGAAGGCCGCCCGGGCCTGGTCGCGGAAGGCCTTGAAGGTGGCCTCCAGCCGGGGGTCGGCGCTGTTGCCGGTCAGCCGGACGGAGAGCAGTTCGAAGCCGCGGTCCGGGGCGAGCAGGCCCACCGCCACCTGCGGGACCTGCGAGTAGTCATGGGCGAACGGCGGGCTGTCCTTGACCTTCGGCATCGTGATCCGCTCCCGGCCGAGCCGGCCGGCCAGGTCGGCGACGGTCCGCTGGTCGGCCGCGCCGAGCGGGGCGCCGTCCTGGCGGCCGACCAGCACGGTGACCACGCTGGCGTCGGGGTCGGCGCCGAACTCCTGCTGGGCGATGGTCAGCGCGGCGGCCGAGTCGTAGCTCTTGGGGAGGAAGTCGGCCGGCTGGCTCCGGGTCACCTGGAAGACCAGGGACTGGCTCAGGACGGTCAGCAGGGCACCCAGGACCGCCCAGCCGGCGATCACCTTCCATGGGTTCCTGGTCGCGAACCCGGTCAGGGCGCGGATCACGTGCTTCTCCTCGGTGGGAAGGGGTGGGGAGCCGGGGTTTCCCGGCCTTCTCCAGCCCATCACCGGCGGGACGCCTTCTCGTCGGGGCACAGGACGAGAAACCGGGCGGGAGCCCGGGCCCGGCCCGGCCCGGACCAGGAGCGTGCTCCCAGAACGGGCTCCTCCGCAGGTCCGGGTCCTGCGCGGGGCGGCGGTGGGAGAATGGTTCGCGCGGAGAACGGTCCGCGCGCGCCGGTGACGGCGCATCGGAAACAGCGGCGCAGCCACCGAGGGGGCACCACCATGGCCACGGGCCGACCACTGCCGGGAACGGCCGAAGCGGAGCGCAGCGGAGGCCTCCCCGGTGCGCCGGCCGCCGCCGACGGCTGGCTGCCCGGCCGCGGCGACGCCTTCCTGGCCGCCGGGACGGCGTTGCTGGACGTCTTCAGCTACACCATGAGCTGCCTGGACGACGGCCGCCCGCTCACCGCGCCGGCGCTGGTGCTCAGCGTGCTGGCGGCGCTGCCGCTGCTGGTCCGCCGGGTGTGGCCGGTGGCCGTGCTGGGCACGGTGCTGGTCGTCATCCTGGTGCTGAACCTGTGCGAGCCCGCGCCGCGCCACTTCCCGATCGCGGTGGTGGTGGCGCTCTTCACGGTGAGCCGGCACCGCGCGCTGCGGCTGGCCGTGCCGGTCGGCCTGCTGGCGGGGCTGGTGGTGCTGACCAGCCGCGGCCCGCACCTGAGCCTGGCCTTCACCGATGTGCTCGGCAGCCTGCTGGGCAGCGCGCTGGTGGTCGGCGCGGGCGCGGTGGTCGGCCGCTGGCAGCAGGAGGCGGAGGCGCGGCGGGCGCTGCTGGCGGACCGCGCGGTGGCCGAGGAGCGGCGGCGGATCGCCCGCGAGCTGCACGACATCGTGGCCCACCACATCACCACCATGCACCTGCTGGCGGGCGGTGCCCGGGCCAACCTGGGCGGCGACGTCGAGGTGGTCCGCGAGGCGCTGGTGACCCTGGAGGGCTCCGGGCGGATGGCACTGCGCGAGATGCGGCAACTGCTCGACGTGCTGCGGGCGGACGACGAGCGGGAGGAGACCCCGGGCGCGCCGCAGCCGGGGACCGCCGACCTGGAGCGGATCGTCGCCGAGGCGCGGCTGGGCGGGCTGGCCACCGAGTTCACCGTGCACGGCGCGGTCCGTCCGCTGCCGCCGACCACCGAGCTGACGGTCTTCCGGATCGTCCAGGAGGCGCTGACCAACGCGCGCAAGCACGCCGGCCCGGCGCGGGCCCGGGTGCGGCTCGCCTACCACCCGGACTCGGTCACCGTGGAGGTCAGCGACGACGGCGCGGGCCGGGCGGCCCCGCCCCCGCACGGCGAGGCCGGCGGCCGCGAGCGGGCGGTGCCGGGGCGGCGCGGCGGCTACGGGCTGATCGGCATGCGCGAGCGGGTGGCGCTGCACGGCGGCACCCTGACGGCCGGTCCGGTCGCGGACGGCGGGTTCCGGGTCGCGGCGAGCCTGCCGTACGAACCGGCGGAGGAGCCGCAGCCCTTCGGCGCGGTGGAGGTGGCGGTCCCGTGACCGAGCACCCCGTGAGCCCGCTCACGGTGCTGATCGCCGACGACCAGCCGCTGGTCCGCCGCGGGCTGGCGCTGATCCTCTCCCCGGCACCCGGCGTCCGCGTGGTCGCGGAGGCCGCGAACGGCGAGCAGGCGGTCGAACTGGCCCGGCTGCACCGGCCCTCGGTCGTCGTGATGGACATCCGGATGCCCGTGCTCGACGGCGTCCAGGCCACCGAGCGCCTCTCCCGCGAACTGCCCGACTGCCGGGTGCTGGCGCTGAGCACCTTCGACATGGACGAGTACGTGGTGGCCGCCCTCCGGGCGGGCGCCGCCGGCTTCCTCCCCAAGGACGTCTCGCCGGAGGAACTGCTCGCGGCCGTCCGTACCGTGCACTCCGGCGAGGCCGCCGTGGCACCCCGGCTGCTCACCCGGCTGCTCGCCGCCTACGTCACCGCCCCCGGCCCGCCGCCCCGGCCCGGCACCGGTGCGGCGGCCCAGCCCGCGGGATCGGCCGAGCTGACGGCCCGTGAGGTCGAGGTGTGGCGGCTGATCGCGGAGGGCCTGGACAACAACGAGATCGCGCAGGCGATGCAGATCAGCGCGTCCACGGTGAAGAACCACATCACCAACGTCTTCGGCAAGCTCCGGGTCCGCGACCGCGCGCAGGCGGTGATCGCGGCCTACGAGTCCGGCCTGGTGGCCCCCGCCCCGCGAGGCTGACCAACGGTGGCCCCCGCCCCGCGAGGCTGACCAACGGGAGACCAGCCCCCCGTGTGACGCAGGAGACTGTACTGTTTCACATGTCATATTTTTACAGGTGGGGGAGACGTGATGGAGACCGGCCAGAGCGACGTCGTGGCACTGATCGAGGCAGTCGCCCGGGAACGGGGGGACCGGCCCGCGCTGCTCCTGGCCGATGCCCGCGGGGTCCGGGAGGAGATCGGCTACCGGGAGCTCGACCGGCGGGCCGACGGGTGGGCCGAGCGGCTGCACGGCGCTGGCGTGCGCCCCGGCGACCTGGTGGCCGTCGCGGCCGCCCGCGGGCCCGAGCTGGTGGTGGCGCTGCTCGCCGTGCTCAAGGCCGGCGCCGCCTACCTGCCGCTGGACCCGCGCTACCCGGCCGACCGCCTCGCCGGAATCCTCGCCGAGGCGGCGCCCGCGCTGCTGCTGGGCACCGCCGGAACGGAGCTGCCCTGGGCCGGGCCGACCCTGTCGCTCGACGGCGACCCCGGCGACCCCGGCGTCCCCGGCCGCCTCCCGCGCCCGGCCGCCCACCCGCAGCTGCCCGCCTACGTGCTCCACACCTCGGGCTCCACCGGCAGGCCCAAGGGCGTGGTGATCCCGCGCGGCGCCTACGCCACGGCGCTGCGCGCCCTGGTCCGGCGGCTCGGCATCGGCCCCGGCGACCGGGTGCTCGCCACCACCACCATCGCCTTCGACATCGCCGGCCTGGAGCTGTTCGGCACCCTCACCGCCGGGGCGTGCGTGGTCCTCGCCGACGACCGGCAGGTGGGCGACCCCGCCGCACTCGCCGAGCTGATCACCGTCGCCGGGGTGACCACGGTGCAGGGCACCCCGGCCCTCTGGCACGGACTGCTGGCGGAGCGCCAGGTCCTCACCGGACTGCGCGCCCTGGTCGGCGGCGAGGCGCTGCCCCGCGACCTCGCCGACCGGATGCTCCGGGCCGGCGCCGCACCGGTCAACCTCTACGGGCCCACCGAGACCACCATCTGGTCGCTCACCGCCCCGGTCGCCCCCGGCGGCGGGCCGCCGCCGATCGGCACGCCGCTGCCCGGCACCGCCGCCCGGGTGCTGGACGCCCGCCTGCACCCGGTGCCGCCGGGCCAGGACGGCGAGCTCTACCTGAGCGGCCCGACCCTGGCCGCCGGCTACCTGTCCCGCCCCGGACCGACCGCCGAGCGGTTCCTGCCCGACCCGGCCGGCCCGCCCGGCAGCCGGATGTACCGCACCGGCGACCTGGTCCGGCTCCGCCCCGACGGCGGACTCGACTACCGCGGTCGGTGCGACGACCAGGTGAAGGTCCGCGGCTTCCGGATCGAGCTGGGCGAGGTGGAGGCCGCGCTGCGGGCCGACCCGGCGGTGGCCCGGGCCGCCGTGGCGGTCCGCGGCGAGGGGCCCGAACGGCAGCGGCTGATCGGCTACCTGGTGGCCGAGCCCGGCACCGGCCCGGCGGACACGGACCGGGTGCGGGCGACCGCCGCCGGCCTGCTGCCGGCCTACATGCTGCCCGCCGCCCTGCTCTGGCTGGACCGGCTGCCGCTCGCCCCCAACGGCAAGCTCGACCGGCGGGCGCTGCCCGACCCGCCGCCGCCCGGCGCGGCGCCCGCCGACCGGGCCCCGGCCGATCGGACCGAGGCGGCGCTCTGCGCGCTCTTCGCCGAAGCCCTGGACCTGCCGGGGGTCGGTCCCGAACAGGACTTCTTCGACCTGGGCGGCACCTCGCTGCTGGCCACCCGGCTGACCGGCGCGGTGCGCGCCCGGTTCGGCCGCCGGGTCGGCCCGCACGACCTCTTCGACCACCCCACCCCCGCCGCGCTGGCCGGGCTGCTCGCCGACGCCCGTCCGGCCGGCCCACCGCTCACCGTCGGCCCCCGGCCGGAGCGGATCCCGCTCAGCCCCGCCCAGTACGGCCTCTGGTACCTGGACCAGCTGTACGGCCCGGGCCCGCTCTACAACCTGCCGCTGGTGCTGCGCTTCGAGGGGCCGCTCGACCGCACCGCGCTGCGGGCCGCGCTCGCCGATCTGACCGATCGTCACGAGGCGCTGCGCACCACCCTGCCGGACGAGCTCGGCCGGCCGCACCAGCGGGTGCACCCGCCGGGCGAGCTGCCGCTGGAGCCGGTCGTCCGCGCCGTGGCGCCGGAGGAGCTGGAGGCGGCGCTGGACCGGGCCGTCCGGACGGTCTTCGACCTGGCCGCCGACGCCCCGGTCCGGGCCGAGCTGCTGGTATGCGGCGAGGAGCGGCACGTCCTGGTCCTGCTGCTGCACCACAGCGCCGCCGACGGCTGGTCGACCGACCTGCTGGCCCGCGACCTGCTCCGCTGCTACCGCGACCGGCTGGCCGGCCGGAGCCCGCGGTGGCCGGCCCCGCCCGTCCAGTACGCCGACTTCGCGCTCTGGCAGCAGCGGTCCGCGCCGGAGGGCGAGCAGGAGTTCTGGACCCGGACCCTGGCGGGCGCGCCGGAGCTGGTGACGGTGCCCGGCGACCGGCCGCGGCCCGACGCGGCGGTCGGCCCCGGGGCGGCGCTGCCGTTCACCGTGGACGCGGCCGGTCACGCCGAACTGCTGGCGGCCGCCCGGACGCACGGTTGCACGCCCTTCATGCTGGTGCACGCGGCGCTGGCGGCGCTGCTGACCCGCCGGGGCGCCGGGACCGACGTGGTGGTCGGCGCCGTGGTCGCCGGCCGGCCCGATCCGGCGCTGGCCGAGGTGGTCGGACACTTCGTCAACACCGTCCCGCTGCGGACCGGCACCGGGGGCGACCCGGCCTTCGCCGAACTGCTGGCCCGGGTCCGGCAGGCCGACCTCGCGGCGCTGGAGTACCAGGACACCCCGTTCGAACGGCTGGTCGGCCTGGTCAACCCGACCCGCACGACGGACCGCCAGCCGCTCTTCCAGGTGCTGCTGGCCTTCCAGACCGAGCCCGTGCGGCTGCCCGAGGTGCCCGGACTGGCCGTCGAACTCGCCGGGCGGAGCACCGGGACGGCCAAGTTCGACCTGACCTTCGGGCTGACCGAGCACCTCGGCCCGGCCCGCGAGCCGCTCGGACTGACGGGTGAACTCGAGTACCGCTCCGACCTGTTCGATCCGGCGACGGCCCAGGGGCTGGCCACGGAGCTGGTCGGGCTGATCCGCACGGCGGTCCGGCGGCCCGGGCAGCGGATCGGGGCATGAGGAAGGGCCCGTCCGGCTCGCGCCGGCCGGGCGGCGGCAGGGGGGCGGGCCAGCTCTCTCGTCAGGTTGACGATAACCAGGGAGGCTGGTTATCGTCATAGAGACGAGAAAGAGGGGGTCCTCTCATGGCCGACATCACCAAGCGCCTCGGACTGCGACACCTGCGGGCCGTGCCCACCGCCCACATCCGGCACCTGCACGGCGGCCGGCTCGCGCACGAGGGCACCGGGCTGGCGTTCTGGTTCCGCCCGCTGGCCGCCGCGATCTCCGAAGTCCCCGCGGACGACCGCGAGCTCTCGCTGGTCTGCCACGCCAGGACCGCCGAGTTCCAGGACCTGGCCGTCCAGGCCACCCTCACCTACCGCATCACCGACCCCGAACGGGCCGCCGAGCGCATCGACTTCAGCATCGACCCGGAGACCGGCGAGTGGCAGGGCGATCCGCTGGACCAGCTGGCCACGCTGCTCACCGAGACCGCCCAGCAGCACGCACTGGAGCTGATCGCCCGCACCCGGCTCGCCGCCGCGCTGGCCGACGGCGTCCGCACGGTCCGCCAGGCCGTGGCCGACGGGCTGGCCGGCGACGCCCGCCTGGCCGAGCTGGGCCTGGCGGTGCTCGCCGTCCGGATCACCGCGCTGCGCCCCGAACCGGAGCTGGAGCGGGCACTCCGCACCCCCGCCCGCGAGCAGGTCCAGCAGGAGGCCGACCGCGCCACCTACGAGCGGCGGGCCGTCGCGGTGGAACGGGAACGCAAGATCGCCGAGAACGAGCTGACCAATAAGATCGAACTGGCCCGCCAGGAGGAGGAACTGGTCACCCGGCAGGGCGCCAACGCCCGCCAGGAGGCCGAGCAGCAGGCCGCCGCCGACCGGATCCGCGCCGAGACCGAGTCCCAGCGCCGCACTCGGCTGGCGACTGCCGAGGCCGAGGCCGGCCGGCTGCTCGCCGAATCCAAGGCCGCCGCCGAGCGCGCCCTCGGCGAGGCCCGGGCGGCCGCCCAGGCGGCCTGGCTGACGGCGCACCAGCAGGCCGGCCCCGAGGTGCTGCAGGCGCTCGCACTGACCCGGCTCGCCGAGAACCTGCCGAAGATCGACAGCATCACCCTCACCCCCGACGTACTGACCGACCTGCTGGGCCGCCTGGGCCGCCCCGCTCCCGCCGGCGGCGACCGGTGACCCTGGCCCCGCGGGTGGTGCTGGTCCACCGGAACACCGAGTACCACGAACTGCTGGCCCGCCACGGCACCCGCGGGCAGGCCGCCTTCTTCCTGGCCGGCCGCGGCCGGGCGCTGGACGAGGTCGAGCAGCGCCACCGGCAGGCCGAAGCCGCACTGACCGAGGTGGCCGCCGCGGTGCCGCTGGACTGGCGCCGGGCCAAGGTGGAGCGCGGCGACCTGGACCGGTTCCTGTTCACCCCGCAGGACCTCGTCGCGGTGGTCGGCCAGGACGGGCTGGTGGCCAACGTCGCCAAGTACCTGACCGGGCAGCCCGTGATCGGCATCGACGCCGAGCCCGGCCGCAACCCCGGCGTCCTGGTCCGGCACCGCCCGGGCGACACGGCCGAACTGCTCCGCCTGGCCGCCGCACCGGGGGCCGGCGGGGCACTGGAGGAGCGCACCATGGTCGAAGCGGTGGCCGACGACACCCAGCGGCTGCTCGCGCTCAACGAGATCTACCTCGGCCAGCGCGGCCACCAGACCGCCCGCTACCGCCTCGCCCCGCCCGGCACGGCCGGCGAGGCCCAGGCCTCCTCCGGCGTCCTGGTCGGCACCGGCACCGGCGCGACCGGCTGGTGCCGCTCGGCCTGGCTGGAACGCCGCAGCACCCTCGCCCTGCCCGCCCCCGCCGCCCCCGAACTCGCCTGGTTCGTCCGGGAGGCCTGGCCCTCCCCGGTCACCGGCACCACCCTGGTGGAGGGGAGCTGCGCCGCGGGCGAGGAACTGGCCCTCACCGTCGAGTCGGACCACCTGGTCGCCTTCGGCGACGGGGTCGAGTCGGACGCCCTCCAGCTGACCTGGGGCCAGACGGTGCGCCTGCGCGTGGCGGGCGAACGGCTGCGGATGCTGGTCTGACGATGAGCCGGTGCCGCCGCCCCCACGTCAACCCCTGAGGGCCCCGGCGCGCCTCGCCGGCGGCAAGCCGGATCCGTGCTGACATAGCGTCACAGGCCGGATGCGCCGACCCGCCAGGAGCCCGCGCTCCTCGCGAGTTCGTTCAGTACCGGCGCAGCTGCGGCCACAGGGCCGGCCATGGCTCGGCGGGTCCGGCGCAGAGGGCGATCACGGCGTGCTGCTCCATGTTGGCGGTGCCGTGGCCGTTGTCGACCTGGGCGACCTGGCGGCAGTCGGTGAAGTACCGCTCCAGCCACGGGTACCCGATCGGGTGGACGAGCAGCACCGGCCCGGTGGCACCCGCCGGCGGCGGACCCCAGGCGTAGAGGCCCATGTGCCCGGAGTACGGGGCGGGCAGGCCGTAGGCGGGGCCGTAGTGGGCGAGGGCGCCCGCCTCGCCGTAGTTGGCGGTCAGCAGCACGGCCTGGGCGCGCTGCTCGACGGGTATCCGCGCCCAGCCCGCGGCGGTGGCGGCGGTCAGCTCGGGCCAGCCGACCTCCTCGCCGAGGTCGGGGTCGACGGCCATCGGCACGGCCAGCGCGGAGGCGGGCAGCACCGGCAGGGCGGCGAGCGCGCTGGTGAGGAGGGCGGCGAGCAGTCCGGCCGCGAGCTTGGCGCGGTGCTCGCGGAGCCAGTGGGCGAAGGGTTCGCAGCCGGCCGCCAGCAGTGCGAAGAGCAGCGGGATCGGGTAGTAGCCCTTGCCGCCGCCCACCAGCACCAGCAGGCAGAGCGCCGCCCAGGCCACCACCAGCGGCCGCGCCCAGCGCAGTTCGGCCCGGCGCCAGAGCCGCCCGATCCCGGTGAGCCAGAGCGGGGCCAGCACGGGGGAGAGCTGCAGCAGCTGCATGGGCAGCAGGAGCAGCCGCCCGCCCACCCCCTGCTGGGCGCTGATCCCGTGCGCCACCGTCAGCTCCGGCCAGCCGTGCGCGGCCTGCCACCAGAGCACCGGAACGGCGAATGGACAGGCGGCGAGCACGGCGACCAGCGGGCCGAGCAGCTCACGGGGCCGGGGGAGGAGGAGCCCGCGCGGTCCGGCGGTCAGCACCCCCAGCAGCAGCGCCGGGAGCAGGCTGAACACCAGCAGCTTGTTGAGCGCCGCGACCCCGACGGCGAGGCCGAGCAGCGGCCACCAGCGCGCCTCGCCGGTGCGCAGCAGACGGAGCGTCAGCAGGATGATCGCCAGCCAGGCGGTGAGGTCGAAGGTCGCGGTGGAGAGCAGGTGGCCGTTGCCCAGCAGATGGCCCGAGCAGGCGGCGGCCGCGGCCGCGACGAGCTGACCGCCCCGGCCGGCGCCCAGCTCACGGGCGATCAGCGCGACGAGAGCGACGGCGACCGCGGCGAGCAGCGCGGGCAGCACCCGCAGGCCGCTCGGGGAGGCGCCGAACAGCTCCGCGCCGAGGCGGGCGAGCAGCGGGGTGAGCGGCGGCTGGTCCGGATAGCCCCAGGCCAGGTGGCGGCCGGCGAGCAGGAAGTACAACTCGTCCCGGTGGAAGCCGTACCGGCCCGAGAAGGCGAGCAGGACGGCGGCGGTGGCGAGGGCGATCCCGAGGACCGGCCCGGCTGCGAACGGCTGTTGCTGCGGATGCGCATTCCCCCGAGTGTGCATGCGGGCATTCTGGCAGCTTCCGGGGCGGGTGGAGGTGGTCCGGGCGGCGTCCACTGCTCCCCTAGCGTGAACCTGCCGCCGCACCGCCCTGCCGGTCGGCCGCGAACTGACGATCCGTCAGCACAATGAGCCATCGGGCCGGGCTTCGACGTCCACGGCCAACCGGAGACCAGGGCGGATGGCGGATCACATGATGCGACCCAGTTCAGCGACGCACGGGCAGGACCGACCGAGGAGCGGAGGCGGGCTCCGGCTGAGGGCGGGGGCGGCGGCCGCGGCGAGCCTGCTCATGCTCGCCTTCGCGCCCCCCGCGCAGGCCGTCGACCCCACCGTGTCGCTCAACAACAAGCGCACCGGGTGGGACGCGAGCGAGCCGAACCTGACACCCGCCAAGGTGTCCTCCTCGGCCTTCGGGCAGCGCTGGTCCACGCCCGTGAACGGCTCGGTGCTCGCCCAGCCGCTGACCACCGGCAGCAACGTGATCGCGGCGACCGAGAACAACTACGTCTACGGCCTGGACCCGGCCACCGGCAAGGCCAACTGGACCCGCCGCCTCGGCGCGCCCTGGCCCACCTCGGCCGTCAGCTGCAACGACCCGGCCGCTCACACCGGGATCACCGCGACGCCGGTCTACGACTCCGTCACCAACACGGTCTACCTCACCAGCAAGGTCAACGACGGCCCGGACGTCCAGCACCCGCACTGGTACATCCACGCGCTGAACGCCTCCACCGGCGCCGAGCGCACCGGGTGGCCGGTGACCATCCAGGGCACGCCGACCAACAGCCCCGGCCACCCGTTCAACCCGCTGACCGCGAACGGCCGCGCCGGGCTGCTGCTGCTGAACGGCCACGTCTTCGCGGCCTTCGCCTCCTACTGCGACTCCGGCCCGTACGTCGGCCAGGTGGTCGGCGTGAACACCGCGACCCGGGCGCTCAGCATCTGGTCGACCGAGGCCGGCTCCGACACCCAGGAGGGCGGCATCTGGCAGAGCGGCGGCGGTCTGGTCTCGGACGGCACGGGCCGGATCTTCGTCGCCACCGGCAACGGCGAGAACGCGGGCTCGCCCGGCCCCGGCCCCGGCAACCGGCCGCCCGGCAAGCTCGGCGAGTCGGTGATCCGGCTCGGCGTGAACTCCGACGGCAGCCTCACCGCCAAGGACTTCTTCAGCCCGACCAACAACCAGACGATGGACAAGAACGACACCGACCTCGGCTCGGGCGGCCCGACGGCCCTGCCGACCGGCTTCGGCACCGCCGCGCACCCGCACCTGCTGGTCCAGGTCGGCAAGGACGGCCGGGTCTTCCTGCTGGACCGGGACAACCTCGGCGGCATGGGCCAGGGCCCGAACGGCACCGACAAGCCGGTCAGCATGGCCGGCCCGTTCGAGGGCGTCTGGGGCCACCCCGCGGCCTTCGGCGGCGGCAGCGGCTACGTCTACACGGTGGCCACCGACACCGGCAACGGCCGCTCGCCGCTGCGCGCCCTCAAGTTCGGGGTGAACGGCGCGGGCGTGCCGACCCTGACCAGCTCCGCCACCAGCAACGAGGGCTTCGGTTACGGCTCCGGCTCCCCGGTGGTCACCTCCAACGGGACCAGCCTCTCCTCCGGTCTGGTCTGGGCGGTCTGGTCCGGATCCGGCGCGGGTGGCGTCGGCGGCGAGTTGCGGGTCTACGACGCGGTGCCGGTCAACGGCGTGATGCACCTGCGCCGCTCGTTCCCGATCGGCACGGCGGCGAAGTTCGTGGTGCCCGCGACCGACAGCGGCCGGGTCTTCATCGGCACCCGGGACGGCCACCTGATCGCCTTCGGCAGCAACTGACCCCGCGGCGTCAGAGCTCGATCAGCAGCCCGTCCTCGGCGATCCCGGCGCCCGTCACCTCCCACGGTGGCGGGCGCCGGCCGAGCGGATTGGTGTTGTTGAGGTGGGTGTAGAGGTAGCGCGGTCCGGGCCGGCGGGCCAGCCGCGGCAGCGAGTCCGCGACGGCGAGGTGGCCCATGCCGGCGGTCCGCCTGCCGAACTCGTCCGGCGCGGCGAAGGTGCCGTCGAGCAGCACCAGGTCCGCCTGTTCCACCGCGCGGTCCATGGCCGGTGACCACTCGGCCAGCCCCGGCGCGTACACCGCGCAGGCGGAACCGTGCTGCGCGGTGAACCGGTAGCCGACCACCCAGTCCGTACTCCCGGCCAGGCCGGCCGCGTACCGCGGCCGCTTGCCGCCGAGCGTGAAGGCCTCCGCCCGCAGCCCGCCCGCGAGCGCCAGCGGCTCGCCGGGCCTGACGGTGTGCCAGCCGACCTCGGTGTAGGCCGCCAGCAGCGGGCCGACGGGGAAGGCGCGCGCCAGCGCCTCCCGGACCGGCGCGGTGGCGTGGACGGTCAGGAGGGCGGCCTCGCGCAGGGTCAACAGGCCCAGCGTGTGGTCGAGTTCACCGCTGGTCAGCAGTACGCCGCGCAGCGGGGTGTCCCGGGTGCCCGGGGCGGGGGCCAGCTCGGGTGCGGAGAGCAGCTGGGTGCGCAGGTCCGGGGAGGCGTTGACCAGGTACCAGGCCTGGCCGTCACCGCTGACGGCCAGGCAGTCCTGGCTCCGGCCGGCCCCGGTGCGGCGGGCGGCGGTGCACTCGGCGCACCCGCAGTTCCACTGGGGCAGCCCGCCGCCCGCGGCGGTCCCCAGGATCCTGATCCACATGGCCGTCAGTGCATCCGGCGCGGCACCGGGGCCGCCGTCGCGGCCGCGGCCGGGGCCGTGACCAGGTGGTGGTGCGGCGAGAACCGGCACGCGGGGTCGGTCGCCGCCGGGTCGCCGGTGAACTGGTAGGCCTGGCACCGGCAGCCGCCGTGGTCCAGTTCGCGCAGGTCGCAGCTGCGGCAGGGCTCCGGCATCCAGCCGGTGCCCCGGAACCGGTTGAACGCGGGCGAGTCGTGCCAGCTGGCCGCCAGCCCGTCGGTGACGGCGTTCGGCAGCACCAGGCCGGGCAGCTGCGCGGCGGCGAGGCAGGGGAGCACGTCGCCGTTGGGGGCGACCGCCAGTTGCTCGCTCCCCCAGCCGTTCATGCACGGCTTGACGGTGCCGCCGTGCAGGTCGGCGGCGATGTAGGCGATCTCGATCCGCCCGCCGTGGCGCTCCCTGGCCGCGGCGACGTCGCGATCGGCCCGCTCGACCTGCTCCGCGCTGGGCGCGAGGTGGGCGCGGTTGCGCCAGGCCCAGCCGTAGTACTGCACGTGGGCCAGCTCGACCCGGTCGGCGCCGAGCTCGACCGCCCGGTCGACGAGTGCGCCGAGCCGGACCAGGTTGCCGCGGTGCAGCACGGCGTTGACGGTCAGCGGAAGGCCGGCGGAGGTGAACTGCCGGGCCGCGGCGAGCTTGCGGTCGTGGGCGGCGATGCCGGCGATGGTGTCGGCGCTGCCCGGCTCCGCGTCCTGCAGGGAGAGCTGCACATGGTCCAGGCCCGCGGCGGCGAGCTCGGCGGCCCGCCCGGGGCCGAGCGGGATGCCGCTGCTGATCAGGTTGGTGTAGAGGCCCAGCTCTCGTGCCCGGGAGACGAGTTGCCCCAGGTCGCGGCGGACCAGCGGTTCGCCGCCGGTCAGGTGGACCTGCAGCACGCCGAGCCCGCGGGCCTGGTCGAGCACCCGCAGCCACTGCTCGGTGTCCAACTCGGAGCGATAACGCGAGAGTTCGGTCGGATTGGCGCAGTAGGTGCACTGCAGCGGGCAGCGGTAGGTGAGTTCGGCGATCAGCCCGAGCGGCGCGGGCTCGCGGACCGCGTCGCCGGCCGCCGCCACCACGGGCCGTACCGGCGCGCCGGTCCCGTCGAGGACGAGCAGCCGGCGCTCGGCCAGGTCGGCGAAGAGGGCCTCCACCTGGGCGCCGGCCACCCCGTCGTAGCGGGCGGCGAGCTCCGCGGTGACCGCTCGCGCGTCGCGCCGCCCGTCGCACTGCCGCAGCACGTCGGCGGCGGTGTCATTGAGCAGCAGCACGCCCTCGGGGTGCAGCAGCACGGACCGGCCGCGCGCCGGGTCGTACACCAGCCGCACGCCCGGGCGCAGTCCCGGGGCGGCGGTGCTCATCGGTCGGCTCCGTAGTCGACGGCGTCCAGCACGGCCCGCAGCACCTCGCACTTGAAGGCCAGCGCGTCCACGGCGGCCCGCTGCTGGTCCGCGGTGACGCAGTGGTCCAGGACGAGCTCCAGGGTGCGGGCGCTGTCCGCGCGGGCGACCGGGATGCGGTGCTCGAAGTAGGCGTAGCCGGCCGGGTCGATCCAGCCGTAGTGGCGGCGCCAGGCGGTGACCCGGTCGGCCATGTGGTCGGGCGAGAACATCTCGGTGAGCGCCGCCGCCACTCCCTCGGTCCAGGGCCGGGTCTGGCAGAAGTGCAGATAGCCGTCGACGGCGAACCGCACCCCGCGGGCGAGGTGCCGCTGGTCCACCACCTCGGCGCGGTCCAGGCCCACCGCCTCGGCGAGCACCAGCCAGTCGGCGAGGCCCCCGGTCCCGTCGGCGTCCGGCCCGTCCTGGTAGGCGAGCCGGCCGGCCCAGGCCCGACGGACCTCCGGGAGCGGGCAGTTGGCGATGATGGCGGCGTTCTTGCGGGTCAGGCAGAGCTGGTAGTACCAGCGGTTGGCGACCCAACGCCGCAACTCCGGTGGCGTGCAGCCACCGGAGTGCAGGCGCAGGTGGAACGGGTGGGTGTCCCAGTACCGTCCGCGCAGGTCGTGCAGCCTGGCCGCGAACTGCTCGCGGCTCAGCGGTCGCGCCACTGCGAGGTCCGTCCGGCGTAGGCGGTGACCTCGGCGCCGGTGCGGTGGCACTCCACCGCGGGGGCGGACCAGGAGGGCTTGGCGGCGGCCGGCGGGATCGTCGGCGCGGCGGCGGCTCCCGGCGGCGGTTGCGGGGTACGGGTGGCATCCATGACTGCCTCCTCGGCTTCGGGGGTGGGGGAGAGGACTCGCGGGCCCTCTGCCCGGACGCTACGAGCCCGCGCGGCCGCCCGCAGGTCGAGGCCGCCCGAACGCGGGACCGTGCCCATGCGAACGGGTTACCCGCGCAGCGCGCCCGGCCTGGTCGGGCGCGCTGCGTCGCGGCCGGGCGCGGGAACCGGCCGGGCCGTCCGCCCTACTCCGTTCGAATGACCGGCGCGCGCGGCCTGCGGAGCCGGCGCCGCGGCTCGCCGTCCTCGGGGGCTGGGACGGCTCGTGGCGGGATCTGGGAGCATGGGGGCATGAGCATCAGTGAGCCGCAGGACGGGGCGCAGCGGCGCCGTCGTGAGTTGCAGGAGCGTCACCGGCGGCAGCTGGCCGCGTTGGAGGCCTATGACCGCGCGCTGGTCGAGGCGGCGCGGGCGCAGGCGGATCTGAGCCGTACGGTGGCCGAGGTGGCGGACGCGATCGGCGGCGGGCTGGATGTGACGGCCGGTCTGCTGGACCTGACGGTCAAGGAGGTCCGCACGCACCTGGCGGCCCACGAGGCGGTTGCCGCACAGCAGGAGGGTCCGTCCGGCGCGCAGGTCCCCGAGCCCGCCGCCTCGCCGGAAGCCGCTCCGGCAGCTGCTACGTCCTGAGGTCCGCGCCGGCCGGCTGCCGGGGGCGGCGTGGGCGCCGGGGTGGCGGGTGGCGGTGTCCGGCACCGCTCGCGCGTGGCGTTCCACGGCGTGCCGGCCTGCCGCGCGGCCTCACCGCTTGCGCGCCGGGGTCACCGGCAGGCCGGGGTGCGGGGGAGAGCCCCACCGCCGAGGCATACGGCCTGCTGGTCAGCCTCTTTCCGGCCGACATCCCGAGGCTGGCACCGGACGACGGGGGATGAGCGGCAGGCGTGATCTTCGGCCTGGGCCGGCGCCTACTTCCTGATGACCCGCCGGATGCACTCCGAGAAGGCCTGCGCGGCGGGCGTGAGCGAGTGGTCGGACAGGCTGACCAGCAGGATGCGGCGGACCGGTGCGGGCGGCCGCAGCGGCAGGACGCTGACGCCGGGGCGGATGCCCTCCAGGGCCATGGTCGGGGCGAGCGCGACGCCGATGCCGGCGGCGACCATGGCCTGGGCCTCCTGGTAGTCGTGGGCCTCGTAGGCGATCCGGGGCTCGAACCCGGCGGCCCGGCAGCTGCGGTCGAGCGCCTCGGCGACGGGGTGCTGCTCGGCACGCGTGATCCAGGGGTCGCCCGCGACCTCTGCGAGAGCGGCTGAGGGGCGGCCCGCGAGCGGATGCCGGTCGCTGACGAGGAGGGCCGGGGGGTCGTCGAGGAGCGGGGTGACGAGGGCGTCCTCGCGGTCGATGCGGCACCAGTCGTAGTCCCACATGAGGGAGAGCTCGATCTCCCGGTTCTCCAGCAGGGACCACAGGCCGGCGATGCGGGCGCTGCGCACCGTCAGCCGTACGTCGGGGTGCGCCTCGCGGAAGGCGATGACGGCGGACGGGAGCAGCGAGGCGCCCGCCGTGGGGAAGGTGCCGACGCGGAGGGTGCCCGCGCGCAGTCCGGCGAAGTCGGCGAGTTCGTTCTCCGCGGCCCGTAGCTCGCGTTCGATCCGCGATCCGCGCTCGGCCAGGGCGCGCCCGGCATCGGTGAGGGTCACGCCCCGCGCATGGCGTTCCAGCAGAGGCTGGCCCGCCTCCGCCTCCAGGCGGCTGATCTGCTGCGAAACCGCTGAAGGGGTGTAGGTGAGAGCGCGCGCCGCCGCGGTCACCGAACCGCGACGGGCGACCTCCGTGAAGAGCAGGATGCGTCGGACGTCCAGCACGACGCCACCTCCAGCGTTAAGCTCAGCTAAATGCCCGTGTAGATTTTCGCGATTGTACTTCACGCTTCCGCAACCCACTATGGAATGCGTCCTGGACGGAGAGGCCGTCGGGATCCATGAGGAGTCGGCCGTGTCGCGTCTGCAGGGTGAGCTGGTCCGCGGGGGGAGCGGTGGGGGCTGGATCGTCGACCACCCCGACGTGGCGGCGACCCGCGCGGACCTCGAGACGCCGCGCCTCCCCACATCGCACTCCGTGCGGCTGGGCGTCCTGCTGGCTCTGGTGGGCGGGGCGCTCGACGCCTTCACGTTCGTCGGCCACGGCGGGGTCTTCGCCAACGCGCAGACAGGGAACATCGTCCTGCTGGGCATCGAGGGCTCTCGGGGGCAGTGGGTGCGGGCCCTGCACCACCTTCCGGCGATCCTCGCGTTCATCATGGGCGTGGTCGTCGCGGAGTCCCTCAAGCTCCCCCGGGCGGCCGCGGTCGTACGCTGGCCGGCCCGTGCGGCGCTCGTCCTGGAGATCGTGGTGCTCGCCGGCGTCGCGCTGCTCCCCACGGGCACTGCGGACATGTTCGTCATCGTCGTGATCGCCTTCACGGCGTCGGTGCAGGTGTCCACGTTCCGCAAGCTGGTGGACACCGCGTACAACACCACCATGACGACGGGAAACCTCCGCACCGCGGTCCAGAGCGTCTACACGGCCGTCGTCCATCGCGACAGGGAAGCGGCGCGCCGCGCGCGCCAGTTCGCCACCGTGATCGCCGCCTTCCTCGCCGGCGCGTTCGGAAGCGGCCTGCTGACCGCGACCGGGGCGGTTCACACCCTGTGGGCGCTCGTCGCCCTCCTGGCCATGGCACTGGCGCTGTTCGTCTACGACGAGCGGGCGGCCGCGCGATCAGCGGTACCGGCGCGCCCGGTGGATGGACCTCACCCAGGACGCGGTCGGGCAGCGGGAACACAGGTGCACTTCAGGAGGTGAGGGGGCCCCGACCGCCGGCAGGCCGGCGGTCGGGGCGGCGGTCGGTCCGGGTCAGGCGGTGGTGCCGGTGATGGTGCTGCCCGACTTGGTGACGTGGTAGGTGAGGGTGGTGCCGGTCCAGTAGTGGAAGGTGAGGGTGACCGGGGCGCCGTCCTTGAGGCTGTTGACGAAGTCGGAGGTCAGGGTGGTGGTGCCGGCGGTGTAGTCGGGGGCGAAGGCGGTCCCGAACTCCTGGTAGGGGGTCCAGCTGGTGGGGCCGGCGTTGGTGCCGTCGGCGTAGGTGGATTCCATGGTGGCGAGCAGGTCGCCGTTGAACTGGGTGGGGATGGCGAGGGTGGTGGTTCCGGTGGCGTCGGAGACCACCGGCTTGTCGGAGCTGCGGATGTGGATCTGCCACGGCACGCCGGTGGAGAACTCGGCCTTGATGGTCGAGTCGATCCCGTAGGCCTGGTTGCCGCTGAGGCGGGCGAGGGCCTGCGCGGTGAGGGTCAGCTGGTCGCCGTTGACCGTGTAGTCGGGGCCCTCGGCCAGCTTGGTGTGGCCGTTCCACAGGCCCTTGAAGGTGGTGCCGTTGAGGTTGAGGGTGAGCGTCTGGGCCGCGAACGGGCCGCCCTTGGGTACGAAGACGTTGTCGCTGGAGGCCGTGCCCGAGCGGACCTTCCAGGACGCCTTGATCAAGGCCTCCATCTGTGGGTCCACCCACTGCATGGTGGTGCGGTTGAGGAAGTCGTTGGAGGCGTCCCAGACCGCACTCGTCATGCCGTTGATCCGGGCCTCGTAGTTGACCGCCTCGAAGTACTTCAGCTCCTCCCCGCGCTCGACGTAACCGTCGTTCGGGGAGGTCAGCAGGCCGTACTCGCCGAGGTAGACGGGGATGCCCTTGGCGACGAAGGTGTCGTGGACCCGGGTGAAGCCCTCGGTCAGGTCCTTCTGGGCGGTGGCGTCGAAGGAGATGCCGCCGGCGATGTTCACGCTGAACGGGTACCAGCTGTAGTAGTGGACGGTGGCGACCAGGTTGTGGTCGTGCAGCGAGGTCATCGTCGTGGACAGGTCGTCGAGCCAGTTCTGGGCGGAGTTGGTCTGCAGTGAGGGCAGCACGAGCAGGCGGTTCTTGTTCCCGCCGCCGGAGCCCCGCACGATGCTGAAGAACGAGGTGTTGAGCTCGTTCAGGTACTGGGTCTTCTGGGCGTCGGTCGCGTCGGTGAACTGGGGCTCGTTGATGCTCTCCATGAGGAGCTTGCGCGGCTCGTCCTTGAACGCGGCGGCGATCTGCTGCCAGGTGGCGTCGAAGCGGGCCATGATCGCGTCGTGGTCGGTGGACATGTACTCGATCCACTTCCACGAGTCGTGGTGCACGTTGATCTCGACGTAGAGGCCGTCGGCCAGCGCGTAGTCGACCACCTGCTTGACCCGGGCCATCCAGGCCGGATCGATGGCGTACGGGGCCGTGTCGGACTGGTGGGGGTACCACGTGACGGGGATCCGGACGCTGTGGAAGCCCTGGGCCCGGAGGGCGTCGAACGTCGCCTTGGTGGTGAGCGGGTTGCCCCAGGAGGTCTCGTCGGGGATGGCGTCCAGGGTGTTGCCGAGGTTCCAGCTGGGCTGCATCTTCGCCACGGCCTCCATCGGGTCGTTGGGGACCCAGGTGGACGCGGCGTCCGTCGTCGCCGCGTCGGCCGGGGTGGCGACGGCGGTGCCGCAGGCCAGGCCGCCGGTGGTGACCAGGGCCACCAGGAGGCTCGCGGTGCGGGTGAGACGGCGGCTGCGCGGGCCGGCGGTGCGAGGTGCGTGGATCATGTGGAGTGCCTTCCGTGGGGTGGTGGGGGCGGGAGGTCTATGCGGCTCGGTAGTCGAACCAGTCGAAGTGGACGGTGCCGGATGCGGCGTACATGCCGATCACCCGGCCGGTGAAGCCGCCGGCCACTTCGGTGGACAGGTAGCGGCCCTCGAGGGTGCCGAGCACGGTGAAGCTGCCGTCGGGCTCCTCGACGCCGAAGGAGAGCAGGTCGGGGCCGGTCCGCGAGCCCTGCGGCGGGGCCGGGGCGATGTCGATGCCGAGGACGACCGGTCCGGCGGGCAGCGGTCGGGACGCCACCTCGGTGCGCAGCGGGCCGATCCGGGCGAGGACCTTGACCGTGCCGGCGTCCGTCTCGATCTCGTAATGGTGCTGCTCGTCCAGTCGGACGGCCAGGCCGCCCCGGCCGGCGGAGGCGTCGACCAGGGCGCGCACCCTGCACGTCAGGTGCTGTTGGCGGCGGCCGGTGAACACCACGTCGGGCTCGTCCAGTGAGGTGCCGGCGGCGTGCAGGGTGAGCCAGCCGGCGCGCTCCTTGGTGCCGCACAGCTCGGGGCGGCGCTCGCGCACCGAGATCCACTGCGGGTGCAGCTCGGCCTGGTCGAAGTCGTCCCGCTCCGGCACCGGCTGAACGGGCGTCAGCGGCCAGCCGGGCGCAGGCATCTGCAGCTCCAGCTCGCCGACCACGGGCCAGCCGTCCACCCAGCTGACCGGCGCGAGGAAGGTCTCGCGGCCGAGCACGTGCCAGCCCGGGGTGCCGCCGCCCGGTCGCACGGCGAGCAGGACCAGGCACCAGGAGCCGTCGGGCGCCTGCACCAGGTCGGCGTGGCCGGTGTTCTGGATCGGCCGGTTGGTGCCGCGGTGGGTCAGGATCGGGTTGGCCGGGCACGGCTCGAACGGACCTGACGGCGACTCGCCACGGGCGATGGCGACACTGTGGCCGCGTTCCGTGCCGCCCTCGGCGATCAGCAAATACCAGTACTCGCCGATCCGGTAGAGGTGCGGTGCCTCGGGCGCCATCGCGTCCGTGGTGCCGGACCAGAGCCTGTGCGGGGCAGAGGTCTCGCCGGTGGCCGGGTCGAGCCGCACCTGGGAGATGCCGGCGACCGTGCACCAGCAGGTGCCGTCCTCGTCCCAGGCCAGGTCGGGGTCGATGCCGGGGACCCCGGGCAGCCGGAGCGGGTCGGACCAGGGGCCGGCCGGGTCGGTGGCGGTGTAGAGCAGGTTGCCGCCGTCGCCCACGTTGGTGACGATCAGCCAGAACCGGCCGTCGTGGTGGCGCAGGGTGGGCGCGAAGATCCCGCCGGAGGAGCGCATGTCGAGCGGCAGGCGCAGCTGGCTCGGCCGGTCCAGGGCGTTGCCGATCTGGCTCCAGTTCACCAGGTCGCGGCTGTGGAACACGGGGATGCCGGGGAAGTACTCGAAGCTGGAGCAGACGAGGTAGTAGTCGTCGCCCACCCGGCAGATGCTGGGATCGGGGTGGAACCCGGGGATCACGGGGTTGGCGACGGTGGCGTCCGCCTGGTGCTGGCTTGACACGCGGTCATGTCCTTTCGGGGGATGCTCTCGGGGGTGGTGCCCCGTCTGCGCGGGGCTGCCGGGGCACCACGGGTGAGGCCGGCTCGCGCGGTCGTCCGGCGCATGGTCAACTCCTCGCGGAAGAGGCCCTGGTGAGACGGAGCACGACGGCGGAGGGGGCCGCCGGCAGGGTCAGGGTGAGTTCGGCGGTCTCCGGGTGCCAGACGGTGGCGGCCCGGCTGGACGACGGGTAGAGCACGTCGACGCGGACCTCGGCGCCGACCAGGCGGGGCAGACGGAGATCCCGGGAGGTCTCCGTGCCGGTGCGGCGCCAGGCGGTGACATAGGTGCCGGCGGGGGCGTGCAGCGCCAGGGCGATCCACGGGTCCTCCCAGCCCGGCAGGCCGAGCGGCCAGGCCGGCACCGCCTGTGGCAGGTCGGCCCGGATCGACTTGTGGACAGCCACCGCCTCATGAACCAACGCACGCGCCTGCGGGGTGAGTTCGGTGAGCCGGCCAGAGAGGTGGAGGCGGCCGAGGAGGGCGTTGGCCATGGTGAGGGAGACCTCGTCGAGGGAGTCCTCGGGCAGCGGGTAGGCCCAGACGGCGCCCTGCTCGGGGGTGACGGCGGTGGGGGCCGCCGCCGCGATGGGGGCGTAGCGGAGCAGGTCCTGCTGGTCGCTGGTGGACTGCAGCTGGAGCCGGGAGAGCAGGGCGTGGTCCATGCGCATGCCGCCGGAGGCGCAGTTCTCGATCACCAGGTCCGGGTGGCGGTCGAGGATGCCGTCGAGCCAGTCGAGCTGGGCCCGGTTGTGGCCGAGCAGGCCGGCGGCCGGGGCCTCCCCGGGGTGGGCGCTGGTGCCGGAGCCGGGGTCGGTGTTGTGGTCGAGCTTGAGGTAGCCGATGCCCCATTCGCCGACCAGGCGGTCCACCACCTTGTCCAGGTGGGCGCGGGTGGCGGGGTGGCGCAGGTCCAGGTGGTAGCGGCCGCCGCCCTCCTCCACCCGCCGACCGTCGCGGCGGAAGAAGGCCTCCTCGGGCAGCGAGGCCGCGACCGGACTGCTCACGCCGACCGCCTCCGGCTCCAGCCACAGGCCGGGGACCATGCCGCGATCCCGGATCCGGTCCAGGACTTCGTGGATCCCCTTCAGCCCCGGGAAGCGCGAAGCGGACGGCTCCCAGGCCCCGACAGCGGGCCACCAGTCGTCGCCGTCGGCGTACCAGCCGGCGTCGATGACGAAGTACTCGGCGCCGGCCTCGGCTGCGGCGTCGACCAGGGGCAGCAGCTCGGCCGTGGTGGGATCGCCCATCAGGCAGTTCATGTAGTCGTTGAAGACGACCGGGAGCCGGCGGTGGTCGGAGTGCGGCCGGCGGGTGGCGCGGCGGTAGCGGGTCAGGGCGGCGAAGGCGCTGTCGGGCCCGCCGTCCGCGCAGAACGCCAGGGCCACCGGCACGGTGCGGAATTCGGCGCCGGGCTCCAGCGGGTGGCGCCAGCCGTGGTCGGCGTCGTTCGGGCCGTACAGTGCCGCGTACGCGGTGTCGTCCCGCACTCCGCACTCCCAGCGCCAGCCGCCGCCGTTGTGTTCGAGCTGCCACAGCCAGGTGCGGCCGGACCGCCGGTCCGTCAGGCCGCCCATCGGCAGCCGGCCGCAACTGGACCACACGCCCTGCCCGGCCACGATGTGGGTGCTTCGGCCGGAGGTGGTGTGGAAGCGGCCGCTCCGCTCGGGCGAGGACACCCGCAGCGGCTGGCGCTGCCAGCGGCACTCGGCGAACCATTCGTTCTCCGCCCACAGCAGCTCGGCGTCGCCCAGAGCCGCCGCGTCGCCCTCGGTGAGGCAGCCCGCCACGAGCGAGCCGACCGACTCCAGGTGCAGTGTCCGCGGCCCGTCGTTGCGCAGCCGGACTTCGCTGCGCAGCACCGGCAGGCCGTCCATCGACCGGTAGACCGCCTCGGCGGTCAGACCGGTCTCCGGCTCGTGGAGCTCGACGGTGAGCACGTGCCACGCGCCCTCCCGGCTCGCGCGGTGGGAGCGGTGGCGCAGCCGCGAGCCGAGGACGGTGTTGACGAGGTGGCGGCCCGACCAGTAGCGCCCGAGGCCGGCGGTGGTGACCTCCACCAGCGGCAGGGGAGCGGCGGGGCGCGGGGCCCTGGTCCGCTCGCCCGGCGCCCCGAGGCGGACCAGGCGGGGCGGGGCGTGCTCGTCCAGGGCGATCTCCAGCTCCAGGGCGTCGTGGCCCCAGCGGATCATCTCGTGCGGGTCGGTCACGGTGGCATTCCTCGATGGGGAGATGTCGGGCGGCAGACCGGGCGGTTGGCAGGGACGTCAACTGCCTCGCGGGGCCGGGGCGGTGCTCTCACGGACCGTCAGTTCCGGGGGCATCAGGACGAGTCGGTGCTCCGGCTCGTCGTCGGCGGCGGCGGTCGCGGCGATCATCGCCATGACCTGGGCGACGGCGGCCTGCCCGAGCTCCTTCTTCGGGCCGCTCACCGAGGTGAGCCGGGGGGAGTGCTGCTCGGCCATCGGGTCGGGGCAGATGGCGATGACCGAGGCGTCCTCCGGGACGGTCCGGCCGCTGGCGCGCAGCAGGTTGAGCAGCGGGCCGATCGCGTCCTCGTTCTGCACGACGAAGCCGGTGGTGTCCGGGCGGTCCGCGAGGATCCGGGTCAGGGTGCCGGCGGTGCTCTCGTAGGTGCCTTTGCACGGTCGGTGCAGGAAGCGCAGGCCGCGTAGTTCGGCGCGGGCGCGGAACCCGCTCAGGGTGCGCTCGGCGTAGCCGGCGTGCCGCCGGTAGACGCCGCTGCTGTAGCCGATGAAGGCGACGTCCCGGTGGCCGAGGTCCGCCAGGTGGTCGGCACAGAGGGCGCCGGCGGTGGCGAAGTCGTGGTCGACGCAGGACAGTCCGGCGGAGTCCTCGGGCAGGCCGATGAGGGCGGCCGGGATCCCCCGGGCGCGCAGGACCGGGAGCCGGTCGTCCTCCAGCCGGACGTCCATCAGGATGACCCCGTCGGCGAGTCCGCTGGCGGCGACCCGGCGGACGCCTTCGGGGCCTTCGTCGTTGGTGAGCAGCAGGACGTCGTAGCCGTGCGCGCGGGCCGCCACGGTGACGGCGATGGCGATCTCCATCATCGTGGGCACGTGCACCTCGGGGTGGAGCGGCACCATCAGGGCGATGATGTGCGAGCGCTTGCCGGCCAGGGCCCGGGCGCCCGCGTTGGGGTGGTAGTCGAGGTCGGTGATCGCCTGCTCGATGCGGGTCCTGGTCTCGTGCGAGATCGGCCGCTTGCCGCTGAGGGCGTAGCTGACCGTGCTCGTCGAGACCCCGGCGTGCCTGGCCACATCGGCGAGTGTCGCCATGCGGCTGCTCCCTTCGTGTCGGTGGGGACCGGGTGGGCGGCTCAGCCCTTGATCGCTCCGGTGAGGACACCGGCGCGCAGGTGCTTCTGGACGAACGGGTAGACGACGACCAGCGGCACCAGGGTGAGCACCACCACGGCCATCTGCAGCGAGAGCGGGGCGGTCTGCGCGTGGGTGCTGCCGAATCCGGAGTTGACCGAACCGGGCAGTCCGTTGCCCCGGTTGACGTAGGTGAGCAACACGTACTGCAGTGGCCACTTCTGACTGTCCGTCGGCATGTAGAGCATGACGTTGAAGAAGGAGTTCCAGTACCCGACGGCGTAGAACAGCGCGGTGACCGCGGTGACCGCGCGCGAGGTGGGCAGGACGACGGACCAGAGGATCCGCCACTCCCCGGCGCCGTCCATGCGGGCCGCGTCGATGAGTTCGGAGGAGGTGTCCTGGTAGAAGGCGCGCAGCACCAGGATGTTGAAGACGGAGACCGCGCTGGGCAGGATCAGCGCCCACCACTGGTCGTACCCGCCGAGGTCGGTGACCACCAGGAAGGTCGGGATCAGGCCGCCGCCGACGAACATCGTGACGACCAGGAGGAGCAGGACGAAGCGGTGCCCGAACGAGCGCGGCCGGGAGAGGCCGTAGGCGCACAGGATGGAGACGGCCATGGAGATGGCGGTGCCGACCACGGTGATGCCCAGGCTCACCGTCAGCGCGGTGACGACCGTCGGGTCGCCGAGCATCTGGCGGTAGGACTCGGTGGTCAGGCCGTCCGGCCAGACCACCAGTCCGCCGGCCCGGTTGATGGCGCCCGGTGTGGAGAAGCTGGTCACCACGATGATCCACAGGGGGACCAGGATGACCGCGAGCGTCCCGCCGAGCGTCAGCCCCTTGGCGGCCTGGCCGACGGCGGTCGGCGGCTCCTCCCAGGGCGGTCGTGCGGAGCGGGCCCGCCGGCGGGCCGCGGCCGTGCGGCGCTGCTCGTCGCGCCGCGACGCGAGGGTGAGTGTGTTGGTCATCTGCGATACAGCCCGTCCTCGCCGAAGGCGTGCGCCAGCCGGTTGGCGCCCCAGACGAGCAGCAGCGAGACCACGCTCTTGAAGAGCCCGGCCGCCGCGCCGTAGCTGTAGCCGCCGGTGGCGATGCCGTAGTAGAAGGAGAAGGTGTCCAGGACGTCGGCGGCGTCGTGGCCGACGGCGTCACGCTGGATCAGGAACTGCTCGAAGCCGACGGACAGCGCGTTGCCGAGGCGCAGGACCAGCATGAGGACGATGACTCCGCGCAGGCCCGGCAGGGTGATGTGCCACATCCGGCGGAACCGGCCGGCTCCGTCCGCGGCCGCGGCCTCGTACAGTTCGTTGTTGATCGCGCTCAGCGCGGCGAGGAAGACGATGATCCCCCAGCCGGCCTCCTTCCAGATCGCCTGTGAGGTGACCAGCAGCGCGAAGGTGTGCGGGTCGGTCATGATGTTCCAGGTCCCCATGTCGTGCTGGCGGAGGAACTGGTTGACCACGCCGGCGCCGCCCAGCATCTGCTGGAAGATCGTGATCGCCAGCACCCACGAGAAGAAGTGCGGCAGGTAGACCACGGACTGGAAGAAGTTGCGGATCCGTTCGCTCACCACGGAGTTGAGCAGCAGGGCCAGGGCGATCGGAATCGGGAAGAAGAGCACCAGCTGGACGAAGCTCAGGTACACCGTGTTCTTCATCGCGGCCCAGAACGCCGGGTCGCTGAACAACTGCCGGAACTGGTCGAAGCCGACCCACTCGCTGTGCCGCACTCCGACCAGCGGGTCGTACTCCTGGAAGGCGGTGACGATGCCGAACAGCGGGAGGTAGTTGAACACCAGCAGCAGGGCGACCGCCGGTACCGTCATCAGCAGCAGCGACTTGTCGCGCCGCAGCCTGATCCGCCAGTTGAGCCGCGCCGGGCCGGCCGGGCGCCTGGGGGTCGCGGTGCTCACTGGCCGGTGCCGTACTTGTCGAGGACGTTCTCGGTCATCCACTGCTTGAGCCGCGCGCCGGGGCCGTTGCGCCAGCTGGCGATGGCGTCCTGCACGTCGGAGACCTTCTTCTTGCCGTGGTAGCAGTCCTTGATGGTGTCGTTGACGCTCTGCGCGGCCGCGGCCGCGGAGATCGCCTGCGGCATGGTGAAGTTCATGCCCCAGAAGGGCGGCTTGGTGAGGTACTTGACGTTGGCGGCCTGCCAGGCCGCGTAGTCCTTGGTGACGATGTCCCCGCCCGGGTTGCTGATCACGGAGTACGGGGCGGCGAGGAAGGGATAGGCCGTCGCCTGGACGTCCTTCTTGCCCTCGTCCGTGAAGGTCGGCACGCCGTTCACGCGGCTGTGGTGGACGCCCTCGACGCCGAAGTTGACCAGGGTGTACTCGGCCGTGCCGTAGGGCGCGGCGAGGTAGTTCGCCACGGCGAGCAGTTCCTCGATCTGGGCCGGCTTCAGGTTGGCGTTGAGGTAGCTGATCATGCTGGCGGCGGTGCCCATCCACAGCACGGGCGTGCCCTTGCCGTCGCCGGTGATGGTGTTGAAGGCGCCGCGCCGGTAGTTCTTGTCCGCGGCGACGCCGGACTGGTAGTCGCTCAGGTTCCAGGCGCCGCCTCCGCCGTACGCGATGAGGCTCTTCCCGCTGTAGAAGCGGGTGCTCCCGTTGGCGACGTCGCCGGCGAGCGCGTCCGGGTGCATGTAGCCGGAGGTGGCCAGGCGGTAGTGCCAGTCGAGGGCCTCCAGGAACTCCTGGGTGTCGTACGGGTGGACCAGCTTGCCGTTGTCGACCTTCCAGTTCTGCGGAGCGCCCCAGATCGTGGAGAAGGCGAGCCAGACGTCGTCGAAGGCCCAGACGCCGCGCTTGGCGTCGGTCAGCTCCTTGCCGAGGTTCATCAGGTCGTCGGCGGATCGCACCTGGTCGGCGGTGATGCCACGGCTTTCGAGGACGTCCCGCCGGTAGAAGGCGGCACCGCTGATGCAGAAACTGGTGGAGAAGCAGGGGATGCCGTACAGCTTGTCGCCCCAGACCCCCATCTGCCAGGCGCCGGAAGGGATGGCGGCCAGGTGGGGGTACTTCTTGATGTTGTCGCCCGACAGGTACGAGGTCAGATCCGCGAGCTGGGTGCCGGCCAGCTCGCCGGTGTTGAAGTTCGGGTTCCACCAGGCCGGCAGGTTGATCCAGTCCGGCAGCTTCTTCGCGGCGGTCATCGTCGGGATGATGGTGTCGTAGTGGGTGCCGTCGACCGGCTTCATGGTGAGGTCGACACCCAGGGCCTTGTTCATCGCCTGGTAGAACGAGTTGCCGGCCGGCGGGACGGTGCCCCACAGCGGCGTGACGGCCGAGTAGCTGCCGCCCTTGCCCGGGACGCCGGAGACGGTGACGGGCGGGGAGGCCGGGTAGGAGAGGAAGGCGGGATCGGTCGCGGCGTCGACCCCGCCCTGCACGGGGGCTATGTCCGGCTTGACCGCGTTGTCGTTCGGCAGATAGCTCGGCAGTGCCGCCTTCAGGCCCTGACTGGTGTTGGCACCGGACTTCTTGGTCGAGCCGGTGCCGCAGGCCGACAGCAGCGGTGCCATCGCGGCGGCCCCCGCGACCGTGGCGGCAGTGCTCAGGAAACTCCTGCGGTTCAAGCCGGATCTCATGGTGTGGACCCTCTCCGTCGGCGTTGTCGAACCGGTTCTACGTTTCGGCGAGACTAACGACGCGTTACCGATTGAGCAAGAGCCTGAACAAATACGAATTCCCCTACAGCACGGGTAGTTGACAGGCAAAGCCAGCACGTGTCAGCTTCGAACCGCTTCGATGACGGCCATCGCGCCCTGCCTGCCCGAGGGGTTCTCCGTTGACTTCCCGTTCCGTACCCGCAGTCGAGCTGCATCCGTTCCGTGATCCCGGTCTGCCGCTGCACAAGCGCGTCGACGACCTGCTCGGGCGGCTCACGCCCGAGGAGCGGCTCGCGATGCTGCACCAGTACGCGCCGGCTGTCCCGCGCCTGGGTGTCGCGTCGTTCCGGACCGGCAGCGAGGCGCTGCACGGTGTCTCCTGGCTCGGGGAGGCGACCGTCTTCCCCCAGGCCGTCGGTCTCGGCGCGAGCTGGGACGAGGCGCTGCTGCGCCGGGTCGCCGAGGCGGTCTCGGTCGAGCTGCGCGCCTTCCACCACCACCGCCCGGCGGTCGTCGCGCCCGACCGGGCCGCCAACAGCCTGCAGGCCTGGGCGCCGGTGCTGAACCTGCTGCGCGACCCGCGCTGGGGGCGCAACGAGGAGGGCTACTCCGAGGACCCGGTGCACACCGCCCGGATCGGCGAGGCCTACTGCCGCGGCCTGGCCGGCGACCACCCGGACTACCTGCGCACCGCCCCGGTGCTCAAGCACTTCCTGGCCTACAACAACGAGGACGACCGCTGCACCACCTCCTCCGGGCTGCGCCCGCGGGTGCTGCACGAGTACGACCTGGCGGCCTTCCGCCCCGTGGTCGAGTCGGGCGCCGCGACCGGCGCGATGGCCGCCTACAACCTGGTCAACGGCCGCCCCTGCCACGTCAGTCCGCTGATCGAGGAGGAGCTGCGCCGCTGGGCCCGGCCGACCGGGCACGAGCTCTTCGTGGTCAGCGACGCCGAGGCGCCGTCCAACCTGGTGGACCCGGAGCACTACTACGAGGACCACGCCGAGGGCCACGCCGCCGCGCTCAAGGCCGGGATCGACAGCTTCACCGACCACGGCGAGGACAGCGAGACGGTCCTCGGCCGGCTGCGCGAGGCCCTGGAGCGCGGCCTGCTCAGCCAGGAGGACATCGACCTCGCGGTCCGCCGCCAGCTCGAAGTACGCTTCCGCCTCGGTGAGTTCGACCCCGAGCTCGACCCGTACGCGGGCATCGGCCCGGAGGTGATCTGCTCTCCCGAGCACCGCGAGCTGGCCCGCGAGGCCGCCGTGGAGTCGACCGTCCTGCTGAAGAACGACGGCATGCTGCCGCTGGATGCGGCCCGCACCCCGCGGATCGCCGTGATCGGCCCGCTCGCCGACACCCTCTTCGAGGACTGGTACAGCGGCACCCTGCCCCGCTCGGTCACCGTCGCCGATGGCCTGGCCGCGGCGCTCGGCGCCCACGGCGGCGAGGTCGTCCGGGTGGAGGGCAGCGACAGGATCGCGCTCCGCTCGCGCAGCACCGGCGAACCGCTCGGGGGCACCGAGTTCGACGTGACCGACTGGGGTCGCGACAGGCTGACCCTGCGCGATGCCGAAACCGGCCGCTACCTCTGCCTCCAGGAGGACGGCACGCTGGCCGCGGGCGGCAAGGTGATCAAGAGCTGGTTCGTTCAGGAGACCTTCCACCTGGAGGCCGCCCAGGACGACACCGTCCTGCTGCGCTCCGTCTTCACCGGCTGCTACGCCGCCGTGGATCCGGCAGACGGCCGGATCACCGTCACCGCCCGGGACGCGGCGGACGCCGAGCGCTGGCGGCGCGAACTGCTGCGCGACGGCGCGGCCGAGGCCCGGGCCGCCGCCGAGAACGCGGACGCCGCGGTCGTGGTGCTCGGCAACCACCCGCTGATCAACGGCCGGGAGACCGAGGACCGGGTCGACCTCGCCCTGCCCGCTGGACAGGAGGCCCTGCTGCGCACGGTCGCCGCCGTCCGCCCGCAGACCGCGCTGGTCGTGATGAGCAGCTACCCGTACGCCGTCGACTGGGCCGAAGCCCGGCTGCCCGCCGTGCTGTGGACCTCCCACGCCGGCCAGGAGACCGGCCACGCGCTGGCCGCCGTGCTGCTCGGCGACGCCGAGCCCGCAGGCCGCCTCGCGCAGACCTGGTACCGCGGCGACGACCCGCTGCCGCACCCACTCGACTACGACATCATCAAGGCCGGCTGGACCTACCAGTACCACCGGGCCACGCCGCTCTACCCGTTCGGCCACGGCCTCTCCTACACCGAGTTCGCCCACCGCGACCTGCGGCTGTCCGAGGCGTCGCTCGGGCGGGACGGCGCTCTGGACGCCACGGTGACCGTGGCCAACACCGGACAGCGGACCGGGAGCGAGGTGGTCCAGCTGTACGTCCGCGCCCTGGACGCCCGCTACCAGGCGCCCAGGCTGCGCCTCGCCGACTTCGCCAAGGTCCGCCTTGAGCCGGGCGAGAGCCGGGAGCTGACCTTCCACGTGCCGGCCCGGCGGTTCGCCCACTGGGACGTGGCCACCGGGGCGTTCACGGTCGACCCCGGCAGGTACGAGATCGTCATCGCCCGCTCGGCCGAGCACGAGCTTCTCAGCGCGCCGCTCACCGTCACCGGACCCGCGCCGGAGCCCCGCCGCCTGGTGGAACGCCGAACCCTGGCAGTCGACTTCGACGATCACACGGGCAGCACCCTGGTCGACGCCACCCGCACCCACGGCGATGCCGTCACCCCCGCCGACCCCGCGCAGCCGGCCGAGCTGTTCTTCCGCCAGGTCGACCTGGCGGGCGCCGTCCGGGTCGAGGCGGAGACGGCCCGCGAGGGCGTCGGCTCCGGTGAGGCGCGGCTGGAGTTCCGGGCCGGCGACCAGCTGCTGGCGCAGATCGAGGTCCCGGTCACCGGGGGACCGTACAGCTGGACCACGGTCTCGGCCGAACTGCCCACCCCGCTCGCAGGCGAGCACGACCTGCGACTGACCCTGCACGGTGCGGTGCGCCTGGCCGCTTTCCGCTTCGGCACTGCCGGAACCACCGACTGACCAACACCCGGTGCACCACGGCGGCCCGCCCATCGGAGGAGCGGGTCGCCAGCCGCACCCGGCCGGCGAGTTCGAAGAGCTCGCTGCCGGGCGTATCCGCCCAGACCCCCGCACCCGCCGCCTGGAGGCGGCCCACATGCCACTTCTCACGCCCCACCAGATCACCTCGTCAGCGCGCCACCCGGAGGAGTCCGCGATGCCGCCCACCGACTTCGGACTCAATGAACTCATCGGCCACCGGCCGGACTTGAGAGCCCCCGAGGGCTTCGACGCGTTCTGGCAGCGCACCCTCGACGAGGCCCGCTCGCACGGCGGGCCGGTCAAGGCCGAACGGGTCACCGACCAGTACGGGCTGCGCACCGTGGAGGTGGACGACGTGCGCTTCCCCGGCTGGAACGGCGAGCCGGTGGCCGCCTGGCTGCTGCGCCCGCGCGGCGCGACCGGTCCGCTGCCGGTCGTCGTCATGTACATCGGCTACACCGGCGGTCGCGGCCTGCCCACCGAGCACCTGTTCTGGCCATCGGCCGGCTACGCCCATCTCGTGGTGGACAGCCGGGGCCAGGGCCACGACACCCCCGATCGGGGTGAAGGCGACGGCACCCAGTGGGCCGAGGGGTTCATGACCCGCGGCATCGACTCCCCGGAGAGCCACTACTACCGGCGGCTGATGACCGACTGCGTGCGCGCCGTGGACGCCGTCGCAGAGCTGCCCGGCCTCGACGCCCACCGGGTCGTCGCGACCGGCGGCAGCCAAGGCGGCGGCCTGGCCCTCGCCGTCGCCGGGCTCACCGGCGAGGGTGTGGCCGCGGTGATGCCGGACCTTCCGTTCCTGTGCGACTACCGCCAAGGCGCGCAGCTGTCCACGGACGGGCCGTACCAGGAGCTGGTCGAGTACCTGCGCTGGCACAGCCGCCACAAGCTGGAGCAGACCTTCGCCACGCTCGACTACTTCGACGGCGTCTACTTCGCCCAGCGGGCCACCGCACCGGCGCTGTTCAGCGTCGGCGGGATGGACCCGGTCTGCCCGCCCCGGACGGTGTACGCCGCCTTCAACCACTACGCGGGCGAGGACCGCACCATGACCGTGTGGCCGTTCGCCGACCACGCCGGCGGCTGCGGCTCCACCCCGCCCACCCAGCTGGCCTGGCTGGCCGAGCGAGGGCTGGTGCCGCAGCCGTGACCGTCGCGCACCAGCAGCCGCGGGCCCGCCGACGGGGGCCGGCCCGGTGACCGATCCGACGTTCCCCGTGTTGCCCGCCGGGTTCCGCTTCGGCGCCGCCACCGCCGCGTACCAGATCGAGGGCGCCCACGACCGGGACGGGCGCGGCCCGTCCATCTGGGACACCTTCAGCCACACCCCCGGGCGCACCCTCGGCGGTGCCACCGGTGACACCGCCTGCGACCACTACCACCGCTACCGGGAGGACGTGGCGCTGCTGCGCGGGCTCGGCGTGGACAGCTACCGGTGCTCGCTCTCCTGGAGCAGGCTGCTGCCCCAGGGCACCGGGCCGGTCAACCGCGAGGGCCTGGCCTTCTACGACCGGCTGCTCGACGAGCTGCTGGCCGCCGGGATCTCACCCGCCGTCACCCTGTACCACTGGGACCTGCCGCAGGCGCTGGAGGACCGGGGCGGCTGGCGGTTCCGGGCGACCGCCGAGGCGTTCGCCGGGTACGCGGCGCTGGCCGCCGCCCGTTTCGGTGACCGGGTGGAGCGCTGGATCACCCTCAACGAGCCGTTCTGCTCCGCGTTCGTCGGCTACGCCGAGGGGCGGCACGCGCCCGGGGCCCGGGAGGGCCGGGGTGCGCTGGCCGCCGCCCACCACCTGCTGGTCGGGCACGGCCTGGCGGTGCGCGAGCTGCGGGCCGCCGGGGCGCGGGAGGTCGGTATCACCCTCAACCTCGACCAGATCGACGCCGCCTCGCGGCTGCCCGAGGACCTTTCCGCCGTGCGCCGCGCCGAGGTGCTGCACAACGAGGTCTGGACCGAGCCGCTGCTGGCCGGCCGCTACCCGGTGCTGGAGGCGCAGACCTGGTCCGGCCTGGCCGACGGGCCCTGGCGGCGGCCCGGCGACCTGGAACTGATCGGCGCGCCGCTGGACTTCCTCGGCGTCAACTTCTACCGCCCGATCACCGTCGCCGCCGCACCCCACAAGGAGCCCGACCCGCGGCGCCGGACCGCGATGGACATCGGGGTCACCGAGCTCGATCCGTACGGCACCCGGCACACCACCATGGGTTGGCCGGTCGTCCCGGCCGCGTTCGCCGAGTTGCTGTGCGGGCTCGCCGCCCGCTACCCGGACCTGCCGCCGGTGTGGATCACCGAGAACGGCTCCGCCGAGGCCGACACCGTCAGCCCCGACGGTGCCGTCCACGACCCCGATCGGATCGACTACCTGGCCGGCCACTTGGCCGCCGTCGCCGAGGCCATCGCGGCCGGGGTCGACGTGCGCGGCTACTACGTCTGGTCGCTGCTCGACAACTTCGAGTGGGCCCGCGGCTACGAGCAGCGCTTCGGCCTGGTGCACGTCGACTATGACACCCTGACCCGCGCGCCCAAGGACAGTTATCACTGGTACCGGGGCCTGATCACCGCGCACCGTGCGCGGACGGAGGAAGCCGCCCGATGAAGTTCACCGACGGCTACT
>NZ_JBIAGU010000044.1:0-72137 GCF_042869935.1 Kitasatospora sp. NPDC006697
ACACGGACCCGACCGCCACGAGATCCTGGAATCGAGTCCGTGCTACCTCGATCAAAGCCGGACAGTTGGGGGGAATCCCCTATCGAACACCCTCTGAGGCCGCCGGCGGCGCCGAGCTCTCGGACGAGGGGGCGTACGGGGCAGAACATCTTGACCAATTCACTTGGCAAAGCTGTCAGTTGACCTAGCGGGCTGGCTAGCGTGCTGGGTGCGGGCAACCCACTGGCCCGCCCCACCGGAGGTGACGCACCATGCGCAGCACCCTCGTCCGGATCCTCGCCCTCGCCACCGCCGTCACGGCGCTGGTCCTGCCCGCCGCCGCCCCGGCGGGCGCCGAACCGCCACCGGGCACCGTGCCGCAGGCGCACGACGTGGTCGGCGTGGGCGCGCCGCTCACCGGGACGCTCTTCGACCAGGCCTCCACCGACTACGACGCCTACGTGCTCAACAGCGGCACGGGCTACGGCTCGCCGCTGCTGTACAGCTGGGACAGCTGGGGCCTGACCGGCAGCTACCCGTTCACCGCGAAGAGCGGCGCCTACGCCATCCAGCGCCCCTCCAGCACCGACCAGGGGATCGCCGCGCTGAACAGCAGCACCTCGGCCGAGTTCGACTACGTCCGCGCCGAGCGCTCACTGCTGCCGACCGACCCGGCCACCGACTACTTCGTCAACCTGGCCGAGGATTCCGTCGGTTGGGCGGCCAACAGCAACGGGAACGCCCCGGCGGGCCTGAGTTCGGCGGACCTGGTCGGCATCTACACCTGCTCCATCCTCAGCTGGAACCAGATCACCGACGTCCCCGGCTACAGCGGCCTGAACGTCCCCATCGACCCGATGCTGCCGCAGCCGGGCCTCGAACTGCGGACCACCTTCCTCCGTCTCCTCGGCTTCACCGGCCCGGCCACCCCGGGCGCCTGCGTCAACACCAGTGACCGGGAGGACGAGGGCACCGGCCCGGTCATCGCCGGGAACCCGAACGCGATCGTCCCGTACTCGGTCGCCCACTGGATCGGGCAGGTCTACCGGGGCCGCGGCACCGGGCTCGACAACGCCGGCCGGCTGGTCCTCGGCAGCCTCGACGGCATCAGCCCGGTCGGCGCCGACCACGCGATGAACCCGGCCTACGTGAGGACCCGGTACGGCTACCTCGTCTCCGACGTGGTCCGCGCCGCCGACTGGAACGGCGGCACCCCGGCCCTGCAGAACGTCTTCGGCCCGCACGGATGGTTCTGCGCCAACCCCCTCGGCGAGGCCGACCTGGCCGCCTTCGGCTTCGCGCCGCTGCTGCCAGGTGTGTCCTGCGGCGCCGCCAGGCACAACTGACGGAACGTCATATCGACTGGAGGTGAGGCACCATGCGCAGCGGCCCGGCGCTGCGGGCCGTCCTCTCCCGCACCGGCCGGCTCCGCGGCAATGCCACCGCCAGGGCCGACCCGGCGAGCCACGCCTCACTCGAACGCGGCCACCTGCTCGTCCACCGGCGCCCCCGTCATCCGGTTGGCGAAGGTCGAGATGGTGTACACGCCGATCCCCAGCACCACCTCCAGCGCGTTCCGCGCCGTGTAGCCGTGGCCCAGGAAGGCCTCCATCGCCTCCGGGGCCACGGCGCCGCTGGTCGCCAGCACCTCCAGGGTGAAGAGCCGCAGGCCCTCCAGCCGCTCGTCCGGCAGCGGCGCCTGGGCGCGGAGGGCGGTGATCAGCGCGGCATCGGCGCCCTGGGCGGTCAGGGTGGCGGTGTGCATGGCGACGCAGAGGTGACACTGGTTGCGGGTGGCGATGGTGAGCACCACGACCTCGCGGGCGAGCGCGTCGAGGCTGGAGGCGGTGAAGGCGGCGTTGGCCTTCTGGAAGCCCTCCAGGGTCTGCGGGGAGGTGGCCATCCGGGCGACGGCGGCCGGCAGGTAGCCGAAGTGGCGGGTGACGCCGTTCATCGTCGGGCGGGCCGCCTCGGGGGCGGTCTCCGGGGTGTGGTCGGGGAAGTGGTACGACGCGGCGGTGGGCATGGCGGACATGGTCGGGTCCTTCTCGCTAGGATGGACAACGCGGTTGACCAAAAAGGTAAACCAGGTTGTCGATCCATGCAAGAGGTGACCCATGACCGACCCGAGGGAGAGCCAGGGCTTCGAGCTGCCCCTGCTGCTGTTCGCCGGCTTCCGCTCGATCATCGACGAGCTGCACGCCGAACTCGCCCGTCAGGGTCACCCGGAGGCGCGGCCGGCGCACGGCTTCGCGCTCCAGGCGATCGGACCGGACGGCGCCACCGCGAGCGAGGTCGGCCGCCGGCTCGGCATCTCCAAGCAGGCCGCCGGCAAGACCGTGGACCGGCTGCTCCAGCTCGGCTACGTCGAGCGGGTGGACGACCCCGCCGACGCCCGCCGCAAGCTCGTCCGGCTCTCCCCGTCCGGCCTCGACATGCTGGCCCGGTCCGCCGCGATCTTCGACCGGGTGCGCGGGGAATGGAAGGCCGCGCTCGGCGCCGACCGGGTGCGGGCGATGGAGGAGGACCTGCGGACCATGGTCCCGCAGGCGTTCTTCCGACTGGACGTGGCGGGATGGTTCGGAAGTTGACCAGTATTGAGCAACTTTGATCACTCAGGGTGTGGGGCGCGGCCAGAAATGGGAGCCGAATTCGTGCCGGATTGCCGGAGTGATGCCCTGTCCATTGTCAAGGCCTGATCGGCCGGAACTGTCCGGCGGACCGTCCGCACGCGGCCCGCGCGCGCCTTTCCGGGCCGTTGCGGTGCCTACGAAGCCATTGATCAGCCACGTTGCCGGGCGCTCGGGCGGGCCTGTGCGGCCGGGCCCGACGGCTCGCCGCGGTGAGCCCGAATCATGTTTGTACAACTGGGAGTTGGGAGCAAACCGGCCGCCGGTAGCGGACCGTGACGAGCCTGCGGAGGTGTTGCTCCGGGGGGTGCTGGGCACGCCTGTGCTGAGGCACCGTCAGGTCGCGTCAGCTCAGATTAACGAGGGGGAACTTCCCGGCCAATAGACCCGCTGATGGTCCCATCGGCACTATCAGTATCCACTTCTGCACACATACGGTTGACCCGCTCAAGTGCCGAGCACGAGATCTCTACGCGACACCCACGTGTCCCCGCCGTCGTGCCGGGCCGCGCCGGGGTCGGGGAGTGGGATGGGTGGGCCTGGTGGGTCAGGTGGGTGGGGGCCGGGCTGGGGCGGAGGCGGTCCGCGGCGGCTTCCAGATCGAGCGGGCGGCCAACGGGCGCTATCAGTGGCAGCTGAAGGCGCCGAACGGCCGGATCGTGGCGATCTCCTCGCCGGTCTTCGAGACCGTGCTGGAGGTCGGCCGCGCCTTCGACGCGCTCCGCGACGAGGCCGGTGAGCTGACCGCGCGGATCACGCACGTCCGCGACGGCATCGGCTGGATCTGGGTGGTCCCGGGACCACGGGGACTGCCGGAGGCGCGCAGCAGCCGCGCCTACGAGCGCTACGCCACGTGCCAGAACGCGTTCCGTCGGTTCGTCGCCCTGATGGAGCGCCAGCCGCCCTTGCCGGCGGACGAGTCACTGCTGCCCGAGTTACCCGTGCGGGAGCGCTCCCTGGCAGACCTGGTGGAGCCGGCCGTGCCGCGATCCGCCGACGATGACTGACCGCCCGCCAACGTCCCGAGGCCCCCGGCTGCTCGCCGTGCAGGGCGCCGGGCGGCTGGTCGGCTGGTCGCTCGCGGCCGGCAACGGCCGCCAACTCGCCGTCTCCGCACGGCTCTACCGCAACGAGGCCGAACTCGTCGCAGCCCTGCGCGAGCTGCTGATCGAACGCGGCTCGCTGCGCTATGCCTTCGGCCAGGACCAGTCCCGCGCCTGGAGCTGGGCAGCCTTCCTGCCCCCGCGCAGCACCCGGCCCGACCCGGCCGCCGAGGAGCCGGTGGCACGCAGTGCCAGAGGCTACCTCCGGCGCGACCAGTGCCGCCAGGGTGTTGCCGGCTTTCGTGCCGGACTCAACTCCCTGGAAAGGGAGTTGCGCACGTCAGGACGCGAGGGCCGGTGGCCCTGGTGACCTGGAGGTAGCCGAGTACGACCCGAATCGCCACCGCGAGAAGAACAGCAGGCGGCGCACGCTCCCACGGAACGGATGAACAGGTGTGCGAACCAGTGCTGCGGGCCAGCAGCTAAACCATCAAGTCGACAAAACTCCGAAGTTCACTCGACCCGCGGTCGCGGATCTCGGTCCTTCCGAGTCGGGCGCGGCCCGGACAGGATCGGTCCCGCCGCCAGGGCCGAGCGCAACGCAGGCCCGGGGCAAGCGGGTTCGAGTCCGTTCCCGCAGACGCCATGCAAAACCTCTCCCACCGGAGGAAGAAGCAAATGCGTACCGCTGGCAAGTTGTTCGCCGCTCTGGCGATCGCCGCGTCCCTCACCACCGTCGCCGCCGGTTCGGCCCTCGCCGACCCGCCGTCGGGCGTGACCCCGGCCTCCACCGACATCGTGGGCGTCGGCTCGGACACCACCCAGGCCGTCCTGGACCAGTTCTCGACGGACTACAACACCTTCCTGGGCACCTCCACCGCGCCGCACCTGTACAGCTGGGACGCGACCGGCAGCTCCCCGATCACCACCAAGTCGGGTGCCACCTCCATCGCGCGTCCGAACGGCTCGAGCGCCGGCATCACCGCGCTGAACAACTACACCAACGCGACCGTGAACTTCGCCCGCTCCTCGCGTGGCCCGCAGGCCTCGACCCCCACCGTCCCCGGTGACCCGAGCAGCGACGACTTCGTGGCCTTCGCCAAGGACGGCGTCTCCTGGTCGGCCCTGAGCGGCGGCAACGCCCCGGCGAACCTGACCACCGCCGACCTGCTGGCCATCTACACCTGCTCCAAGACCAACTGGAACCAGATCACCGACATCCCGGGCTACACCGGCCCGAACGCCACCATCGACGCCTACCTGCCGCAGCTCAGCTCCGGCACCCGCTCCTTCTTCCTGAAGGCGATCAACGGCGGCAGCACCGCGGCCACCCCGGGCACCTGCGTCGAGTCCTACCTGCCGGAGGAGAACGAGGGCACCGACTCGGTCTTCGCCTCGGACGCCAACGCCGTCTTCCCGTACTCCGCCGCGCACTACATCGGCCAGGTCTACGGTGGCCACCACACCAGCTCGTCCGACTACCCGGGCAGCCTGACCCTGCGCAACATCAACGGGGTCAACCCGATCAGCACCACCAACACCCTGAACCCGTCGTTCACCCGGACCGCCTACGGCCGCCTGGTCTACAACGTGGTCCGCGACTCCGAGTGGACCGCGAACGGCGGCAGCAACGCCCTGCAGAACATCTTCGGCACCTCCGGCTGGATCTGCACCAACACCACCGCCGCGGCCGACATCACCTCCTACGGCTTCCAGACCCTGCCGGCCGGCGCCTGCGGTGGCGTGAGCCACACCTGAGCCGTCTCCCAGCACCACCCGCACCACCCGCACCATCCGCACCACCCGTAGGACCCGCACCTGAGTAACGCCCGCAGCACCCCGGCGGCCAGGGATCATCCCTGGCCGCCGGGTCGCTCTCAGCCCAAGCCCGTGCACGAAGGAGATCAACCGTGAACCGCACCACCGTCCGCCTGGCCGCCGCCCTCACCGCCGTCGCCGCCCTCTCGCTGACCGCCCTGAGCGACTCCGCGACCGCCGCCACCACCGGCCCCTC
The DNA here is from genome assembly GCF_042869935.1 of Kitasatospora sp. NPDC006697. Taxonomy (NCBI): domain Bacteria; kingdom Bacillati; phylum Actinomycetota; class Actinomycetes; order Kitasatosporales; family Streptomycetaceae; genus Kitasatospora; species Kitasatospora sp. NPDC006697. Next base: position 5,667 of record NZ_JBIAGU010000044.1, read on the forward strand.
CGGCAGCATGGTGATCCAGGAGGACAGCACCTTCCTGCAGAACGCTCTGCAGAACGGCGTCGTCGCCGTGGCCCTGCCCGCCGCCAGCGTCGCCTACAACAGCAGCACCGGCTTCTCCGGCACCTTCCCGGTCACGGGCGGCTCGGGCAGCCTGCCCCAGTACTACGGCAACATCACGGTCGGCGGCAGCCTGCTGCTGGTCGACGTGTTCACGGGCAAGACGGTGGTCTTCAACAACCTGGCCTTCGACGTGGACGACTTCGTCATCACCGGTGTTCCGCTGGGCTCCAGCACCCCGGTCAACATCTTCGACCCGCTGGGCACCGTCGACAACACGGTCAGCAACGGGACCCAGACGCTGACCGCGACCGACCTGCGGATCGACGCGGCCGGCGCCCAGTACGCGGACACCGCTCTGAACACCAAGTTCTTCGTGGCGGGCCAGCACACGGGTTCCTTCGCCTTCACCTACACCCCGGCCAGCTGAGCATCCTGAACTACGGGCGTCGGGGCCCAGTTGGGGTCTCGTACACCTGATCCGACATCAACTGTCATGTGGTCATGGGCGAATGGGCCCACGGGAATCCGTGGGTCCATTCGCATGCCCGTAGTCATCGCGCATCCGCACCGTGCACTGCCGGAGGTATCCCTGATGAAAGTCCGAGACCGGAGCCCGAGAGGCCTGGGGTGGTGGACCCGGGCCTGGCTGGCCGCAGTAGCCGCCTGGTCCGTGCCGGCCGTGCTGGCCGTGCTGCCGCTGGCAGCGGGCACGGTGCCCCAGGCGCACGCAGACACGGACTCCGTCACGGTGCAGGGGCCGTTGATCTTCAATCCGTCGACCAACACCACGGGTCCCACCCATGGTTCCGTCACCGCGTCGCCGGTGTCCAACCTGTCCGACCAGGTGGTGCACGTCTCCTGGAGCGGCTTCACCTCCACCGTTGACTTCAACGGGGTCCAGCAGACCTACACGCAGCCGAACAACCCCAACAACAACTACGCGGTGCGGGTGTACGAGTGCCGGGGTACCGATCCGGCGATCACCGACTGCTACGGCTCCTCGCAGTACAACGGCGACCCGGGCAAGGGTTTCCTGCAGGTGCCGAAGGCCGGTCAGACCACTCCCGACCTGCCGAGCAACGGCCTGATCGCGGTGACCGACGCGAGCGGCAACGGTTCGGCCGACATCGAGGTCTGGACCGCGCAGCAGAGCCCGAGCCTGGGCTGCGACGCGGCGCACCCCTGCTCCATCGTGGTGGAGCCCAACTACGGTGGAGACGCGCTCGGGGTCTACGCGCTGAGCCGGGGCGACAAGAGCGGTGCGCCGTCCTGCAACGACCACGACTACGACAACGACGGCATCTACGACGAGGCGGCCGACTCGGTCCTGCTGTCGCAGAACTACAGCGACTCGAGGAGCGTCTCCGGCGAGGCCTGCGCCTGGACCCAGCGCACCGTGATCCCGCTCACCTTCGCCGCGACCCCGAACAGCTGCCCCTTCGCCGCCAACGACTTCAGCACGGCCGGCGCACCGATGGCCGAGCGCATGATCCAGCAGTGGCGGGCAGGCGCCTGCCTCAGCAACAGCTCCCCGCTGAACGTGGGTTACAGCAGCGACTCCGAGACGTCGGTCCGCAACGAGTTCCTGCAGGGCGGTGGAGCCGACGTGGCCCTGGTCAGCCGCCCGGACACCGGTCAGGCCCCGCGCCCCTACGTCTACACACCGCTCGCCGACACCGGGATCTCGGTCGTCTACTGGGCCGACGACACGAACACCGGCAAGCCGATCGGCGGGCTGAAGCTGAACGCCCGGCTGCTGGCCAAGGAACTGACCCAGTCCTACGCCCAGAACCCGGCCGGCTTCGTGCCGGACTCGGTGAAGGGCAACCCGCAGTGCATCTTCGCCGATCCCGAGTTCCTGAGCCTCAACGATCCCAAGACCATCGCCCCGTCCGTCTGGCCGACCTGCGACGGCAGCACCCCCAACACCCTTCCGATCGTGTGGGGCGGCGGTACCGACCTGTCCTACCAGCTCACCCAGTGGATCGCCGCGGACCCGGAGGCCAGCAGCTTCCTGCACGGCCAGCCGGACCAGTGGGGCATGAAGATCGACCCCTTCTTCCAGCAGCCCACCTTCGCGGGCTACCCGACCGACATCCTGGCGCCCAACGACAGCACCGGCTTCCCGAAGGTCGACCAGAACAGCGGCAAGATCGTCAACCTGCACGAGAAGCAGTACGAGTGGAACCCGGTGACCAGCAGCCTGGACGACGCGATGCGCAAGTTCCAGCTGCTCACGCCGGAGTGCCTCTCCACGCAGGTCACCGCCACCGGGACGCACCCGGGCTGCTCGGCCGAAGCCGTCGGCCAGCGCCAGCTGTTCGCCATCATGGACACCGCCGACGCCAAGGCCTGGAGCCTGCCGGAAGCGGCCCTGCTCAACCCGGCCGGCACCTTCGTCACGCCGTCGCTCAGCAGCATGCAGTCGGCCGTCGACGACATGCCGGTCGACCCGGTCACCGGGACCCAGCAGCTGCCCTACACGGCGCCGACCAACGCGTACAGCAACGACCGGAACGCCTACCCGCTCACCGACGTGCAGTACGCGATGACGCCGACGGCCGGCCTGGGCAGCGCCAAGGCGACCGCCGTCAGCCAGTTCCTCCAGCAGGTCACCACCAGCGGGCAGAACTACGGGCGGTCCCCCGGGGCCCTGCCGCCCGGCTTCCTGGCCCTGACCCAGAGCCAGACCGCCCAGGCGCGGGCGGCGATCGCCCACGTGACCGCCCAGGACAGTGCGCTGCCGGGCAACCAGGTGGCGCCGCCCACCCAGAGCCCGACTCCGACCCCGGAGCCGAGCACGGCACCGAGCACCGCCCCGCAGGCGCCGAACGTGACCGTGGTGGTCACCCAGGCGGCTCCGAACAACGGCACCGGTGACTCCGGAACCACCGGCACCACGAACACCGGCACCAGCTCGAACAGCGGCAGTACCGGCACCGGCACCAACACGGACTCCGGGACCTCGGGCGGCTCCGGCGGTTCGGGAGGCTCCGGCGGCACGGGCGGCGGCACCGACTCCGGCACCTCGCCCGACCTCCCGGCGGCCACGGCCCCGGCCACCGCGCCGCCTTCGGCCGCCCCGGCCGGTACCCCGAAGCCGAACGCCGCGGGCTCGCCGAACCCGTCCAACCCGCCGATGCAGCAGGCCGCGGTGGGCACCCCCACCAGCGACCGGGCCGGCGCCGCCCGGCTGCTGCTGCCGGTGGTGCTGATCGTCGGCGCGGTCCTGCTCGTCGGCGGTCCGGCGGCGCTCCTGGTGAGCGGTACGGCCGGGGGCGCGCGGGTGCTCACCCGGTTCCGCCGCGGCGGAAAGAGCTGAGCAGGAGTCAGCAAACGGTCCGGGCCCCGTTCTCACGGGGCCCGGCCGTCCGCCCCTTCCGCCCTCATCCCTTCGGCGCCTCGGAGAGCTGACCCACCATGACCTCAGTACTTCCCGCACCTCCGCCACCTTCCGCGCCGGCGGACCAGGACCGGCCGCGATCCATCTCCGCCCCCGCCACCCGCGGTGACACGATCTTCCGCGGCGCGCTCCGGGTCGCCGGCTACTCGGTCTTCGCGATCATGGGACTGATCGCCTTCTTCCTGCTGCGGCGCGGCTACGACGCCCTGCGGGCGGCGGGCTGGCACTTCTTCACCGAGCAGCGCTGGAGCCCGCAAGGGCACCTCTTCGGCATCGCCGCGGTGCTGCCGGACGGCATCCTGATCGCGGTCATCGCGCTTCTCATCGCCGTGCCGGTCTCGCTCGCCGCCGCCCTGTTCATCTCCGAGTTCGCGCCGCAGCGGATCCGTCCCGCGCTGGTCTCCATCGTCGACCTGATGGCGGCCGTGCCCAGCATCATCTACGGCCTCTGGGGCTCCCGCTTCCTCCAGGACCGGATGGTCGGCCTGATCAGCTGGACCGCCCGGCACTTCGGCTTCATCCCGTTCCTCAAGGTGCGCACCGGCGACTACGGCACCTCCTACACCTCGTCGACCTTCCTCGCCGGCCTGGTGGTCTCGCTGATGATCATCCCGATCATCACCTCGCTCAGCCGGGAGGTCTTCTCCCAGGCTCCGCAGGGCGAGCGCGAGGGCGCCTACGCGCTCGGCAGCACGCGCTGGGGGATGGTCCGCTCGGTGGTGCTGCCGTTCGGCCGCGGCGGTGTGATCGGCGCCGTGATGCTCGGCTTCGGCCGCGCGATGGGCGAGACCATCGCCGTGGCGCTGATCATCTCGCCCTCCTTCACCTTCACCAGCCACATCTTCGAGGCCGGGGCCAACTCGATCTCCTCGCTGATCGTGCTGCGGTTCAGCGAGTCCGACGGACTCTCGATCTCCGCGCTGATGGCGGCCGGCCTGATGCTCTTCGCCGTGACCCTGGTGGTCAATCTGCTGGCGGGCATCGTGGTCAGCCGGTCCCGCTCCGGCGCCTCGACGGCGGACTGACGCCATGACCGACTCCGTCAACTCCCAAGGGGGCCACCCGTGACCACCGTCGACCTGACCGCGACCTCGGCGCCGCCGGCGACGGACCAGCCGCCGGCCCACGGTCCCGAGGAGCGCAAGCGCCGGCTCGGCGGGGTGACCTGGGCCGAGGTGGTGTCGCTGCTCGGCGCCCTGGTGGGCTCCTTCGGCCTGGACTGGCTGCTCTACGAGCGGGTGCTCCCGTTCAGCGGGGCGCAGGGCTTCCTGCTCTGCTGGTACCTGCTCTTCCTGGCCTTCAGCTACACCATCGGGGTCACCCAGTGGCCCGCGCTGCACGTGCGGGAGCGGCTGGTCACCCTGGTCGCCTGGTCCTCCGGACTGCTCCTGCTGGGCCTGATCATCGGGCAGCTCGTGTTCATCGCCAACCGCGGCAGCGAGGCCATCCAGCACTCCAACTTCTTCACCCAGACGATGTCCGCCACCTCGGCGGTCTCGCCGATCACCTCGGGCGGCGCGCTGCACGCGATCATCGGCTCGCTGGAGCAGATCGGCCTGGCGACGCTGTTCGCGGTGCCGCTGGGCATCGGCGCGGCGGTCTTCCTCTCCGAGATCGGCGGCCGGACCGCGCGCCCGGTGCGCACCCTGGTGGAGGCGATGACGGCGCTGCCGTCCATCGTCGCGGGCCTGTTCATCTTCGGCGTGGTGATCCTGGGACTGGGCCTGGACGCCTGTGGTTTCGCGGCCTCGCTGGCGCTCACCGTGATGATGATGCCGATCGTCACCCGGGCCGCCGAGGTGGTGATCCGGCTGGTGCCGGGCACCCTGCGGGAGGCCTCGTACGCGCTCGGCGGCAGCCAGTGGCGAACGGTGTGGAGCGTCGTGCTGCCGACCGCCCGGCGCGGCCTGTCCACCGCGGTCATCCTGGGCATGGCGCGCGGCATCGGCGAGACCTCGCCGGTGCTGCTGACCGCCGGCTTCACCGCGGGGATGAACGCCAACCCGTTCAGCGGCCACCAGGTCAGCCTGCCGCTCTACATCTGGAACTACGTGCGCCAGCCCTACGGCCTGATGAACGCCAGGGCGTTCGGTGCGGCGCTGACCCTGATGGCCCTGGTGCTGATCCTCTTCATCAGTGCGCGCCTGATCGGCGGGCGCAAGCCCGGCGAGCTGAGCCGTCGCCAGCGCCGTCGCCTCGCGCAGCAGGCGGCCGCCCGATGAACACACCCCTCTCCCCGCCCCACCGTCCTGGAGGAACCGTCATGTCGTGGGCCGAGGCTCACCGCCCGAGGGCCGGCCGGGGCTTGGCCCTGCTGGTCTCATTCGCCGTCACCCTCTTCGCCGTGACCCTCGGTCAGGCGACCACGGCATCCGCCGCCACCTCCACCCTCAACGCCGACGGCTCCAGCTGGGCCGGCCCGGCGATCGAGAAGTGGCGCACCGACGTGGCCAACCAGGGCATCAACATCAACTTCACCCCCAACGGCTCGGCGGCCGGCCGCAACCAGTGGGAGGTCGGCCAGGACGACTTCACCGCCTCGGACGTCCCGTTCCGCAGCACGCCCGACACCGGCGCCTCGTCGTCGGTCCAGACCAGTGGGAACGCCGGTCTGGAGAACCCGGTCTACGGGTTCTCGTACGTGCCGATCACGGCCGGCGGCACCGCCTTCATGTACAACCTGAAGCTGGCCGGCCGGCAGGTGACCGACCTGCGGCTGTCGCCCGACACCCTGGTGGACATCTTCACCGGGAAGATCAACAACTGGAACAACCCCGAGGTCACCCGGGACTACGGCCAGCAGCTGCCGGACCTCCCGATCGTCCCCGTGGTCCGCTCCGACGGCTCCGGCGCCACCGCCCAGTTCACCCGCTGGATGGAGCACACCCACAAGAGCCAGTGGGACGCCTACTGCAGCAGCATCAACAACGTCTCCTGCGGCGACTACACCGAGTTCTACCCGCCGATGTCGACCGACGACCCGACCCACCACATGATCGCGCAGTCCGGGTCCGACCAGGTCGCGCACTACATCGAGCAGTCCTCGGGCCTCGGCTCGATCGGCTACGACGAGTACGCCTTCGCGCTGACCTCGCACTGGCCGGTGGTCAAGGTGCTCAACCCGGCGGGCTACTACACGCTGCCGACCGCCTCCAACGTGGCCGTCGCCCTCACCGCCGCCCAGATCCGCGGCGTGAACGACAGCACCCCGCCGAGCGACCCGAACTACCTGCAGCAGAACCTGGACGGCGTCTACACCAACAGCGACCCGCGGTCCTACCCGGTCTCCAGCTACAGCTATGTGATCGTGCCCCGGGCCAACGTCCCCAACATGTCGCCGCCGCCGAAGTTCACCAACCAGAAGGGCGCCGCGCTCAGCCAGTACCTGGACTACGTGCTCTGCTCCGGCCAGGCCACCGGGGTGGGCGGCATCGACTCGATCGGCTACTCGCCGATCCCCAAGGGCCTGGTCCACGGCGGTCTGCTCCAGGTGGCGCAGATCCCCGGGTACGCGGGCACCGTCAACCCGGACACCCTGGCCGGCTGCAACAACCCGACCTTCGACTCCAGCGGCCAGCTGATCATCCTGCAGAACGCGCCGCAGCCCAACGCCTGTGACAAGGCGGGTACGCCGCTCACCTGCAACCGCAACAACCCGAGCGCGAGCTCCTCCACCACCGGCAGCGGCACCTCCGGCGGCAGCGGCACGGGCGGCTCGGGCAACGGCACCACGGGCGGCAGCGGCACCACCGGCGGCACCGGCACCAGGGGCACCGGCACCGGGGGCAAGAGCTCCGGCACCACGGGCGGCAGCGGCACCTCCGGCGGTTCCGGCACGTCCGGCGGTTCCGGCACCTCGGGCGGTTCCGGCACCTCGGGCGGCAGCGGCACCACCGGCGGCAGTGGCACCACCGGCGGCTCCGGCACGACCGGCGGCACCGGCAACGGCGGCACCAACACCGACGCCAGCGGCTCGGGCGGCGCCGTCGACCCGCAGACCGGCGAGGTCATCCCGAACGGCTCCGGTGACGGCTCGGGCGACGGTTCCGGCTCGGGCGGCGGCACCGGCACCGGCACCACCCAGGTCGCCGCGAACGTCGTCAACGTCGGCGGGCGCCCGGACAACTGGGTGCTGACCGTGCTCACCGCGGTCGAGCTGCTGGCCGTGGTGGCCGTGCCGCCGGTGCTCGGCGGCTGGCTGCGGCGCCGCCGGGCCGGCGCCACCTCCGGGGGGCCGCGGTGACCGTCACCACCGCCGCCTCGGCCGGCGACGAGACGGTGGTGCTGCCCAAGCCCGCCGCCGAGCCGGAGCCGTCGCCGACGCCCGCCCCGCCCTCCAAGGCGCGCCGGATCGCGGTGCAGGCCGCCTGGGTCGCCACCCTGCTCTCCGGGCTGCTGCTCGGTTTCGTGGTCTTCCTGCTGGCGCTCTCCCCGCTGCAGGAGATGCACTACCAGGCGGCCGCCTACCGCACCTTCCAGGACCGGCTCGCCAACGCCGTCGCCCCGACCGGCTCCGCGCCGGACGGGCAGCCGGTGGCGATCATCGACATCCCGAAGATCGGCCTGCGCCACGAGGTCGTGGTGGAGGGCACCACCGGCCGCGACCTGATGCGCGGCCCGGGCCACCGGCGGGACACCGCGCTGCCCGGACAGGACGGGGTGGCGGTGCTCTTCGGGCGCGGCGCCTCATTCGGCGGCCCGTTCGGGCGGATCAACGAGCTGCGGGTCGGCGACAAGATCCAGGTGACCACCGCCCAGGGGCAGTTCAGCTACACCGTGAACGCCTACGGCACCAGCAGCCACCCGATCAGCGACCCGGACCGGGACCGGATGGTACTCACCACCAGCAACTCCGACTGGGTGCCGAACGGCACCGTGCTGGTCGGGGCCCGGCTGGACGGCGACCCGCAGCCCAACCCCCACGGCCGGGCGGCGATCGTCGCGGCCGACCACGCGCTGGCCCAGGACACCGGGGCGCTGGCCGCCCTGCAGCTCTGGGCGGCGGCGCTGCTGGGCACGGTCGCGCTGGCCACCCTGGCGGTGCGCTACTGGGTGCGGCGGGCCGCCTACCTGGCCTTCGCCCCGGCGCTGGCCGCGCTGCTCTGGGCGGTCTACGAGAACGCCGCCGCCCTGCTCCCGAACCTCTACTGACCTCAGCACAAGGACAACTGACATCACGTCAGGAAGGACCGGCCTGATGACCACCATCGTTCCCCAGCAGAGCGCCGCGGCCCAGCCGCCGCGGCTCTCCGGGCTGGAGACCAAGGACATCTCCGCCTGGTTCGGCTCGCACAAGGTGCTGGAACGCGTCTCGCTGACCATGACGGCCGGCGAGGTCACCGCACTGATCGGGCCGTCCGGCTGCGGCAAGTCCACCTACCTGCGCATCCTCAACCGGATGCACGAGATGGTCCGCGGCGCCCAGCTGGCCGGCGAGGTGCTGCTGGACGGGGAGGACATCTACGAGCACGGCCGCCGCCCGGCGGAGGTGCGGCGCCGGATCGGCATGGTCTTCCAGCGGCCCAACCCGTTCCCGGCGATGTCGATCGCGGACAACGTGGCCAGCGGCCTCAAGCTGGCCGGGATCAAGGTGAGCAGGGAGTACCGGGAGCACCTGATCGAGGACAGCCTGCGGCAGGCCGGCCTGTGGAACGAGGTGAGCAGCCGGCTCGGCACCCCGGGCGGCTCGCTCTCCGGCGGCCAGCAGCAACGCCTGTGCATCGCCCGCTCGTTGGCGGTCGAGCCGGACATCCTGCTGATGGACGAGCCCTGTTCGGCGCTGGACCCGACCTCCACCCGCCGGGTGGAGGAGACCATCGCGGAGCTGCGCGGGCGGCTGACCATCGTCATCGTCACCCACAACATGCAGCAGGCGCAGCGCGTTTCGCAGTCCTGCGCGTTCTTCCTGGCGACCCACGACACGCCGGGCCGGATCGTCGAGACGGGCCCGACCGAGCAGCTCTTCAGCAGCCCGGCCGACCAGCGGACCGCCGACTACGTCAACGGCCGCTTCGGGTAAGGACGGCGGTTCGCACGGGACGAGGCCGGCCGGGGCGATCCGCCCCGGCCGGCCTGCGTCCGTCCGTTCAACCACCCCGGATCACAGTGAACCGACGAGCCGTTCGATCACCCGGGCCACGCCGTCGTCCTCGTTGCTGACGGTGTGCTGGGCCACGGCGGCCAGCACCTCGGGGTGGGCGTTGGCGACGGCGTAGGAGGTGCCGGCCCAGGCCAGCATCTCCAGGTCGTTGGGCATGTCGCCGAAGGCCACCACCTCCTCGCGGGCGATGCCGTGCCCGGCGCACCAGCGGGCCAGCGTGCTGGCCTTGGTGACGCCGGCCGCGCTGACCTCTATCAGCGCGATCGGGCTGGACCGGGTGATCTCGGCCAGCGGGCCGACCGCGGCCCGGGCCCGGGCCAGGAAGTCGTCGGGGGCCAGTTCGGGGTGCTTGGCCAGGATCTTGTAGCAGTCGGCGGCCTCGGCTGCCAGCAGTTCCTCGGCCGGGGCGACGGAGTGCGGCTCGTCGTCGCCCCACATGCCCACCTGGTAGCCGGGCTCCCGGGAGAAGCCCGCCGGGTATTCGAAGGCGAAGGCCGTGCCGGGCAGCGCCGCGCGCACCCGGTCGACCACCTGGGCGGCGGCCGGGGCGGTCAGCGGGAAGCTCTCCAGCAGCCGCTCCTGCCGGACGTCCACGATGGCGCCGCCGTTGGAGCAGATCGCGACGCCGTGGCCGCCGATGTGCTCGCTCAGCAGCTGCATCCAGCGCGGCGGCCGGCCGGTCACGAAGACCACCTGCAGCCCGGCCCGCTCGGCGGCGGCCAGCGCGGCGGCGGTGCGCGGGGAGACGGATCCGCCCTGGCAGAGCAGGGTGCCGTCGAGGTCGGTGGCGATGAGGCGGGGGCGCGGGGCAGGCTGCGTCACCCGTCCATCCTCGCAGGTGCCCCCGGGGCGCCGACCCCGGTGTGCACGGGACGGCCCGGGTGTACGGAGGACCGGCCCCGGAAAAGGCGGACGGCGCGCGGTCAACCCCCGTCTGACCGCGCGCCGTCCTGGCGTCCGTCTATTTTGTTGGACGCTCGAAGCTGAACATACGCTGAACCCTCCCCAGGCTGTCAACCGTGTTAGGGATGGGGGCAGAGCGGTCGGAAGTGACGATTCGGGCAGAAACTTCACGATCTCCTCGATTTATTCGTCTACTTCAGTGGATACTGGATCTACAGCCCGACATGACCGGCCCGCAGGACGAGCCGACGAGACGAGGGAGCGGCGATGCAGTCGGCTGAGCAGACCCCGGCCCGCCGCTCGTTGGCGCAGAAGCTGGACCACCTCTTCCAGGTGATCCACCCCACCGACCGCGGCCCGTTCAGCTACCACGAGGTGGCCCAGGCGATCCGCGAGCAGGCCGGGCCGGACGGGCCGACGGTCTCGCACGGCACCCTGCAGCAGATCCGCACCGGGGCCAAGACCAACCCGACGATCAAGACCCTCGAGGCGATCGCCGCCTTCTTCGGCGTCCCGGCGGCCTACTTCCTCGACGACACCGTGGCCGAGCGGGTGGACGCCCGGCTGGACGAGCTGCGGGCGGCGGCCGAGGGCCGGCCGGGGGAGCGCTCCAAGCAGCCGTCCCGGTCCCGCCGGGAGGCGGAGCCGGCGGCCGACCGGTCCCCGGGAGCCGGGGTCGACGACGAACTCGCCGACGTGCTCGCCGACAGCAACATCCGCGCCGTCGCCTTCCGGCTGGCCGGGCTCTCGCCGCGGGCGCTCAAGGGCCTGCGGGCGATCGTCGACCAGGTCCGCGCGGTCGAGGGCCTGCCGGCGGTCGACCGCCGCAAGCGCCGTGCCGGGTGACCCCTGTCACCCCGCCCCACCTGCACAAACATCGCTCCACCCGCCCCACCTGGCCGATCGGCCGACCGATCGGTCGGTGTGAAGAGCGCCGTGCACGGAACACACCGGACCCGCACCCGCGCGGCCGGAGCCACACGTGACCGGTGTGCGACCGAGCGCTTATGCTGCTTGCTCGAACGTTTAGCGGAGAGGGCAGGGCGGCCATGGGGTGGCGCAGGAACCCGCGCGCCGATCTCGTCGCCCTGGTGGCCCGGATCGACGTCCCGCACCCGTTCCGGCTGGACCGGTTCTGCACCTCGATCGCCGAGCAGCGCGGCCGCCCGCTGCACCTGGTGCCGCTGACCGACGCCGCCGGCCAGGACCTGCCGTGCGGACTCTGGATCGGCCTCCCCGACGCCGACCTGGTCTTCTACGAGTCCGGCGCCGCCCCCATCCTCAAGGCCCAGATCGTGCTGCACGAGGTCTCGCACATGCTGCTCGACCACGGCACCGGCACGGCCACCGTGCCCGCCCAGCGCTCGGCGCGCCCCGCCCGGCCCCGGGACCCCCGGCTGGACGCCGTGGCCCGCAGCGCCGCCGAGGCCGCCACGGCCCGGCTGGCCGACCGGGAACTCGGCCTGGACACCGACCGGGTGCTCGCCCTGCTGGCCCGCAACGGCTACACCGACCGCCAGGAGGCCGACGCGGAGTCGCTGGCCACCCTGCTGCTGGAACGGGCCACCCGGGCCGCCTCCGGCAGCGGGCACGCGGCCCGGGTGCTGGCCCGGCTGGACGACGCCTTCGGCCACCCGACCCGGCTGGGCTGATGGTCCCGCTCGCCCTGCGACTGCCCGGGATCGAGTTCTCGCCGGTCAAACTGCTCATCCTGCTGGCGCTCTGGGGCGTCACGCTCTGGCGCCTGCCCACCGCCCTGCGCACCCCCGGCCAGCGCCCGCTCTGGACCGCCTTCGCCGGAGTGGCCGGCCTCGCCACCCTCGGCCTGCCCGGGGTCGGGCCGTGGCTGGACCGGGCCGCCGGCGTGCACAACCTGGTGGTGCTGCTGGAGCACCTGCTCGGCCTGATCGCCTGCTCGGCCGGCCTGACCTTCTGCGGCCAGACCGCCCGGCCCGAGCTGACCGCCCGGCTGCGCAACCGGCACCGGGCCGCCCTGCTGGCCTCCCAACTCGCCCTGGTGCTCTGCTTCGCCGCGCTGCGCCGGCCGGTCGAGGTGACCGACTTCTACCAGGCCTACCCGCACTCCTGGGCGGCCTGCCTCTACGCGCTGATCGTGGTCGGCTACCTCGGCGCCGCGATGGCCGCCGGCACCGTGCTCTTCGGCACCTACGCCCGCCGGGCCGGCGCCCGCGCGCTGCGGACCGGCCTGGCGGTGCTCGCCCTCGGCACCGGCACCGGCTTCGCCTACGCGGTGCTGCGCGGCTGGCAGATCCTGCTGGAGACGGCCGGCCGGCCGATGTTCCTCAGCGGCCGCTCGCTCTACCGGATCGAGTGGACCGCGACCGCCCTGGTGCTGCTCGGCAGCCTGATCCCGGCCCTCGGCGCCGCCTGCCGCGGCCTGCGCGACCGGCGCACCGTCCGCCGGCTGCGCCCGCTCTGGACCGAGCTGACCGCCGCGGTGCCCGAGGTGGTGCTCGGCGAGCGCCTCGGCCGGGGCCCGCGGCTGCGGCTGCACCGGCTGGTCATCGAGATCCGCGACGCGGCCCTGGTCCTGGCCCCCTACGCGGGCCCCGCCGTCCGCGACCACGCCGCCGCGAAGGCCGCCCGCAGCGCCACCGCCCCCGCCCAGCGCGCGGCCCTCACCGAGGCCTACTGGCTCCGCACCGCCCTGGCCCGCCACGCCGACGGCACCCACCCCGCCGACCCCGCGCCGCCCCCGCCCCCCGACACCTGCGTCGACCTCGACTTCGACCGCGAGACCGAGCGCCTGCTCTCCCTCGCCGCCGCCTTCGCCCGCGCCCGCCCGCTGACCGGGGCCTGCGGGAGGTGAGCCGCGCTCGCGTGGGCGTGGTCCTCCCCGGCCAGGTCCGCGGCCTCGTGCGCGGCTCGTTCAGGCGTCGGCCGGGGTGGGGCGTTCGCGCAGGAGGAGCAGGGCGGTCAGCGCGACCGTCGCGGCGGTGAGGCCGTGGACGCCGAACGCGGTGGCGGTCGAGCCGTGGTTGCTCAGGACCGTCAGCATGTCGGTGAGGGGCGAGACGGCCATCGCCAGCGTCGCCCAGCCGAGGGCCTTGCGGTTCCCGGTCAGCAGGAGTGCGAACGTGATCAGGCCGAACGAGATGTCGCGCCCGCCCTTGACGGTGAGGAAGCCCGTGCCTTCGTGCTGGGGCCAGCTCGGCAGGCCGAAGCCGGACGCGGCCCTCTGCGGGGTGAACAGGTAGAGCAGGCCTACGTAGATGATGAACGCGCCGCCGAGGGCGGCGAGGACGGTGGCGAGACGCTTCATGGCTTTCCTGTCTTTCGGGGAGAAGGGATGGTCCGGGCGGAGCCGGTGAGGTGGTCAGCCGCGGACGCGGCGCGTCCTGCGGGCGTACTGGGGCCGGCCGACGGCGTACCAGAGCAGTCGGGCGGGAAGCGGCATGGCGCCGAGGATCTCCGCGCGTTCGGCCGCGTCGGCCTCCTCCAGGACCATGCCGAGGAAGAACAGCAGCTTGGGCTTGGGCGTGTGGGCCAGGAAGTGCTCGCCCATCGCGTTCCACTCCTCCAACCGCAGATGCTTCGCGGCGAGGGGCAGCAGCGACGTCTCCTCGTCGTCGAAGTGCTCGACGAGAACCGCGCGGTGCTCGGCGAGGGTGGCCACGAGCGCGTCGCGCTCCTCCTCCCCGGCCGCCGACTCCCAGGCGGGAACGGCTGTTTCGGCCGCCGCGAGGGTGGCCGCGATGCGCTCGTGCTGGGCCTCCATCCGCAGGACGACGTCGGCTTCGAGGTCCGCCCGGGCCAGCAGGGGCGGCCAGATGTGCTCGTCCTCACCGTGGTGGTGGTTGTGCAGACCGAGCCGGTAGTCGCGGAAGTGGTCGGCCAGCACCCGGGCACGGGCCGTGTCGCCGGGTGCCACGGCGGCGATCAGTTCGAGGAGCAGCCGGGACTCGCGGCGGATTCCGCGGTGGATGACCACCATGCCGTGGGTATCGGGCCGGGACTGCGTGGTTGCCTGCGTGGTTGCCTTCGTGGTGTTCATGCGAGAAGCCTCGCCGAGGGCTCCTGGAGTGCATTTGGAAACGACTTGGAGGGGGACCAGGGCCTCTACGATGTGCCGGGTGATGGTGTCCCTACGGGTGCTCGGGTCCTTCGCGGCCGGGCGGAACGGCGAGCCCGTCCCGCTCGGTGGCCGACGCCAGCGCGCGGTACTGGCCCTGCTGGTGACGGCGCGCGGCGGGGTCGTGTCGGTCGACCGGATGGTCGAGGAGATCTGGCAAGGAGCGCCGCCCGCACAGGCGGTGACGTCGCTGCAGGCGTACGTGTCGAACCTCCGCCGGCTGCTGGAGCCCCGCAGGGCGCCGCGCACTCCGGCGAAACTCCTGGTCAGCGAGCCACCCGGGTACGCGTTGCGGCTGTCCGACGGCGCCGTCGACGCCTGGCGGTTCGAGCGCCTGCTGCGCGAGGCACGCGAAGTCGCGCAACCGCGGCCGGACACCGCCCGGCGCCTGCTCGGCGAGGCGCTGTCGCTGTGGCAGGGCACGGCGTACGCCGAGTTCGCCGACGACTCCTGGGCCCGGGCCGAGATCGCCCGCCTGGACGAACTGCGGCTGGTCGCGCGGGAACTGAGCGTCGCCGCCGGGCTGAGGTCGACGGATGCCGCCGTGACCGTCCCGGAGGCCGAACTGCTCACCCGTGACGAGCCGTTGCGCGAGGAGGGCTGGCGCCTGCACGCGCTGGCACTGTGGGCGGCGGGCCGGCAGGCGGACGCACTGGCGACGCTGCGCCGTGCCCGCGCGCTGCTCGCCGCCGAGGTCGGTCTCGACCCCGGGCCCGCGCTGAACGAACTCGAAGCGGCCATCCTCGGCCAGCACACCGAACTGCTGCGCAACGCGACGGCCGTTCCCCCGCACCGACCCCCGAGCCCGCCGGCGGGCCGACGGCCTTCCCAGCAGCCTGCCACCGATCAACCTCCTCTTGGTGCGGGCCTGTTCGTGGGCCGCGAGGCCGAACTGGCCCGGCTCCTGGAGAGCGCTCGGCGGGCGGCCGCGGCAGGACCGGGCGTCGCGCTGGTCACCGGCGAGGCGGGCCTGGGGAAGTCGGAGCTGTTGGAACGGCTCCGTGAGCGCCTGCTCGCGGACGGCTGGCTGGTCGCGGTCGGCCGGACCACCGACGACGAGGGCGCGCCGCCCGCCTGGCCCTGGGTGGAGGTGCTGCATACGGTCGCGGCCACCGCGCCTCCCCCGCCCGAGTCGGCCGGGATCCTGGCCGCGCTGCTGGCGGAGGCCCCGCCGTCCCTGGACCGCGCGGCCGGCAAGGAGCTCCCCGCCCGTCAGGACGCGGCGGCCGGCCGCTTCCGGTTGCATCGCGCGGTGTGGCGGTGGCTCGCGGAGGTGGCAGGCGAGCGGCCGTTGGCGGTGCTGCTGGACGACCTGCACTGGGCCGACGACGAAACGCTCGCACTGCTGGCGGGCCTGGCCGAACTGCCCCTGGAGACAGCGGTCCTGGTCGTGGCCGCCTACCGTCCGAACGAGATCGAAGGCCCGCTTGCCGACCAACTCGCCGTGCTCGCACGACGGTCGCCGCTGCGGCTGCCGCTGCAGGGGCTGCCCGCGTCGGCCGTCGCGGAAGTGATCCAGGCGGCAGGCGCCGGGCCGGTGGACGCCGACACGGTCGCCGCGCTCACCGAACGCACCGGCGGCAATCCCTTCTACGTCCGGGAGAGTGCCCGACTGCTGGGCAGCGAAGGCGCATTGGTGGCACTGTCCGAGGTGCCCGAAGGGGTGAGGGACGTGCTGCGCCGCAGGCTCGGCCGCCTCCCCGAAGCCGTGGTGGCACTCCTGCGGCTGGCCGCGGTCGTCGGGCGTGAGGTGGACGTCGAGGCGCTGGTCAGCGCTGCGGACACCGACGAGGACGGAGTCCTGGGCGCGTTGGACGCCGGTCTGGTCGCCGGTCTGCTGACCGAGCCGGCACCGGGCCGAGTCCGGTTCACGCATGCGCTGGTGCGCGACACGCTGCTCGCCGACCTCAGCAGCCTGCGGGCCATGCGGATGCACGGGCGGATCGCGGCCGGCCTGGAGCGGCTCGGCTCGAGTGACGTGTCCGCCCTGGCCCACCACTTCGCGCGGGCGGCGGCTTCGGCGACGGCCGCCAAGGCCGTCCACTACTGCCTGCGCGCCGCCGACCTGGCGGCCGGCCGATACGCCCACGACGCGGCGGCCGATCTGCTCGCCACCGCGCTGGACTGCTTCGACCGGATCCCGGCCGATCCGTCGCAGGACCGGGAGGCGGAACGCATCGACCTGCTGGGGAGGCTGCTGCGCGCCCAGCTGCGGGCCGGGGCGGTCATGGCCGCCCGCGAGACCCGGCAGCGGGCGATCGAGTGCGCGGTCGGCACCGGGCGCAGCGAGCTGCTGATCCGGGTGCTCACCGCGTGGTCCGAGCCCACGCCGTGGCAGACCCGGCCGTACGGCGAGGTCGACGAACCCGTCGTCGCGCTGCTCGGCCGGTCGCTGCACCGCCCGGACCTGGCCCCCGCCGCGCGGTGCGGGCTGCTGCTCGCCTACTGCGCCGAGCTGTCCGACGTACAGGACCCGAGGGCGCGGGCCGCGGCCGAGGAAGCCGTGGGGATCGCAACGGCCCTGGGGGACACCGGCCTTCGCGCGAGGGCGCTCGCGGCGCTGCTCCGCGAGTTCGACATCGAGCGCGAGGAACGCGAACAGCGGGAGCGGAGCGAGGAACTCGTCCGGCTCGCCACCGAGCACGACCTGCCGGCCTTCCGCTGGTTCGGCCTGCTCTGCCTGTCGACTGCTGCCGCTGCCGCCGGCGATGTCGCCGGTGCCTACGGCCACATCGACACCTGCATGGAACTGGCCCGGGCCTACCGGATGCCGGGCCCCGTCGTGGTGGGTCAGACGGCGCTGGCGACCCGGGCCCTGATCGAGGGGCGGAGCGAGGACGCCGAGGATCTGTACGCCGAAGCCACCGCCGCGATGGCCAGGCAGGGCTCTCCGCACGCCGACGGCTTCCTGCAGATCGCGCTGGCGACGATCCGGGCCGCTCAGGGAAGGCTCGGCGAGTTCGTCCCGCAGGCCCGGCAGCTGACCGAGGAGTACGGCCCGCCGATGGCGGACCTGCTCGCGGCAGCCCTGTGCGCCGCCGGGCAGCAGGACGAGGCCCGCGCCGTCCTCGCCCGGGTCGTGCCGCTGCGCACGGACTACCTCCTCAAGGTCTTCGCGACGTTCCGAGCGATGGCCGCGGTGGCACTCGGCGAGCAGGAACGGGCCGACGAGCTGTACACGATCCTGCTCCCCTACCGCGACGCGCCGCCGCCCTCCTCGGGCTTCACCCTGGCGATCCGCCCGGTCGCGTACACGCTCGGCGAACTCGCCCGCCTGCTCGGCCGCGAGGCCGAGGCCACCGCCCACTTCGCGCGCGCGACCGCCATCGCCGACCGGTGGAGCACCACGCTGGGGCGCGGCGGCAACGGCTGACCGGGGTCATGGACGTCCGACGACGTAGTGCCGCGGGTATCCCGCGCCGCCGCCGGAGTGGTGCGGACGCTGGGCGGTCCGTCAACCACGGCGGGGCCGCAGGCCCTTGTGCCTGCGGCCCGCTCAGGGGGTCGGGATCAGGAGGGGTCGCCGTACTGGAGACCGCGACCGTTGGTGCCGATGTACACCCGGCCGTAGGTGTCGGGGTCACCGGTGATGACGCCGAGGCTGCCGATGGCGCCCCACTGGTGGGCGTCGTCGTTGATACGGATCCAGGTGGTGCCCTTGTCGGTGGAGCGGAAGACTCCGGTGACGTTGTTGACGGTGCCGATCAGGTAGAGGGCCTGGTAGTCGGTGCCGGGCTTGGCCTTGCCGAAGCCGAGGGCAGAGGCGGACTTCACCGTGGTGAGGGTGGTGAAGGTGCGGCCGCCGTCGGTGGAGTGGAGCAGTCCCCGGTCGCCGCCGGAGATCCAGAGGTCGCCGCTGATGCCGGGGACAGCCACGAGCCGGCCGGAGGGGAGGTTGGCGGTGCGGGTGGTGAAGGTCGCGCCGCCGTCGGTGCTGGCGCTGAGGGTGCCGTTGTTCAGGGAGTAGAAGGTGTTGGCGGTGGAGCGGTCGGCGAGGACGACGGCGTCGGTGCCCAGGCCGTTGACCTTGGTCCAGTGGGCGCCCTTGTCGGTGGAGCGGTAGGGGGCCTGGCCGTCCTCGGCCCAGATGATGGTGGAGCCGTCGGCGGAGAGGGCGACGTGGCCCATGTTGGCGCTGGGGACGGGCTTGGCGGTGAAGCCGTTCCAGTTGAGGCCGCCGTCGGTGGAGTAGGCGCCGTCCTGAGCGCCGCCACGGCCGACGCGGACCATCACCGAGGGGTTGGACTCGGCGTAGTCGATACTGCTGCTGCTGCTCATCAGCGGGTTCGCGATCCGGCCGGACGGCACCTGGTCGAGGGAGTCGGAGGAGCCGTAGCGGAAGCCGCCCTGGTCACCCATGGAGGTGATGAGGGTGGCGCCGCCGGGCGGGGCGATCGCGGCCGCCAGCGAGGTCTCCTCCAGTCCGCGCGCTCCGGAGACCCAGTGGCTGGTGGCGCCGGAGTCGGAGGCGTTGGCGTCGTTGGTGGTCCAGATGGCGTTGCCGGTGCCGTAGAGGGCGTGGCCGGAGTTGAAGGGGTCGATGGCCAGCGCGGTCATCCAGTGCCCGGTGTGGGTACCGACGTAGGGGGCGCCGGAGGCGTCCCGCTGCGAGGTGTCGGCGAGGGCCTTCCAGGTGGAGCCGCCGTCGGTGGTGCGGTAGATCTCGTCCTGGGGCCACCACTTGTCCAGGGTGGTGACCATCACCGTGGAGGGCTTCTGCGGGTCGACGGCCAGACCGGAGAACCCGTAGCTGCCCTGCGGGGGCGTGATGTTCTTCCACCCGCCGCCGGACGGGGTGTACTTCCAGACCGCGCCGGCCGTCGCGTCCATGGGGCCGATGCTGTTGCTGTAGGACAGGTACAGCGACCCGTCAGCGGTGACCACACCGTGCTGCGGCATCTGCCCGGTGGGCTGCCCCGCGACCGCCTGCCAGCTGCTGCCGCCGTCCGTCGAGCGGTACAGGGGCGTGGAGGTGTCGTTGACACCGACGTAGACGGTGTTGCTGCCGGCCGGGCCGTACGTCACGAAGGAGATACCCGCACCACTGCCCGCCCCGTCCTTCACCGGGAACGCTGAGACCTGACGCCACGTCGAACCGTAGTCGGTGCTGCGCCACAGGCCGTTCTTCCGGCTGCCCAGCAGGAGGTTGGCGTGGTTCGCGGGGTCGATGACGAGCCGCTCGCCCGCTCCGCGGCCGGGTTCGTTGCCGCCCAGCTTGAACGGCAGATCGATCCGCTCGAAGGAACGGCCCTGGTCGGTGGAACGCAGGATCGCCCCGTTGCCCGCCCACTCGTTGGTGTAGGTGCCCGCTGCGAGGTAGAGCCGGTTCGGGTCGGCCGCGTCGGTGGCCAGCGAGTCGATACCCAGCAGGTTCCAGTCCTTCTCACCGAGAAAGTCCGTCAGCGGGATCCACTGCTCCGCCCCGGTGTCCCACCGGTAGGCACCACCCATGTCGGTGCGTGCGTACAGCAGGCCCTTCTCCTTCTGGTTGAACACCAAGCCGGTGACATAACCCCCACCCACCACCTGCGCGTTCTTCCACACATACGGTCCGGAGCCGTCTGCGCCGCCGGACCCGGAACCGGACTCGGGCACCGCCGTGCCGGTGCCGGGCACCTTCACCAGCTTCCACTGCTGGTTGGCACCGCCCCAGCCGGACCACTGGATGATCTGCGTGCCCCGGGCCGTGGAGTCGCCCGTGACGTCAAGGACCTGACCGCTCCTGCGGGAGGTGAAGGTGACGGCGTCGGACCCGCTCACGCTGTCCATGCGCCACTGCTGGGAGGGGGCGGACCGGTCCGTCTGCTGCTCGGCGGCAGCCGCCTGGCTGGTCGAGTCGCCCACGATGCCCAGCACCTTGCCGCTGTTGCGGTTCACCAGCTCGTAGTAGCCGTCCCCGGTGGACTTCAGTTTCCACTGCTGGTTGGCGGTGTTCTGGTCGGTCCACTGCTGGATCCGGGTGCCGTCGGCGGTGGAGAAGGCGTCGACGTCCACCACCTGGCCGCTGTGGACCGAGACCAGCCGGTAGTAGGCACCGGCGTCGACCGTCACGGCGGCCTGGGAGTTTTCGTGGACGAACACGAAGTACGACCCGACGGCGAGGGACACACCGACCGCCAGAGCGGTGACGCTCTGGCGACGGCGGTGACGCCCGCGGCGCCCGCCGTTCGTGGGGTTGCTCATGAGTAGACGTTCTCCTTGCGAACTGTGCACGAGGGGACGGGTGGATCCGGCCACCGGGCCGGCCGGATCCACCCCCTTGTGGTCGCAGGGGCCGCAAAAGGTTGCCGCGAGCCGGGAACCTCCTGACGGGACTTTTCTCCCGCTCACGGCAACCCTTCTGCGCACAGCGGCAATTGGCTCACCATGTGTTGCGAAGGCCGCCTCCCGACGGTGAGTACGCGTAGGGTCGGAGCCATGCGACTGAGCACCGTGATCCTCCCCATCCACCGGTGGAGCGAGGGGCAGAAGATCTGGCGGCGGGCCGAGGATCTCGGATTCCACGCCGCGTACACCTATGACCACCTCTCCTGGCGCTCGTTCCGGGACGCGCCCTGGTTCGGGGCGGTGCCGACCCTCACGGCGGCGGCGACGGCGACCGAGCGCATCCGGCTGGGCACGCTGGTCACCTCGGTCAAGCCTTTTTCACCTCTCACAGCCTGACCTGCGAGAACGCGACGTCGGGGTCGAGAAGACGCGATGAAGGTGGCAGATCGGCTCGCCCTGTATCGGCAGCGCGATCAATGGACGGCGCGGCAGTGTTCGGCAGCCCGGTGGCCGCCCCCGGACACGGTGGCCAGCGTCGCGAGGGCGGCAGCGGTCGCGGTGTCGGGGATGTCCGCCCGCTGGGCGAGGAACCGCACCCATTGCGGCAGCAGCCGCTTGGCCCCGATGGTGGCCGGGTGGTCGGGGATCCAGTCGTTGATCAGGCCGAGTTGGTGCTCGATCCGATGTGGTGACACCGAGTCGGCGGTGTCGGGCAGGGCGCCCTCCAGCCACTCGCCGACCAGTGCGTCCACGGCCTCCGGATCGGTCTCCTCGCCGTGCTCCTGCCGCAGCCAGGTGGAGAACGCCTCCACCGTCGGCGCGACGTCGATGTCCTGGTAGAGGTTGAGGGGTGGCGGCAGTGAGCTGCCGTGTCGCTGCAGGACGTCGGACAGGTCGTGGATGCGCCGCAGGGCACGGAACCACTCGTCCCACACTGCCCGCGACTCCGTCCCGCGGATGGTGATCTCACTCAAGTCCACCTCGATGAGGCAGCGCAGCGCTTCCGTGTGGGCCTTGTCGAGTGGTTGCGGGACGCATTCGGCGGCCGCCGCTCCGACTGCGGTGCGCCAGGCTGCGGCAGCCTGCTGCACATCGTCGAAAGTGCCGCCTCCTGCGAGCACGACGAAACCGCAGGCGTCGATGTCGAAGAGGTAGACAGCAGGGTCGGCGCCGTTCGGGTAGCTGGTGGTTGCGATGACGCCGAGCCGGCTGCCGTACACGTCGCGCATCGTCCACACGTCTCCGGTCATCTGCGGCTTCGCTGCCGAGCTGAGCCAGTCCGGCCAGTCCTCCCCGGTGTCCGTGCTGTGCACGACCGGGTACAGCCGGGACAGTGCGGCATCCGCCATGTGCGCGACTGCGGGGGAGCCGACCGAAGTCAGGCCGTGCAGGAGCAGGTTGGCGGCCCGGCTGCCGGGCGCCCCGGCGATCAGCCGTTCCCGGGCTCGTCGCTCCGTCACGTCGATCAGTTCCTCGACCCAGTTGCCGAGGAAGAGGGAGTGCTCGTCCTGGACGGCCTTGTGGACGTGAGCTCCCAGCAGGCGAGCCGTCATGTCCTCCAGCTGACGCGGGCCTTGGGCGTCGAGCAGCACCTCGGCCTCGTCGAGGATGCCTTCGATGGACGGCTCGAACCAGTCGGGTCGTGCCGACCCCGGGCCCGCGAGCCGCTGCAGGAACGACAGGCCGGACGGATCCCCGAAGGGGTTGCCGGCGAGGAGGCCCGACAGGTTCAGCCGCTCGGGCGGGGTGGGGATGTTCTTCGGGGACTCCGGGTTGCCCGAACGCTTCTTGTTGCCCTGCTGCTTCTTGGTGTTCGACCTGCGGTTGCGGGATACGGGCGACATGGCGGACCTTCGCGGAGAACAGACACCGGTGTACTGCGGGGGCAGGCTATCGCCATCGCCCCGGACAGTGACGGCGGACCAGGAGTACTGCGCTCGATCGGGTTGATCGGTGCGGATTCGGCCACAGGCTGGTGCAGAGCGGCCGGTTGCCAGCGCGCGGGCAGGGCTGTCTCGGGGGCATCCATGCCATCGTGCGGCACGTATCGGTAGCTCCGCCGGCGCTCAGACCGCGATGAGCCGGACGCGGCTGCCGCAGAGTTTGGCCATGTCGTCGACATCCGAAGTCAGCATCGCCACGGGCCCCGGCTGACGAAGTGCCATCTCGGCGACGGTCGCGTCGATCGCGTACTTGTGGCCGTGCAGCCCGGCTTGCTTGAGCAGCTCCGCCGATGCCTTGGCGGCCTGCTCGGTGACCGACATGACCTTGACCCGCGAGAGCGTCCAGCTCAGACGCGGCATGTTCGCACGTGCGTGCGTGACCTCCACGATGGTGTTGGCGCAGACCACCAGATCAGCTGCCATCGAGTGGAAGACCTGAAGCATCGCGAGAACGCCTCGGTCCTGGGCGATCCAAGCGGACAGGCCCTGTGAGTCCAGCACTACCGTCTCGAAGCGGTCACTCACGCGGCGCTCGCCGCACCCTTGGGCTCCGCGGAGCCGAAAATCCTAGCGTGGGCTTCGGACAGCTCCTTATCGGTAAATGTGCCGTGCTCATCCTGGTGCCGGCGCAGGTCGTCACCGAGCAGTTGATGCCGGATCTGACGAGCGACCGCCTCGGCCACGTAGCCGGAGACGTTGTCGGTGAGCTTCTTGAGCTCGGCCACCTGCTCAGTCGGGAGGGTGACCGTGATGCGGGTCGTAGCGGACATAGAGAAAGCATACTGCGGTATGCGCCGAGTGTCCGGCTCTTCGACACGTAGGGTCGGAGCCATGCGACTGAGCACCGTGATCCTCCCCATCCACCGGTGGAGCGAGGGGCAGAAGATCTGGCGGCGGGCCGAGGACCTCGGGTTCCACGCCGCGTACACCTATGACCACCTCTCCTGGCGCTCGTTCCGGGACCAGCCCTGGTTCGGAGCCGTCCCCACCCTGACCGCTGCCGCGGCGGCTACCGAGCGGATCCGGCTGGGCACGCTGGTCACCTCGCCGAACTTCCGGCACCCGGTGACGCTGGCGAAGGAGCTGATCACCGTTGACGACGTGTCGGGCGGACGCCTGACGGTCGGCATCGGCGCCGGCGGGACCGGGTTCGACGCGACGGCGATGGGGCAGGAGGCTTGGCCGCCGAAGGAGCGGGCGGCGCGGTTCGCCGAGTTCCTGCCGCTGCTGGACGAGTTGCTGACCCAGGACGCGACGACCCGGGCGGGCACCTACTACTCGGCGGTGGAGGCACGGAACATCCCCGGGTGCGTGCAGACGCCGCGGGTGCCGTTCTACGTGGCGGCGACCGGGCCGCGCGGGCTGAAGCTGGCGGCGCGGTACGGGCAGGGCTGGGTGACCTACGGCGACCCGAAGGGGCCGGCCGAGGTGCCGGTGGAGCAGGCGCCCGGGGTGGTCGCGCAGCAGCTGGAGAAGCTGACGGCCGCCTGCGAGGCGGCCGGGCGGGACGTGGGCGAGCTGGCGAAGGTGCTGCTGCAGGGGTCCACGGCGGAGAAGCCGCTGCAGTCCGTCGACGCCTTCGTCGACTGGGCCGGCACCTACCGGGAGTTGGGCATCACCGAGCTGGTGGTCCACTGGCCGGTGCCGGACTCGATCTTCGAGAACGACCTCGCGGTCTTCGAGCGGATCGCCACCGAGGGGCTGGCCCAGCTCGGCTGAGGCGCTGCTGAGGCGCTTCACGCCGGTCCGGGCCCGGCCCGTTCGGGCTGCTGCTCACTTCGCGAGCACCGCTGCCTCCACCTCCGGGCTCACGCCGGGGGCCGGGCGGTCGGTGCGCTGCGGGGCGGGGCCGTCGAGGGAGCGCAGCCAGGCCCAGGTGTCGGCGACCGTTGCGGCGATCGGGCGGCAGGCCAGACCGGCGGCGAGGGCCTTGTCCGACCGGCGGCGGTGGGCGAACTCGTGCAGCTCGCCCGGCGGGGCCCAGATCGGCAGCTCGGTCCACGGGGCGATGCCGGCCGCCGCGATCCGCTCGGGGGAGGTCCAGCGCAGCTCCGCGTCCGACCCGGTGGCGGCGACGCAGGCGGTCAGCAGCTCGCCCATGGTGGTGTGGCCGGGGCGGCTGATCAGGTTGTACGGGCCGCTCAGTCCGCGCTCCGCCGCGTCCAGCGCCCAGATCGCGAGGTCGCGGGTGTCGATGAGCTGAAGCGGCAGGTCGCTCGGGCCCGGGGCGAGCACGGGGCCGCCGCGGGCGATCCGGTTCAGCCACCAGGTCAGCCGGCCGACGTCCTCACCCGGGCCGAGGATCAGGCCCGCGCGCAGCAGCAGGGAGCGGTCCGGGCCGAAGGCGGCGGTGGCGGCGAGCTCGCCGCCGCGCTTGGCCTCGGGGTAGGGCACCTCGCCGTCGTCCGGCGAGGCGTCCACGAGGGGGCCGTTCTCGGCGGCTTCGTACGCCGCCGGGTCGGCGTAGACCGAGCAGCTGGAGACGTAGACGTAGCGCCCGACCCGGTCCGCGAGCAGGCCGGCGGCGTCGCGCACGGCGGACGGCCGGGCGGACCAGGTGTCCACCACCAGGTCCCACTCGCCCTCGCCGAGCGCGGCCAGCCCGCCCGGGGCGGTGCGGTCGCCGTGCAGCACGGTGGCGCCGGCGGGCGGGCGGCGGGTGCCGCGGTGCAGCATGGTCACCTCCCAGCCGCGCTCCAGGGCCTCGTCCACCACGGACCGTCCGACGAAGCCGGATCCACCAAGCATCAGAAGTCGCATGTCCGCACTCTGCCCAGGAGGGGGTGGTTCGTGCCACGGTGCTTCGCCAGCGGCGGAACGGTCAGCTGACGGCGGAACGGTCAGCTGACGGCAGAACGGTCAGCTGACGGCGAAACGGCGGTGGGACGGGGCAGCGGTGGCGGGAGCGGTGGCTGACGTCCGGATCCGCCGATTCCCGGGCCGCACGTTGGGCGCTCCGACGACAACGGGTATCAGCAGAGGAGTGGTCGGTAGCCGATACGAGCAGACGGAGGATGCCATGGTGCCGGAGCGGGCGGGGTGGACACCGGAGCGGGCGCGAGCGGCGTTCCGGGACGGGTTGGCGGTGCCGACCGCCGGGGTGGCGCTGGGGTACGCGCAGGCGAACCTCCTGGTGGTGCCGCGCGACTGGGCGGCCGACTTCCGGCTCTTCGCGGAGCGCAATCCGCAGCCGTGCCCGGTGCTCGAGGAGACGGCGCCCGGCGCGTGGCGCAGCCGGCTGGCGCCGGGGGCGGACCTGCGCACCGACCTGCCCGGCTACCAGGTGTGGGTGGACGGCGAGTTGGTGGACGAGCCGGGCTCGGTCGCCGGGCTCGCGCAGGTGCGGGACGGGGTGGGGGAGGGGGAGCTGGTCGCCTTCCTGATCGGGTGCAGCTTCACCTTCGAGGCGGCACTGCTGGCCGCGGGCGTACCGCTGCGCCATGTCGAGCAGGGGCGGAACGTGGCGATGTACGTGACCGACCGCTGGTGCCGGCCGGCGGGGCGGGTGCGCGGCCGGCTGGTGGTGTCGATGCGGCCGGTTCCGGTCGGGCTGGTGGAGACGGCGCGGGAGGTGACCGGGCGGATGACCCGGATGCACGGGGCGCCGGTGCACGTCGGCGACCCGGCGGAGCTCGGCATCGCGGACCTGGACCGGCCCGACTACGGTGACCGGGTGGTGATCGGCCCCGGCGAGGTGCCGGTCTTCTGGGCCTGCGGGGTGACCGGGCAGCAGGCGGTGATCGGGTCGCGGCCGCCGTTCGCGATCACCCACGCGCCCGGTCGGATGTTCATCACCGACTGCCGGGACGAGGACGAGCAACTGCGCTGAAGCACCTGTCCTGAACCGGGCCGTCTCGGTTCGATCACAGCGTGTCCGATTGGTGGAGCAATGGGGGAGTGCGGGAGGAATGCTGGATTGGTTGTCAGGCTGACGATCTCTCATACTTCCTGCTGATCGGTGGTTCACTCGTTGGGGGAGTCCTTTGTCGGTGCCTGACGGCCTTCTTGATCCCGCGCCCGGTGGTGGTCGGCCGTCGCGGGGCGCGACGGTCTCGGTGGCGACCTTCGCCCTGCTCGTCGTCGCGGCCGCGAGCGCGACCGTGACGGTGGCGGTCGGTTCGCCGGACCGCGGGCAGACGGCCACGGCCTCCGCCTCGCCGGCCGGCCCCGCTGCCCCGGCCGCCCCGGCGGCGGTGCCGCCCGCACCGGCCGCGCCCACGTCGGCGCCGCTGCCGACCGTCACGCTCGCCCCGCCGGCGGGCGCCGGACTGCACGGCACGGTGGACGGCGCCACGCACGGCGGCGACCTGCGGTACTTCCTGCTCCCGGTGCCGGACGGCGGTCAGCCCTACGGCTCACCGGACGGCATCGCGATGAGCATCCCCGACCTGGCCAAGCAGTACGACTCCGCGACCGACATCGGCGGCGTCCTCGGGTCGTACGGCTACCAGGAGGCGGCCACCCGCCGGTACCGCACCGCGGACGGTCGGCTCGAGGTCAGCACCCGGCTGATGCGGTTCTCCTCGGAGAGCAACGCCCAGGCCTTCGGCGACGGCGAGACCTTCCACAGCAGCACCCCGGTCGACGTTCCGGGCGACGGCGCGGCGAAGGGCTTCCTGATGAAGCCCGAGCAGCAGGCCTTCACCGGCCACGTGATCGGCATCTCCCACGTGGGCGACGTCGAGTACGAGGTGACGGTGTACGTGAAGGGCGACCCGGACCCGTCGCTCCTGACCGATGTGATGAAGCGTCAACATGATCGGCTGACCAGTGGCGGATGATTCGGTGACTGAACCTGTGAATTCGGTCAATGAACCTGATGGTCCGATGGCCGAACCCGCCGGTGCGGTGAACGAACCTGCCGGTGCGGTGATCGAACCCTCTGGTTCGGTGAACGAACCCGCCGGTGCGGTCACCGAACCGCTGCCGTCCCCCCGCCCGGTCCGGACCTCCCGCACCGTGCTGCTGCTGGTCGCCGCCCTGGTGCTGGGCCCGGCGATCGGCGGCGGCATCGGCTACCGCATCCAGGCCTCCCGGCCGGCCGAGGCGCTGCCGCCGCTGGTCCCCACCGCGCTGCCCGCCTACCCGGTCGGCGCGCTCGACCCGAAGGCCGTCACCACGCCCAAGCCACTCCCGATCGACGGCGACCTGCGCAAGCTGCTGCTGCCGAAGCCGGACGGTGCCCAGGACTGGGACGACTTCAACTATGCCGTCTCGGGCGACTGGGAGACGGTCGGTCAGATCGCCCGTCAGCGGTCGCGCAGCGCGGACAACTTCGAGCAGCTGCTCGGCGCCGGCTTCCGCCGAGCGGCGATCGCGGCCTGGCAGCAGGACGGGGTCAAGTACAAGGTCGAGCTGATCCAGTACGCCTCCGACAGCGCCGACTCGGCCGAGACGATGGCCCAGAGCGCCACCGCAAGCGGCTACACCACCCTGCCGGACGGCCTGGAGGGCGGCTGCCGGGCACCGGACCAGCAGGACAACTACGCCGACGAGACCACCAAGTACTACCCCGGCATCGCCATCACCCGCCGCGGCGACGTGGTCGTCCGCGTCCAGGCCTTCGGCGACCACCGGGTCGACCTGACCACCATCTGCGGCCTGGTCAAGAAGCAGTGGGAGCGGCTGGGATGAGCAGCACCGAAGACCACACCCCGGACACCGTCGAGGCCCCGGGCGGGATCTCCGCCGTGGAGGCCGCCCCGACCGCGCCGCCCGCCCCGTCCGCCCCCACCCCGCCCACTGCCCCCCAGCAGGACCCCACCCCCGAAGCACCTGCCACCACCCGCTGGCTGCCCCGTGCCGCAGCCGCCGCTACCGCCGGTGTCCTGCTCGCCGCCCTCGCCGGCGTCGGCATCGGCTACGGCATCCGCCAGGCGCAGCACGACGACGACCACACCAAGCACGACGCCATCGCAGTCGCCCCCACCCCCGCCGCCCCCGCGCCCGCCCCGAGCGGCAAGCCGGCCACCGGGACGATGAGCGATCTCCTGCTGCCCGTCCCGGCCGGCTTCTCGCTCGGCCTGAACGGCGGCGACCTCGGCGCCGACACCGAGAACGGCCCCGACCTCACCAAGGAGCAGCAGGCCGCCCAGCTGGACGCCGAACTCGACGTGCTCCCGCAGGACCAGCGCGCACACGCAAAGGCACAGCTGCCGGCGGCCGGACCGAAGGCCCTGGGCACCCGCGGCTACCGCTCCGACGACCACCAGTTCGTCGCGACGATCTGGCTTGACCAGTTCGCCTCCCCGGCCGACGCCGCCACCGCGAGCCAGGCGTTCGACGGCGCCTGGAGCGCCGACGCGACCGGCTACCGGGTGGGCCCGGTGGTACCGGGCCACCAGGACGCGGTCTGCGTGCTGCCGCGCTTCCAGCCCGGCGAGCCGATCGACGAGATGGACTGCACCGCCACGGTCGGCGGCCTGCTGGTGGCCATGCGCGTCGAGGGCGTCATCCCGGAGCCCACCAGTGAGGCCGTGTCCCTGTTCCGTCAGCAGCTGGAGCGGCTGGCCCTTCCCGGAGCGTCCGCATGATCGAGCAGCCCGAGCCGACCGACCAGCCCCAGCCGGCCCCCCCATTCGCGCCCGCACTCACCCCTGCCCCCGCACCCGCCGCCTTCAACCCGTGGGCCGTGCCCGGGCAGGAGCAGCACCCGGGCAGCACCGCCTACGCCCCCGACCTGCTCTTCAGCCCCGAGGAGCCCAAGCCCCGCCGCCCCAGGCCGGGCCCCGCCACGGTGCTGCGCTGGACGGCCTTCGCCCTCGTCCTGGCCGCCTCCGCGACCGCCACCGCCTTCGCGGTCACCGCCCTGCCCCGCCACGAACTGCCCGGCCTGGCCACCCCGGGCGACGGACGCTACAGCTTCAACCAGCTGAGCCTGCCCCGGCTGCCCGCCGGCCGCCCGGCCCCGTCGGCCACCGGCGCCGGCAAGCGGCACTACGCGCAGCTGCCCGCGCTGCTGCTCCAGGCCCCGCAACAGGCGCCCGGCGCGGCACCGGCGGCAGCCGCCACCTGCACCGACTACGCGAACCTGCACGAGGACTCGGCCCACCTGCCGGCCGTGCTCGCCACCAACGCCTGCCGCGACGCGGCGAGCCGGGTCTGGACGGCCAAGGACGGCACCCGCACCGAGCTCTGGCTGCTCCGCTTCGGCTCCCAGGACGAGGCCCACCTCTGCTACGCGGCCCTGGGCGCCACCGGCGCGGTCAAGCTGGTGCCGGACGAGATCAGCGGAGTCGACGACTTCACCCTGGCCCCGGACCAGGAGGTCTTCATCCGCACCGCCTCCCCCGCGGCCAGCACCGACAGCGCCACCGACACCGCCACGGGACCCCAGCCGACCGGAAAGGTCGCCTACCTCCTCGCAGGCGACGTCGTGGCCACCATCGTGATGACCAACGCCGCCGGAGTCCCCAGCCAGCCCTTCCACCAGGTGGTCGCACTCCAGTCCGACCTGCTCGGCTGACGACCGAGGGGCCCTGACCACACGTCAGGACCCCTCGATCACGATCACCCGATCACGATCACCCGATCACGACCCCTCGATCACGACCCCTCGATCACGACCACCCGGTCACGACCACCCGGTCACGGCCGCCGCCGCGGCCACGAGCGCCCCCATGCCCTCATCACAGCGTGCGGTTGCGCCCCGCGCCCCACCCGGCCACGGCCACCACCCCGGCCAGCACCAGCAGCACCACCAGCACCGCGGTCCACCCGCCGGTCAGCTGATGCAGCGCCCCGGCGCCCACCGGACCCGCGGCGGCGATCAGGTACCCGATCGCCTGCGACATCCCGCCCAACTGCGCGGCGGCACCCGCCGAGCCGGTGCGCAGCACGATGAACGCCAGGCCGAGGCCGAGCGACCCGCCCTGCGCCACGCCGAGCACGGCCGCCGAGATCCAGGCACCGGAGACCGGTGCGATCAGCAGACCGGCGATGCCGACCGCGTTCAGCCCGGCCATCAGCACGGCGAGCCCGCGCTGCCGGGTCATCCGGCCGGCCAGCAGCGGCACCAGGAACGCGCCGGCCACCTGCACCAGGTTGGAGAACGCGAAAACGAGCCCGGCCTGGTCCCGGCTCATCCCGTGGTCGGCCAGGATCGTCGGCATCCAGGCGACCAGCGTGTAGACCATCAGCGACGAGATGCCCATGAAGAGGCTGATCTGCCACGCCATCGGCATCCGCCACAGCCCGGCGATCGGCTTCGCCGGGGAGCCGGCGGCGACGGCCGGAGCCCCGCCGCCCACCTGACGGGCCCGCAGCACCTGCGGCAGCCAGGCCACCGCCGCCACCAGCGCCAGCAGCGACCAGGCCCCGAGCGAGGCCCGCCACCCACCGCCCAGCGCGTGCTCCAGCGGCACCGAGGTGCCGGCCGCCAGCGTCGCGCCGACCAGCATCGTGGTCGAGTACACGCCGGTCATCGTGGCCGCCCGCTCCGGGAACTCCCGCTTGACCAGCCCGGGCATCGACACGTTCAGCACGGCGATCGCCACCCCGATCACCACGCACCCCAGGTAGAGCGCGGCCACCGAGGGCAGCACCCGCAGCAGCACCCCGGCGCCGAGCACCAGCACCGCGCCGAGCACCACCCGCTCGGTGCCGAACCGCCGGGTCAGCCGCGGGGTGAGCGGCGCGCCGACGCCCTGGAAGAGCACCGGCACGGTGGTGATCAGACCGCTGGCCGTGGCCGACAGGCCGAAGGTGCGCTGGATCTCGCCGACCATCGGCGAGATGGCCGCCAGGCAGGCCCGCATGTTCAGCGCGACCAGCACGATGCCGGTCAGCAGCAGGGCGGGGTGGGCCAGCTTGCTGCGGACCGGGGCGACCGAGACGCCCAGCGACTGCTGGGCCCGGGTGACGGACATGGTGGTGCGGCTTTCTGCGCAAAGGGTGAAGGGCAAAGGCAAGGAGTGGGCGCCCGGCCGAGCCGGGCAGCCGACGAGGAACGAAGAGAGAGGGGACCGCGCCGCCGCACTACTTGCGGGCGGCGAACTCCGCGAGCAACTGCTCGACGGCGGCGGTCGGCTCGGCCAGCAGCGCGCGACAGGCGTGCTCGGCCAGCTCGGGGTCACCGGAGGCGATCGCGTCCACCAGCGCCTGGTGGGTGGCGACCACCACCTCGGGCATGTCGTGGTCGCCGAACGCGGTCCGCATGGCCTCGCGCACGGAGGCGCCGAAGTAGCGGTAGACCTCGGTCAGCGCCGGGTTGTGGGCGGCCTCGACGACGGCGGTGTGGAACTCCAGGTCGTGCTCGACGGTGGCCTCGCGCCCGACCCGCTCGGGGTGGGCGGCGATCACCTCGGCCTCGCGCGCCAGCGCGGCCCGCATCCGCTCCAGGTCCTCGGGAGTGTGCCGGACGGCGGCCAGCCGGGCCGCCTCGGCCTCCAGCGCGGCCCGCACCTCCAGCACGTCACGCACCCCGGAACGCTGCACGCCCCGGAGCACGGCAGCCGGATCACTGGTGCTCCGCACGAAGG
Organism: Kitasatospora sp. NPDC006697; assembly: GCF_042869935.1. Taxonomy (NCBI): domain Bacteria; kingdom Bacillati; phylum Actinomycetota; class Actinomycetes; order Kitasatosporales; family Streptomycetaceae; genus Kitasatospora; species Kitasatospora sp. NPDC006697. Next base: position 37,915 of record NZ_JBIAGU010000044.1, read on the forward strand.
TGCCCTCACCCTGCCGGGTGGCGAGCATCCCGGCGTGCACCAGCACCCGCACCGCCTCACGCACCGTGTTGCGCCCGACCCGCAGTTGCTCGGCCAGCTCGTGCTCGGTGGGAATCCGCTCACCCACCGCCCAGTCCCCGGCAGCCAACCGCTCCCGCAACTGCTCGATGGCGGCATCCACCAGCGACCGGCGCCCAGCGGCCTGCAAGTTCCCCGCACCCGTGCCGGTCACCGCGCCACCTCCGCTCCCGCTCGCCGTACCAACGCCGTCTGCCCGGTCATCCTACAACCTCTTGCCCGGTCATCCTACAACCGCCCCCGAACAGGGACGACACCCGAAACAGGCGCTGTAGGGCGCCCCTGAAAGTGATAGCGAGCCCATGCGGCCGGTCGTGCTCACCGACGAGCACTTGCTCGCCTGCCAGGAACGCATCGTGGCGCTCGCCATCGTCCCACCGTCCGAAACGGTCGTTCACCCTGACACCACCGTGCCCGGGGCCAACTACCTCGCCAACCGATTCGGCGGTCGCTGCCGCCGCAGCGGATGCAAAGCCTGGATCCGCCCTGGGCAGGGCGCCTTGCTGCGGTGGCGCTCGCAGGAATCTATGTTGTGCGCCGAGCACGCCGCCGACGCGGCCCTGCCCGCCCAGCCCCGTGCCACCTTGCACCCCAGGCGGGACCTTCCTGCGCGAGCGCCTGGCCGAGGAAGAGAACGGCGTCGAAGTGAGTGACACCGCGCACCACGAACGGATCCTGAGTCTTCAGCTGGTTCTGTCCGCCTATGAGGCCAGTGATCTCCGGAGCAACGCTGGGAAAGCCCTGCAGTACGCGGTCCGCGCGCTCACCATCCCCTACGCCGGCCACACCGACCACAACCCGCACTGGCTGCCGCGCCGAGGCGAGTCCCTGCGCGACGGCGCCGATCCCCGCAGCCTGCTCGCTGATCAGACCGCTTGGTCCCGTTGACGGTTCGCCTTTCTGGAAGGCAGCGGCTCCTCGGGGAACAGCGCGGCCAGACGGGGATAGTCCCTCGCAGCGAGGCGGGCATCGGACAGCGGCCGGAGCTGGAACCCCTCCGCACGCTCCCGGAACCACGCGGCCCCTGCGACGCAGTCCTCCACACGAAGGACGCGAGCGGCGATCCGCACCATCACGGAGATCGCCAGCGGCTCTCCCCGGCTGAACATCCAGGCGTACCCCGCCCGATGCGCGCGACTTCGGCCATCGAGCAGGGCCCGGCTCACGGCGTCCTCCATGCCGTCCGCATGGGCACGAGAGCCCACGACCCCGATCACGCGGACCAGGGCGTCGAGGTCCCGCAGAGCCTCACGAGCCCGGATATTGCTCGCGTCGTCCGCCGGCGCGAGCAGGCCATCGATGCGCCTCTGAACATGGACGGCCTCCTCGTCCTCGACGGGCACGACCGGCAACTCCTCCATCGGAAAGCCGCATCGGGGAAGTCCTCGGGGCCATGGCCCGGTCCTGGGCGGATTCAGCGGCTGGGTGCAGAACGTCCGCTGCTGGGCGTTGGTCGCCGACGGCCGCCAATACAGTTGCATCCCGCAGCGCGGGCACCGGTTGACCAGGTAGACCAAAGCGTCCGGACACAGGAACGTCCACTTCAGACGCCAGCTCAGCAACCACCTTCCCTGCGAGGCCCGTAGGCGCAGGGGGCAGGCCGTCGAATGCTCCCGGCGGGCCCACGGCTCCGAGGCTTGCCAGACCTTGTGGGCCGGCTGCAGAAGGGAGGGAAACGCGGTCGGCGCGTAATGGCTGTAGAGCATCCGCCGCACCTGCGCGGGTCGAAGCCCCGTACGCCGGTGCATCATCTGCAACTGCTCGTCGCTCATGAAGTTGTAGAAGCCGGTGGCGGCCCGCCGGGAGCCCGAGAGCGTTCACGGTCCTCTGCCGGGACAAGCGAGTCGTCGCCGCCAGATGATCCACCCAACTGGCGAACGCCTCGCCGGGAAACGGGGCGGGAACGAATGCAAGCCGCCGGTCATCGCTCACGCTGCCGCACTCGCGCATCGACTCGGCCGCCCCGGAAGGCTGGAAACCCCCATGGACCAGACGATACCGGGCATCGGTCGGGCAGTCCGGCACCTCGGTCGGCGAAGCAGGCGTTTGAATCGCGCGGCCGAGGAAGACGTGTGCACGATCATCTGGGACTTCAAATCCGGTCGGTGCTATGGGTTGTCGGAATGCCCGACTCCGAATGGAGAAAAGAGTTCCGAATTGACAAGCTCCGCTTGGGATTTCCCGGAAGGGGAGGATCCGAATCCATATTCGCCGATCCGACTTTTCCCAGGGGGTAAATGTGACTATGTCGCACACGCGATGTTCGAGCCGGGGGTGACTTTCAGCCAGAGGCGCATCAGGATCTTGATCGCTAGTCGGCGACGATGCAGGTGGTGCTGCTAGCTGTCGAGGGGGCCGAGCGAAGCCGTGAGTCTGTTTCTAGCCGCACGGCATTAAGGTGTTGAATTTTTCGTGCAGCTCTGGATATGTTCTCCGTGCACGACAGAAGTTCCCTGTTTCTTCTACGTGAGGGGGAGAATCGAAGTGTTGGGCAACCAATTCGGCAAGAAGCTTGCCACCGTGGGCGCGGGGGCGGCGCTGGTCACGAGCGTGCTCATGGCCATGCCGGCGGCAGCGTCCGCGGCTCCGGCCCAGCCGAACATGGTGTACGCCGACTGCGCGGTGGGCACGTACGGGAGCAACAACGACGGCGTGACCATCTCGTGCGGTGACGTCGTGGGTGGCCAGGCTCGGGGTCGCGGGGACTGCGCGTTTGCCCCGGATGTCTACACGCCCTGGATCGGCTCCTGGTACGACGCGTGGAGCGGGTTCTGCCTGTTCAGCCTGCGCGGGCCGGTCTTGGAGACCAAGGCCGCATAGGGGCACAGTAGTCAGACAACAGCACCAGGTATTAGCGTCGGACGGGCTGGATCCAACTGACCGACCGAGGAAAGGTTGAACCCAGAAATGTCCGTCGTTGCACCATCCTTCGAGGCGGAGCGCCCCAAGAACCCGGTACTCCGCCTCGAAGGCGTATCCAAGATCTACGGGAGCGGGGCGGCCAGGAAGATCGCCTTGGATGCCGCCACCCTGGAAATTCATCCCGCGACTGTCACAGCCCTGGTCGGTCATAGCGGTTCCGGCAAGTCGACCTTACTGAACATCGCCGGCGGGCTCGAACAAGCGACCTCGGGGACCGTGATCCTCGCCGGCGAGGTGCTGAGCAGGCTGGGTGCTCGTCAACTGACTGCTCTGCGAGCCAGGGCGGTGTCCTATGTCTTTCAGGAATACAACCTGATCCGGACCATGACCGTTCTGGAGAACGTGTGCCTGCCGCTCGAACTGGCGGGCACTGGAGCGAAGCAGGCTCGACAGCGGGCAGGTGAGGTGCTGGAACAGGTCGGCACAGCCCAGCACCGGGCGAAGTTTCCCGACCAACTGTCCGGAGGCGAGCAGCAGCGAGTCGCGATCGCCCGTGCGATCGCCGACCATCGTCCTCTGCTGCTGGCAGACGAGCCCACGGGTGCGCTCGATTCAGCCAACGGCGAGCGGGTGGTCGAGCTGCTCAAAGGCATCGCAGCCACGGGAGTTGCTTGTGTGATCGCCACACACAACAAGGACGTCACCCGGGCTGCCGATCGGATCGTGCAGATGCGGGACGGGAAGATCACGGCTGGTGCCGCCTGATGACCTCAGAGAGTCGCATCGCCTGGCGGCTCGGCTTCCGCCTCGCTACTCGTCACCGTGCTCGCTCCTTGCTGGTCTGCCTGGCCATCGCTCTGCCGGTGGCGGTGGGCGTGGCGCTGGCTGCAGTGAGCGTGACCGCCCAGATCTCGCTGCCAGAAGCGAAGGCCGCTGCCTACGGCTCCGCCGCCGGCGTCATCACGACCACGGGCGACGCCTCGACTGTCCTACCGCCGCAACAGGCCGCCCAGCAGATCACCCCGCTCCTGCCCCCCGGCAGCACCACGGCATTCGACACGGACGTGCTCGGCCTCCGCCTGACCGGAACCGGTGGTCTGGAAGCCACCGTCAACGGCCGGATCATGGACCTGAGCAGCCCGATCATCCACGGCGTCTACCGCGTTGACACCGGTACACCAGCGAACAAGCCCGGCACGATCATGCTGTCCACCGCACTCGCCACCGCCCTGCACGTGTCCGGCCACGACGCCCAAGTGGACATCGACGGGCACCCCTGGGCGGTCACCGCGCTGCTCAGCGATCGCACAGACACCAACCACCGCTTCTTCGTCCTTCCACCCGATGCGGCGTTCGACGCACAGGGTCAGGCCGTGCTGTCGGGCGCCAAGACCCTGGGCGCGCCGCGCTGGTTCGTCACACCGCCGCCGGCAACGGACATGACCGCGCTGTCCGGCCGCCTGCAGGAGGCCGGCTACTCCTACAGTCCCAACGCGAGGGCAGCTGCGCTCGCGGACCCGGACGTCACGGCCGACTCGACGGCGCTCCTCGTTTCGTTCGGGCTCCTCGCCGAGATCATCCTGCTGGTCACAGCGGTATTCGCGGTCGTGGTCCGCACCCAGCGCCGGCACATGGGCCTGCTGGCCGCCATCGGCGCCCCGACCAGGATCACGTCGTCGTTCTTCCGCGCGCACGCCCTGTGTATCGCCGTCGCCGGCAGCCTGCTGGGTCTGGGCCTGGGGCAAATCGCCGCGCGTCTCCTCGTCGGTCCGCTCGCCCGGAGGGCCGCCCAGGACTGGGGACCGGTCGACGGGGCCTGGAGCACCGACGCCATCCTGATCGCCGTCACCGTCGGCGCCGCGGTCGTGGCCGCTGCCCTGCCGGCCCGCAAGGCGGTCCGCACCGAGCCGATGCAACTGCTCAGCACCGTGGTTCCGCTCTCGGCGGGCAACACGATCCGCGTGCGGAAAGCAGCCACCTGGTGCCTGGCAGCGGCGGTCGCCGCCGCCGCGATGGCCATGGCCGCCAGCGACGGTCCGGCCCTCGCCCTGGCCGGGGCCCTCGTGTTCGTCTGCGGCATCACCGGCACTGTCCTGGCCGCAACCGCGGTAGCATCCCGACTCCACAAGGTGCCCCACCTCCGGGGCTCGCTGCCCCTGCGCTCCGCCACCCGGTCGCTGATGGCCTTCCCCGCGCGTGCCGCCGTGAGCATCACCGCTCTGGGCGTCGTGGTGGCCGTCGCCGCCACCGTCCTCATCACCGTCTCCTCCGTCTCACAGAAGCAGAAGGACGAGTACCAGCCCGCCATCCCCCGCGATGCCGCCCTCGTGCTCTCACCGCGCCCCCTGACTGATGCTGAGGCACAGTCACTGGCCAACGCCACCAAAGCTGACAACGTCTCCACGGGGTACCGCCGCGCCGTCACCTTCGACAAGGGCCACAACGTCGCCGTCCTGCCCTTGACCGACTTCGAGGCCTGCATCCGTGACAAGGGGCTTCTGCGATATGGCACCAACGACTGGCACGGCTGCTTCAACTCCTCCGCGTCCCACCTGCCCTCGCCAACGGTCGGCATCGCGGACACCCAAGCGGTTCAGGCCATCGCGGGACAGCTGACACCCGCGCAGGCCGAGGCGTACCAGCAGGGTGGCCTGGCCGTCGCCTTGAGCCCTGCCGGACTCAATCTCACCGGGCCCGACCCGACCGTAACGCTCACGGCCATGGCGCACGGGAACGGCGGCTTCGACCTCAGGACGGTCGGCACCCTGCCACTGGCCGCTGGCGCGAGGTCCGGCCTCGGGGAATACCTGGCTCTGCCGAAGGTGATGATCAGCCCGACTGCTGCACGCGCCCTCGACATGGTCCCGATCGGAACCACCACGTACTTCGTCCACTTCCCCGCGAAACCAGCGTCCGCTGAACAGTTGCGACGCGCGCTGCCCGTCGACGCGCAAGCTGAGGCAACCATCTCGATCGAGCAGGGGCCCAGCATCGTTCACACCCTCGAACGGCTGCGGGTGATCGTCGCCGTCGCCGCCATCGCGACGACCCTGCTCATCGCTGCCGCAATGGTCAGCCTGTGGATCACGGACCTGCGGGGTGAGTACCAGATGATCGGCGCCATCGGCGCGTCCGCATGCTGGCAGAGGCGAGCCGCCGCGACACTCGCGGCGCTGATGATCGCGGCCGGCGCCATCGCCGGTCTGATCTGGGGCATCACTGGGATGACCGCCTTCCTCGCCAGCGTCAGGACTCCGATGGTCATGCCGTACGCCTGGCTGGCCGCTGTCGCGCTAGGGGCCCTCGTCGCCGGTGCGGCGGCCGGTGCGGCAGTGGCTCCCCGACGTGCCCGGGCGCTGCGCCAGATGTAGGCGGATGGGAGACGGCGACCGGTCACCCGGGTGCTGCGGGTTGCTCACGCATCCGCTTGGTGGCCGGCGCTCTCATCTTGCTTGGCCGACCACCGTGCCCGGCTATGACGTCAGGAATGAGAGCTGCCTGGTCAGCGGCGCTGTCAAGTCTCATGTCCGCTGCCTCCCTACAGCGCGGGGCCGCGCCCTCCGGCCCGGCCCCCAGCACACCCGCGCCCCACCCCTAGTCCACGCAGGCGATCCCGCCCATCTGCACCGCCGGCCCGACCTGCTGCACGCTCGCAGGGTCCGCCGCGGGGGCGCTCGCCCCGGCGGTGCCCGCCGTGCTCGGGGCGGCCGAGGCGGCGCCGGAGCCGGCCGGGGCGGTGTAGTCGGCGCCGAGCAGCACCTCGATGTGGCCGGCCTTCACGGTGCTGCTCGGGGTCGCGGTCACGTTGTAGCGGGCGGCCACGAGGGAGGCCGCGTCCTTCTCGCCCGTGCCGTAGAGCACCGTGGTGGTGCCCTGCCTGGTGCCCTGGCCGACCCTGCCCGGGGTGAAGCCGAGCGCGACCAGGGCCTTGGACTCACTGCCGGCCGCGCCGGAGACGGTGGAGGTGTTGACGACGTCCACGGTCCCGGTCGCCTTGGCACTCGCGCCCGCGCTCGCACTGGCGCCCGCACCCGCGCTCGGCGCCGCGGGAGGCGGGGCGGCCGGGGACGGCGCGGCCGTGGAGCCGCTGTCCACGGTGTTGCCCGCAGGCGCGTCGTGTCCGGTCAGCTGGTCGACGATCTTCTTGACCTGCGCCGGGTCGACCTTGTTGACGTCCTCCTTGGTGCCGCCCACGTCCACCGTGGCGAACCCGGCGATCGGCAGGGTGATCGCGGTGACGTGACCGCCCGCCAGGTTGGGCGCCTGCTGGGCGAAGTCGAGCACGTTCCACCGGTCGTCCAGCACCACGTCCTGCTTCACCACGCCGAACAGGCCCTGCATCTTGTTGAAGTCGCCCACCACGCCCTGGTCCTTCAGCTTCTTGATCACCGAGGAGATGAAGGCCTGCTGGCGGTGGGTGCGGGCGAAGTCGCCGAAGTCGCTGGGGTCGTTCGGGTTGACCAGGTTGTGGCGCTGGCGGACGAAGGAGAGCGCCTGGGCGGCGTTCAGCGTGTTGACGCCGGCCTGGAAGTCGGCGCCCGAGCCCTGGCCGGTCATCGCCGGGTCCTTGGTGGCCCGCTTGAGGCAGACCTGGATCGGGCCGACCGCCTGCGCGATGTCGTAGAAGCCCTTGAGGTTGACCTCGGCGAAGTGGTCGATCGGGATGTCGAGGAACTTCTGCACGGTGGCCAGGGTGGCCTTGCGGCCCGCGTCCCGGCTCTGCTTCTCCATGTCCGCCTTGGAGAGGCCCTTGCCCGAGTTCCTGGACTCGAACATCGACTTGGCGATGCCGTAGGCCTCCTTGATCTTGTGCATCCGGCCGTCGGCCTCGTACGTCTGCACGTAGTCGTCGCGCGGGATGGAGATCGCGGTCACCTGGCCGCCGTTGGCCGGGATGTGCATCACCATCAGGGTGTTGGTGTTGTAGCCGCCGACGTCGCTGCTGGAGCCGGCGTGCAGCTCGTCCTGGACGAACTGGCCCGGCAGGTCGTTGCCGTTCATGTCCTTGCGGCTGTCCAGGCCGATCAGCAGCAGGTTGACCGAGTTGTCCAGGTGCGGCGGGGCCGCCTTCTTGATGTCGTCCAGCGCGTTGGACGTGGTCAGGCCGTCGGTCAGCGAGGTGTAGGCGTACCAGCTGAAGCCGCAGGTGCCCAGCACCGCCAGCGAGGTCGCGCAGGCGGCCGTGCGCCCGGCCATCACCAGCGGCTTGGGACGGCGGCTCGACGCGGGCCCGGACCCGGACGCGGACTTGCGCCGGCCGGCGGCCCGGGGGCCGTTCTGCTCAGCCACGGGGGCTCCTTCGGTCTCGGACGGTGCGCACCAGGATGACCAGCAGCGCCGCGCCCATGGCGTACAGCATCACCGGGAACCCCTGGATGGCCCACTTGGCGGCGCCGGTGGCGAGCTTCTTGCTGCCCTTGTAGTCGTCCGAGTGGGCGAGGTAGGCAGTGGCGGCCGTGACGAGCAGCACTATCGGCGGCGGCGCGGGCAGCACCCACCACCAGCCGGCCCGGCTGCAGGTCCAGGCCGCCCCGGCGGTGCCGAGCACGCTGCACAGCAGCAGTCCCCAGCCCGCCATGCCCAGGCCGAGGAGCTGGTCCGCGAGTCCGCCGAGCACCGGCAGGCCGACCGCCAGCAGCAGCGCCGTACCGCTGAACGGGCGGGCTTGCGCCGCACCCCCGCGCGCCGTCCGGCGCGCGTCCGCGCGGCGCTGCTGCGCCCGGCCGCCCTGCTGCGGGGCGGCCGCCCGCCGGTCCTCCTCGCGGTGGCCGGCCGCCCGGTGACCGGCCGGCTGCCCCTCCGGGGCCCGCCGCTGGGCAGGCGGACGGCCATGACCGGCGGTCCCACGTCCGGTGGCCCCGCCCTCGGGTGCGCGTACCCGCTGTCCTGCCATGCTTCCTGCCTCTGTGATCGGCCGGCAACGCCGGAAGCCGCCTCGGGCGACCGTCCGCCGTTCGCCGGTCGCACCATGGTGCCCCAGCGACCCCCCGGTCCGGTTCCGCCGTCGGAGCGCGGCTCGTGTCGTCCTCATACTGAAGACGGCCGAGCACGCTGAGTGGTTGCAACAGTTGCGCAGCTTAGCAAGTGTTCCGTGATTGTCATACGGCCCCGGCGGCCCGCTGGCCGCACTGGCCGCGGCCCCCGGGCGGGCCGGAGCGGGAGCCGGGAGCGGAGCGGCCCTGAGGGGGCGTCAATCACGCGGCAAATCGCCCTGGAACAGGCGATTCCATCGGCCGCACAGGGCCGGGAACGCGACGGAGGATCCGGGGGAGTGCTCCCCCGGATCCTCCGTTCGTGCGAATCCTTGCGGGCCGCCTCAGCGGAACAGGCGCTCCAGCACCACGGCCACGCCGTCCTCGGCGTTGCTCAGCGTCACCTCGTCGGCTATCGCCAGCAGCTCGGGGTGGGCGTTGCCCATCGCCACGCCGTAGCCGGCCCAGCGGAACATCGGCAGGTCGTTGGGCATGTCGCCGAAGGCGATGGTGTCGGCCGCGGCCAGGCCGAGCCGGCGGGCCGCGACGGCCAGGCCGGTGGCCTTGGACAGGCCCAGCGGAAGCAGCTCGACGATGGCCGGACCGGCCACCACGGGGGTGACCAGCTGGCCGACCACCCGCTGGGCGGTCTCGCAGAGCTGGTCGTCCGTCAGCTCGGCGTGCTGGACGTACATCTTGCTGATCGGCTCGGTCAGCAGCTCGCGCGGCTCCTCGACCCGTAGCACCGGCAGGTCCGGGTTGGAGAGCCGGTAGCCGGCGGTGGCGACCACCTCGCCCTCGACGCCGTCCCGGCTGGCCGCCAGGGCCAGCGGGCCGACCTCGGCGGACAGCTTCTCCAGCGCCAGCGCCGCCACCTGCCGGTCCAGGGTCATCGAGGTGAGCAGCCGGTGCTCACCCGAGTCGTAGACCTGGGCGCCCTGGCCGCAGACCGCCAGGCCGGTGTAGCCGACCCGGTCGAGCACCGGCCGGGCCCAGGAGGCCGACCGGCCGGTGACCACGATGTGCACCGCGCCGGCCGCCACGGCGGTGGCCAGTGCGGCGACGGTGCGCTCGGTGACGGTGCCCTCGGGCGTGAGCAGCGTGCCGTCCAGGTCGGTGGCGACCAGCCGGTACGGCAGCGCGGTCACTTGACCGGGTCCAGCGTGGTCCGGCCGCCCATGAAGGGCCGCAGCGCCTCGGGCAGCACCACGCTGCCGTCGGCCTGCTGGTGGTTCTCCAGCAGCGCGACGATCAGCCGGGGGATCGCCGCCAGGGTGCCGTTCAGGGTGGCGAGCGGACGGACCTGGCCGCTCTCGCGCATCCGGATCGACAGCCGGCGGGACTGGTACTCGGTGGTGTTGGAGGTCGAGGTGACCTCGCGGTACTTGCCCTGGGTCGGGATCCAGGCCTCGATGTCGAACTTCCGGGCGGCGGAGGCGCCCAGATCGCCGGAGGCGACGTCGATCACCCGGTAGGGCAGCTCCAGCGCGTTGAGGAAGTCCTTCTCCCACTGGAGCAGGCGGCGGTGCTCGGCCTCCGCCTCCTCCGGCGTGGTGTAGACGAACATCTCGACCTTCTCGAACTGGTGCACCCGGATGATGCCCCGGGTGTCCTTGCCGTAGGTCCCGGCCTCGCGGCGGAAGCAGGAGGAGAAGCCCGCGTAGCGCAGCGGCAGCTGGCCGGCCTCCAGGATCTCGTCCATGTGGTAGGCGGCCAGCGGGACCTCGCTGGTGCCGACCAGGTAACGGTCCTCCTGGGGCAGGTGGTAGACGTTCTCGGCGGCCTGGCCGAGGAAGCCGGTGCCGTCCATCGCCGCCGGGCGGACCAGCGCCGGGGTGATCATCGGGATGAAGCCCAGCGCGGTGGCCTGGGCCATCGCCATGTTCACCAGGGCCAGCTCCAGCAGCGCGCCGGCACCGGTCAGGTAGTAGGACCGGGAGCCGGCCACCTTGGCGCCGCGCTCCATGTCGATGGCGCCCAGCAGCGAGCCGAGCTCCACGTGGTCGCGCGGCTCGAAGCCCTCGGCGGCGAAGTCGCGCGGGGTGCCGATCTCCTCGAGGGTGACGAAGTCCTCCTCGCCGCCGATCGGGGCGGCGGGGTCGAGCAGGTTGGCGAGCGAGCGGAGCAGCCGCTCGGCCTCCTCCTTCGCCTCGCTCTGCTCGGCGTCGGCGGCCTTCACCTCGGCGGCCAGCTCCTTGGTGCGCTGCAGCAGGGCGGCCTTCTCCTCGCCCTGGGCCCTGGCGACCTGCTTGCCGAGGCCCTTCTGCTCGTTGCGCAACTCGTCGAAGCGGCTGCCCGACGAGCGGCGGCGCTCGTCGGCGGCGATCAGGGCGTCGACCAGGTCGACGTCCTCTCCACGGGCGCGCTGCGAGGCGCGCACTCGGTCGGGGTCCTCACGGAGCAGGCGAAGGTCAATCACGGGGCCAGCCTACCGGGCAGCCGACCGCCCTGTGGATAACCTGTGGATAACCGCGCCGTGAAGATCGCCGTCGCGCTTCTGTCCACAGGCGGTTCGGGAACCCTGTGGATTTCCGGGCTGTCGGGAAACTCTCAGGCCATTTCTGCGATATCCGGGTTTCAAACCCGGATTCGCCTGCACAGTCGAGGGAATTAGTCCACTCGGACGGGTGATTTGTCGGCACAAGGGTGACTCTGGTGCCATGAGTCCGATCTACGGCGCTTCCCGATGATCCGACCGGACCTGGGAGTGGCTTAGCCGTTTTGTCGACTCATCCCCAGACCTGTGGATAACTACCGGGTCAGCGCCCCTGTGCACAACTGTGGATGACTGTGGACAGCCGACCGCCCCGGGCGGTGGATCCACCCGGGGCGGCGAGCAGCCTGTGGACAACTCGGCGGTCGCCCGCCGACGGGTTCAGCGTTCGCCGCGCCCGTCCAGGCAACGGGACAGCCAGTCGGCGGCCTGGTCGAAGTCCTCGTCCGAGGTGCCCGGCTGCCGCGCCGTCGGCTCGCGCCCGTCGGCCCGCGGATAGGAGCCGAGGAAGCGGATCTGCGGGCAGATCCGCTTCAGCCCCATCAGCGTCTCGCTCACCCGCCGCTCGGTCAGGTGCCCCTCGCAGTCCAGCGAGAAGCAGTAGTTCCCGAGCCCCTGCCCGGTCGGCCGGGATTCGATCCGCATCAGGTTGACCCCGCGCACCGCGAATTCCTGCAGCAGTTCCAGCAGCGCACCGGGGTGGTTGTCACCGAGCCAGACCACCATCGAGGTCTTGTCCGCCCCGGTCGGCGAGGAGACCCGCCCGGGCCGGCCGACCAGCACGAACCGGGTGGTGGCACTGGCCTCGTCGTGGATCTCGGTGGCCAGCGCCTCCAGGCCGTAGAGCGCGGCGGCGAACTCGCCCGCGAAGGCGCCGTCCGCCTGCCCGTCCTGGACCAGCCGGGCCCCCTCGGCGTTGGAGGAGGCCGGCTCCCAGACCGCGTCCGGCAGGTTCTCGGCGAGCCAGCGGCGCACCTGCGGCTGGGCCACTGGGTGGCTGGTGACCCGCTTGACGTCGGCCAGGCCGGTGCCCGGGCGGACCAGCAGCGCGAAGGTGATCGGCAGCAGCACCTCGCGGTAGATCATCAGCGGCGCGCCGGTGGCCAGCTCGTCGGCGGTCGCGGTGACCGCGCCCTCCACCGAGCTCTCGATCGCCACGAAGGCGCCCGCCGCCTCGCCGACCCGCACCGCGTCCAGCGCCGCCTGCACCGAGGGCAGCGGGACCAGCTCCCGGGTGGCCGCCTCCGGCAGGGTGTGCAGCGCGGCCTCGGTAAAGGTGCCGGCGGGTCCGAGGTAGGTGTAGCGGGTGGCCGACATGTCCGAGCCTCCGTTGCGTCGTCCGTCGCCGTTCTGGCCTGCCACCTTAGTCAGTCCGCGGCGGCGCCGGGGCGCCGTCCCGGACTGCGGGCAGGACTCCAGCGGCCCTGCCGCCGGGGCTCCGGCCGGCCTCGACGGGCGCTGCGGTCAGGACTCCAGCAGTGCCTGCCCCAGGTAGCCCCCGTCCGGCACCCCGGGCAGCACCGCGTACAGCCCGCTCGCCTCGTGCCGCAGGAAGGTGGTCAGCACGTCCCCGCGCGAGAGCGAGCGCTGCACCGGCACGAAGCCGTGCGCCGGGTCGGCCTGGAACGCCAGGAAGAGCAGCCCGGCGTCCGGCGCGCCGTCCGCCCGCACCCCGTCCGCGTACGAGAAGCCGCGCCGCAGCATCGCCGCACCGCCGTTGGAGGCCGGCGCGGCCAGTCGGACGTGGGCGTCCGGCGGGACCGCCGGCCCGCCGTCCGGGCCCTGCTTGGCCAGGTCCACCGGGGTGGTCTCGGTACCGCCGGAGAGCGGCGCGCCGTCCGACTTCCGCCGCCCGACGATCCGCTCCTGACGGTCCGTCGACAGCTTCTCCCAGTTGTCCAGCAGCATCCGGATCCGGCGGAAGACCAGGTAGCTGCCGCCGGCCAGCCAGTCCGGGCCGGTGGCGAAGACCTTGGCGGCGAAGTCGGGGTCGGTGGGCTTGGGGTTGTTGGTGCCGTCGACCTGGCCCATCAGGTTGCGGCCGGTGCGCGGCTGCGCGGTCGCGCCGGGGGAGCGCGAGAAGCCCGACATCTGCCAGCGCACGGTCGCGGTGCCGGCCGCCTGCTGCTGCAGTACCCGCAGCGCGTGGAAGGCGACCAGCGCGTCGTCGGCGCCGACCTGGAGGAAGAGGTCGCCGTCGCTGCGCGCGCGGTCGATCGCGTCCTGCGGGAAGTCCGGCAGCGCGGCCAGCTGGGGCGGCCGCCGCGCGGTCAGGCCGAGCCGGTCGAAGAACGCGGCACCCAGGCCCAGCGTCACGGTCAGCGAGCTGGGGCCGGCGTCCAGCGCCACCTGGTTCTCGTCCGGCCCGGCCGGCTCGCCGAGCGCCAGGCTGCCCGCTGTGGCGGTCCACCGCCGGAACAGCTGCTGCACCGACTGCCGGGTGGCGCCGGGGGCCAGGTCCAGCGCGGCCAGCTCCACCCGGGCCTGCTGCGGCTGCAGGATGCCCGCCTGGTGCGGCCCGTGGAACTCCACCCGGGCCGCGCCGAGCCGCACCGGGTGCGGCTGCGCGGGCACGGCCACGGCCCGGCCGAAGGCGCCCGCCGCGGCCCCGGCGGCCAGGCCGGCGCCGGCCCCGCCGATCAGGGCGCGGCGGGAGAAGCCGGCGTACTTCATCGGGTGCTCCTGCCTTGGCGGCGGTGACGGTGCGTCACCGGACGGTCAGCTGCTTGGTCTCGGTGTCCTGGTCGATGTCGTCGGACCGGACCACCACGGCGGCCACCCACTCACCGGCGATCGGCAGCTGGGCGGTGCCGGTCCAGGTGCCGGTGCCGTTCTTGACCAGGGCGACCGGCAGCGGCCCGAGGTCGCGGTCCGGCAGGGTGAACGAGACCTGGGTCTCCGGCACGTCGACCGGGGCGCCCGAGGAGTCGGCGACCACCAGGGTCAGCTGGTTGCCGCCGACCGCCGCCGGACTGACCGTCAGGGTGGCGGTGCCCTTGCCGCCCGGGCCCTTGCCGCCGGTGTCGTAGGGCAGCTTCAGCTGGACCGGCTGCCCGCCGCCGGGGGCGGCCGTGCCGGCGGCCGCCGGAGCCGCGGCCCCGGTCAGCTGCCCGGCCACCCGGCCGGGCGGGGAGTTGGTCAGGATCGTGGTCACCACCAGCACGCCGACCGCGATCGCCGCCTCCACCAGCACCGAGCGCCGCAGCCCGGCCTGCACCGGGGAGCCCTCCTGGGCCCGGCGCACCTTGGCCCGCTCCAGCGCGGCCCGCTGCCGCTCCAGCTGCGCCCGCCGCTCGGGGGCGGTCTCGTCCTCGGCCCCGGTTTCACTCCCGGTGTCGCCCTCGGTGACCGGGACGTCGGCCGGCTCGACTTCCTGCGCGCCCGCGGCCGGCCCAGCCGTCCGCAGCAGCCCGGTCCAGCGCCGGGAGAACCAGGCCGTGCCCACCATGAGCACCACCAGCCCGACCTTGACCAGCACCAGCTGCCCGTACTCCGTGCCGGTCAGCGCCGACCAGGAGCCGACGCCCCGCCAGGCCTGGTAGATCCCGGTCCCGACCAGCACCGCCACCGAGACCATCGCCACCGTGGAGAACCGCGCCGCCACCGCGGCCCCGGCCCCGTGCCGCAGCCCGACCAGCAGCGCCACCAGCCCGCCCAGCCAGCAGGCCATCGCCACCAGGTGCAGCAGGTCGAACGGCAGCGCCAGCCCGACCTGGATGCCCACCGCGGCGTGGTCCGCCGCCGCCCAGGTGGCCGCCAGCCCGAAGGCCAGCAGCAGCCCGCCGACCCCGAGCGCGATCCGCGCCTCGCGCTGCGGCCGCTCGGCGGCCCGCCGCTCCAACTCGCGCAGCTCCCGCTCCTCCGGGTCCAGCGCCTCCCCGTCCTCGGGCCGGTCCGTGCTCTCGGCGCCCAGCTGCCCGACCAGCAGCGAGAGGAAGACCCCGCCCGCCGCCAGCAGCAGCAGCCGGGCCGCCAGCGCCGTGCCCAGCCGCTCGTTCAGCGTGGACCGCACCAGCGTCAGGTCCAGCACCTGCCCGAGCCCGGTCCCGCGCTCGTACGGCCCGCGCAGCAGCAGCACCGCCACGGTGGCGGCCAGCAGCGCCACCCAGCCGCCCATCAGCAGCCGCTGCACCGCCCGCACCGCGGCCCCGCGCGGCCAGCAGACCAGCACGAACGCGGCCACCCCGACCAGCAGCGCGAACGCCCCGTAGGCCACCGCCCGCCCGGTCCCGTACAGCGCGGCCACCGTGGAGTCGGCGTTCTCGCCCTGCACCGTGGCCGGGTTGACGCTGGTGTCGGAGGGCGCGCCGATCGAGAAGGTGAACGCCCCGCCGACCGGGTGGGTGTCCTCCGAGACCGCCCGCCAGGCCACCGTGTAGGTCCCGTTGCCCAGGCCCGGCCGCAGCCCGACGGTGGCGGTGTCGCCCTTGCCGTCCGCGTGGCCCGGGCTGCCGGTGTCCACCTGCTTGCCGGCCGGGTCGAGCACCCGCACCGAGTCGCCGGAGAGCGTCACGCTCTCGCTGAAGGTGAGCGTGACGGCGGCCGGCTCGGTCGCCACCACCGAGTTCTGCTCCGGATCGGTGCGCAGCAGCGCGGCGTGCGCGCTGGCGGCGCCGGCGCTGCCCAGCAGCAGGAGCAGCGCGGCCGTCAGGGTGGTGAACCAGGCAAGGGCTTTGCGCATCGGTGGGTCAGCTCCCGGGACGGTAGGTGAGCGGCTTGACCGGAACCCGGACGGCGATGGTGCCGCCCTTCGCGAAGGTGAGGTCGAGTTCGAGCTGGTCGCCGACGGCCGGCGGCTTCTGCCACCCCATGATCATCAGGTGCGCGCCGCCGCGGGCCAGCGTCAGGGTGCCGCGGGCCGGCACGTCCATGCTCGCCACCTCGGCCATGCTGGTGTCGGTGGAGCGGTGCAGGGTGACCGAGCTGGCGCCCGGGCTGCTCACCCCGACCAGGGTGTCCTGGCTGGAGCCGGTGTTGCGGACCGTCAGGTAGCCGGCCGCCATGCCGTCGCCGGGCGGCAGCGGGATGTAGGAGTCGGCGACGCTGAGCGCCACGGCCGGCCCGGACCGCGCCGAGCCGCCGTCGGCCACGGCTATCGCCCCGGCCGTCAGCACGGCCGCCAGGCCGGCGCCGGCCAGCGCCAGTCGGTTGAACCGGAGGGCCATCAGGCCGGCACCCCCTTGGCGAGCAGCGGCAGGTCGTGGGCGAAGACGTCCTGGCTGGTGTTGCTCAGGTAGAGCACGTGCGCCTTGTCGTCGGACGGGAAGAAGGCCAGCACCTGCGCGCCGTGCGAGGAGGTGACGGTGCCGTCCTTGTTGACCACCGGGTCCTCGACCAGGACGCCGAGCGACTTGGCGGCGGCCTTCACCTTGTCCAGGTCGCCGGTCATGCCGATGAAGTCCTTGTCGAAGGAGTCCAGCCAGGTGCGCAGCACCTTGGTGGTGTCCCGCTGCGGGTCGGTGGAGACGAAGACCACGTCGATCTTGGCCCGCTCCTCGGCCGTCAGCTTCTGCATCGCCACGCCGATGTCGCCCATGGTGGTCGGGCAGACGTCCGGGCAGCTGGTGTAGCCGAAGAAGAGCAGGGTGGTCCTGCCGGCGGTGCGCTGGCGCAGGTCGAAGGGCTGGCCGCTGGTGTCGCTCAGGGTCAGGTCCGGCTTGTCGAAGTGCTTGCCCAGCACCGTGCCCTGGTACGGCGAGTTGCTGGCCTCCTTGGAGACGACGGCGGCGGCGCCGGAGTTCGACGGCGTGCCGGAGCCGCAGGCGGTCAGCGAGAGCGCGGCGGTCAGGGCGAGGGCGGCGGCCGCGGCGAGGCGGCGGCGCGGGGCGGTCGGCAGGGGCATGGCGTGGGTCCTTCGGGATCGCGTGCGGGTGCGCGGGAGGGGGCCCGCCGGGGCCGCCGGTCGGCGGCGGCCCCGGCGGGCGGCGGATCAGGAGGCGGAGCCCTTGCGGCGCAGGCCGAGCACGCCGAGCCCGGCGCCGATCACGCCGACCACGATGCCGACCACGCCCAGGGTGCGGGCGGTGGAGTCGTCGGACTTCGCCGAGGCGGTGCCGGCGGCCGCGCCGTCCTGGGAGGCCGTCACCTGGCCGGCCGGGCCGGGCGAGGCGGTGGCCGCGGCCTTGGTCAGCTTCAGCACGGGCGCCGGGTGGGCCGGCTCGGGCTGGCCCTCCTTGGCCTCGTCGATCCACCGGACCACGGTGCCGTCGTCCTTGGTCTGCAGCGCCTTGAAGACCAGCTGGTCGGTGTCGCCGGGCAGCGGGCCGAAGGAGACCTTGAACTCCTGGAACTGGCCGGGGCCGATCTTGCCGGTGGCGTCGGCGGTCCAGGTGATCTTGGAGACGGCGGTGGTGATGCTGCCGTCGTCGGTCTTGATCGGGTTGGGCAGCTGGCTCTTGTCCACCTGCACGGTCCAGCCCGGCAGCGGCTGGGTGGAGACCGAGGCGATCGGGTGGTCGGTCGGGAGGCTGACCTCCAGCTTCACGGTGCTGGCGGTGTCGCTCTCGTCCGGCACCCGGAAGGCGACGGCGGTGTAGCCGCCCTGGGTGGCGGTGCCGGGCTGCACGGTGACGTGCGCGAAGGCGGGCACGGCGGTGGCCAGCACGGTGCCGGCGGCGAGCAGGACGGCGCCGGCACTGAGACGGCGGGCGGGAAGCGAACGCATCGTGGCGATCTCCATCTGGGGCGGGGCACACGGGTGCCCCGGGACTGTGGGGTGCTGCGGTCAACGGCGCGTGGCGCGCCGGTGCCGCCCCCGCAGTCGGGTGTGGCTCAGCGCGCCCAGGCCGGTGCGGGCGGCCCGCGCCGGATCACGCTGTGCCGCAGCACCACTGCCAACGGCAGCCGGTGCCGTTCGGTGCGCCGCCGCGGCCGGCTCGGCGCCCCGGACGGCCGCAGGCCCAGCAGCGCGCTGAGCAGCGCCAGCGCGCGGTAGAGCGGCGCCGTCCAGCGGGTCAGCTCGCGGGCCGCCCGGCCGGTGCTGCGCACCGCGCGCCAGACGGCCGCCTCGCCGCACCGCAGCCACCAGCCCGCGACGGCCGCGGCCAGCAGGTGGCCGAGCAGCATCAGCGGGGTCAGGCCGAGCAGCCACCACGGTCCGGCGTGCGCCATCGGGGCGCCCGCCTGGTAGGCGTGCGGGTCCAGGCCGGCCGCGCCGACCAGGGCCGCCGCGTCGGTGCCGGCCGGCAGGGTGCCGCGCATCCCGGGCATGTCGTTGCAGACCAGCCGGCCGGCCACCTGGTCCACCGTCAGGCCGGCGCCCATCGCGGCGTGCCCGGCGGCGTGGAAGAGCAGGTGCAGGCCGAGCTGGCCGAGGCCGAGCACGGCCGCGATGCCGCCCAGCGAGCGCTCCCGGCCGCCGAGCGCGGCGGCGGGCAGCAGCACGGCGGCGAAGCCCGCCGCCAGCGTGCCGGGGGCCACCGGGCCGCCCTGCGCGAGGTGGTGGCCGAGCGCCGCGATCAGCGTGCAGACCAGGGCGAACGGCACCGCGCGCAGCAGCCGCAGGTCCCAGCCCGCGCCGCCGGGCCGCGCGGGCACGCCGCAGGCCCGGGGGGCCGGCTCGGCGGTGCCCGGTTGCGGGGCGGGGCGGTGGCTGCTCATGGCCGGGACATCATCTCATCGGGCCGCCGCCGCACCGGGGGCGGGTGGGACGGCGGGCCGGAACAACTCCTTCGGCCGCGGCGCGCGTCCGGTGCCGCGCGCCGCGGGGCACGCCACGCCGCCGAGGTCCATCCGCCGAACGGGCGGTCCGCCCGCCGACCCACGGTTCACCGCGCTCAGGCGAGGCAATACCTAGTTGTATGTGGAGCCCGAGCCAGGAGGGACCGGTCGTGGACATCTGGTGGACTCTGCATCTCAAGCGCGAACCGGCCAGCGTGCCGCTCGCCCGGCGGATCCTGCTGAACACCCTGGCCACGGCCGGAGTGGCGGACCCGGTCGCCCAGGACCTCGCGCTGGCCCTCACCGAGGCCTGCGCCAACGCGGTGGAGCACGCGAGCGGCCGGGACGGCTTCCAGGTGACCGCGGCGCTGGACGGCGAACTGCTGCGGATCGAGGTGGTCGACTCCGGCCCCGGCCTGCCCGCCGGCCCCCGCCTGCTGCGCCCGCCGCACCCGGTGGCCGCCCCCTGCCAGCCCCCGGCCGGGGGTGCCGCCGTGCTCGCCCCGCACGGCCGCCCGCGCCGCCGCCGCGGCCGCGCCTCGCTCCCCGCCCCGGGCCCGGCGCACCGCCCCCGCGCCACCGCCTACGACACCCACGTCCTGCCGGCCCGCGCCGCCACCCCGGCGGCGCTGCGCCTGCCGGACCTGGACCACCTGCCCGACCCCGCGGCCGAGAGCGGCCGCGGCCTCTTCCTGATCCGCGCCCTCACCGACCACGTCCGGCTGCACAACCACCCCCAGCGCGGCGCGATCGTCAGCTTCGAGAAGCACCTGCGCCGCCCGGCCGACCCGGTGCTGCGGGCCGCCTCCTGAGCCTGCCCGGCCCACTCGCCTAGCGTCGGCCCCGGACCGGGCGCACTGTGGATACATGTTGCATCGGATGTACGCCGAGTACGGCGACCAGGGCCGAACCGGCCCGGTGAAGCAGTGGCACATGGTCCAGGACGAGAAGCACACGGGCCTGTGCGGACGCGAACTGGCCGAGGGCTCGGCCACCAGGGACTCCACCGAGTGGGGCCGCACCGACGAGCCGTGCTGCCGCCAGTGCGGGGTGGTCTGGTTCCAGTCCGTCCCGTTCCTGGCGGACGAGCACGACCGCACGTCCTACCTCAACAAGTGATCAGCGGTAGGCCGCCGTCCCGGTGATCGCCTCCCCCAGCACCAGGGTGTGGATCTCGCTGGTCCCCTCGTAGGTCAGCACCGACTCCAGGTTGTTGGCGTGCCGCAGCACCGGGTAGGCGGTGGTGATGCCGTTGGCGCCCAGCACGGTCCGGGCGCTGCGGGCGATCTCCAGCGCCGTGCGCACGTTGTTGAGCTTGCCGAAGCTGATGTGCGCCGCACGGGCCGCGCCGGCCTCCTTCAGCCGGCCGACCCGCCAGGCCACCAGATGGGCCTTCTCCAGCTCCAGCGCCATCTCGACCAGCTTCTCCTGGGTGAGCTGGAAGCCGGCGATCGGGCGGCCGAACTGCACCCGGCTCTTGGCGTACTCCAGCGCCGACCGGTAGCAGTCCCGGGCCGCCCCCACGGTGCCCCAGAGGATGCCGTAGCGCGCCTCGTTCAGGCAGGAGAGCGGCCCGCGCAGCCCGTTGACCTCCGGCAGCACGGCGTCGCCGGGCAGCACCACCCCGTCGAAGTGCAGTTCGCTGGTGACCGAGGCGCGCAGCGAGAGCTTGCCGTGCACGTCGGTCGCCGTGAAGCCGCGGCTGCCGCTCGGCACCAGGAACCCGCGCACGCCCTGCTCGGTCTGCGCCCAGACCACGGCGACGTCGGCGACGCTGCCGTTGGTGATCCACATCTTGGTGCCGTTCAGCACCCAGTCGTCGCCCTTGCGGTGCGCGGTGGTGCGCATCCCGGCCGGGTCGGAGCCGAAGTCCGGCTCGGTCAGCCCGAAGCAGCCGATCGCCCGCCCCGCGGCCAGCTCCGGCAGCCACTGCTGCTTCTGCTCCTCGGAGCCGAAGGCGTGGATCGCCCGCATCGCCAGCGAGCCCTGCACCGAGACGAAGCTGCGCAGCCCGGAGTCGGCCGCCTCCAGCTCCAGGCAGGCCGCGCCGTAGGCCACCGCGCCGGCCCCGGCGCAGCCGTAGCCCTCCAGGTGCATGCCGAGCAGTCCGAGGCGCCCCAGTTCGGGTGCGAGTTCGCGGGCGGGGAAGACCCCGCGCTCGAACCAGTCGCCGATCTCGGGGCGGATCCGGTCGTCGGTGAACCGGCGCACGGTGGCCTGGATCAGCCGCTCCTCCTCGGTGAGGAGGTCGCCGACGGCGAGCAGGTCGAGCGGGTCGGGTCCGGTCATGCGAACACTCCCTGGTGAGTGAGGGTTACTGAGGGGTTTTCGTGTGCCGCACCATCCGTATCAGCCTTTACGCTGGCGGGAAAGCAGTGTGCGGAGCAGTGCGCGCGGGCGCCCCGCTGCCGCGTTTCACGGGAAAGACGGTGGTGGGCAGTGACGGATCCCACGACGGACGGCCGGGTGCAGAAGGGCAACGAGACCCGGCGGCTGGTGCTCTCGCGCGCGGTCGCGATCGCCTCGGTCGAGGGACTCGGCGGCCTGTCGCTCGGCCGGCTGGCCACCGAGCTGGAGCTCAGCAAGAGCGGGGTGTTCGCGCTCTTCGGTTCCAAGGAGGAGCTGCAGCTGGCCACCGTCCGGGCCGCTCAGCGGATCTACTGGGACGCGGTGCTCGCGCCGGTGCAGCCACTGCCGTCGGGCATCGGCCGGATCTGGGCGCTGTCCGTGCAGTGGCTGGAGTACTCGCGCACCCGGGTCTTCCCCGGCGGCTGCTTCTTCTACGCGGTGGGCGCGGAGTTCGACGCCCAGCCGGGCCGGGTGCGGGACGCCCTGGCGGAGGCCAGCCTGGCCTGGCAGCGGATCGTGCTGGAGGAGCTGAAGGCGGCGAGAGCCGCCGGCGAACTGCGCTCCGACGCCGATCTGGAGCAGCTGGCCTTCGAACTGACCAGCTACCTGGAGATGGCCAACGCGCTCTCCCTGCTGCACGGTGACGAGACCCCGTACCAGCGGGCCCGCCGCTCGGTGCAGCTGCTGCTCAGCTCGGAGGCGGAGGACGGGACGACGGTGCCCGCGGCCTGAGCCGCGGGCACCGCTGCGTTCCCCGGGGCGGTCAGCCGCCGCTCTTGCGGCGGAAGGTGCGCTTGCCGCCCGCCGCCCCGTGGGTGCCGTGGATCTTGGAGTCGCCGGACTTGCCGCCGCCGGCGGCGCCCTTGGCGCCGTGCTTGCGCTCCAGGGCGGCCAGGAACTTGGCCTTCACGTCGTCGTCGGCGGGGGCGGCGGCGGGCTCGGCGGCTGCGTCGCCGGGGCCCTCCTGCGGCTCGGCCGCGGTTGCCTCGGTGCTGGTCATCCGAACCTCCTGGACGTAAGGCTGCGCTGGTGCTGGAGTCACTGTGTCATGCCGCGCGGCCGACGTGCCGTCACTTTCCGCCGCTCCGGGCGGGCCGGTCGCGGTAGTTCGGTCCGCCGATGAAGTAGAGCAGCGCCAGGGTGGGGAAACCCAGGGACGCCACGGAGACCAGGATCGCTTCCCACCACATGTGCGTTCGCCCGCCTTAGTGTGAAATGTCCGTTCTATGAACCTAGGCGACCTTCGAACGTGCTTCCAGCCGACCCGCCGGGGCCGCCCCGTCCGGGCGAACCGCGGCCGGGCGCTGTCCGCCGGCGGCCCGGGCGGCGCAGACTGGGGCCATGCAGGTAGAGCTGGCCGCCGTGCCGACCCCGCCGGGCCTGGGCTTCGCCGCGGCCACCCCCGAGGCGGTGGTGCTGCTGGACGGCCGCCCCGCGGCCGCCGCGCCCTCCGCCGAGTGCCGGCACGGCACCGCCTGGTTCGTCCGCCGGCTCGGCGTGCACCTGCTGGCCCGGCTGACCGACCGTCCGGACCGCTCGATCGCCGAGTGCCTGGCGGACGCCGTGGCCGAGACCGCCGCGCTGCACGGTGGCCGATGCGACCTGGCCGACCCGGCCAAGGCGCCGGCGGCCGCGGTGCTGGCCGCCCGGCTGCACGGGGCCTCGCTGGAGTACCTGGTGCTCGGCGCCGGGCGGGTACTGACGCTGGAGCTGGAGCAGGACGGGAAGTCGGTGCTGCTGGTGGCGGACGAGGACGGCGCCCCGCATCCGGTCGGGGCCTCGCCGCGGGCGGCCGAGCGGGCGCGGACCGGGTTCACGCCCCTGGCCGCGCTGCGGGAGCTGTCGGTGCGGGAGAACGGCGGGGTGCTGCTGCGCGCGGTGGTCTGACGGGGTGTCGGCGGTGGCTCCGCCCAGCCTAGAGCAGTTATTCCTTTGCCTAGAGTCTCTAGGCAATTTAGAGTCGCTGCCATGAAGCCAGTCACCGATCAGGACATCCGCGCCTCCTTCGTCAACTGCTCCAAGGGCGAGGCCAAGCGGCTCAACCTCCCGCGCGACCTGGCCGAGCAGCCCTGGGACGAACTGGACTTCCTCGGCTGGCGCGACCCGGGCGCGCCGGAGCGCAGCTACCTGGTGCTGGAGCGGGACGGCGGGCTGACGGGGCTGGCGCTGCGCTTCTCCGCCCAGCAGCGCGGCTTCCTGCGCAGCAACATCTGCAGCCTCTGCCTCACCTTGCACAGCGGCAACGGCGTCTCGCTGCTCGCCGCCCGCAAGGCCGGCGCGGCGGGCCGCGAGGGCAACTCGGTCGGCGCCTACATGTGCACCGACCTCGCCTGCTCGCTCTACATCCGCGGCCGCCGCCAGCCGTTCGGCACGGGCGGCCGGATCCAGGAGTCGCTGACGCTGGAGCAGCAGTGCGACCGCCTGCGCGCCAACCTGGACGCCTTCGTGGCCAAGGTGCTGGCTCCGTGAGCTGAGGGTCAGTCCACCAGCCGCAGCCGGTGGGCCAGGGCCGCCGCCTCCGTGCGGGAGGCGGCGCCCAGCTTCGGCAGCAGGTTGGAGACGTGCACCCCCGCCGTCTTCGCCGAGATGAAGAGCCGCTCGCCGATCTCCCGGTTGCTCAGCCCCTGCGCCACCAGCCGCAGCACCTCCAGCTCACGCGGCGTCAGCCCGAGCCGGTCCGCAGCGGCGCCCGCCAGGCGCTCACGGGCGGTCAGCTCCGCGATCCGTCCGGCCAGCGGCCCGGCGCCCAGCCGGGCGGCCAGCTCGCCCGCCTCCCGCAGCAGTTCGGCGCCCCCCGCCCGGTCGCCCGCCGCCAGCGCCGCCTCGCCGGCCCGCAGCAGCGCCTGGGCCAGCGGGTACGGGTGGCCCAGTTCCCGCCAGGCGGTCACCGCGCCCGTCCAGTCGCCGTCCTCCCAGGCCGTGGCGGTGGCCCGCTCGGCCCGCTGCACCGGTCCGGGCACCGGCAGTGCCGCCGCCAGTCGGCGCAGCTGGCCGTCCCGCCGCCGTACCACCGCCGCGGCCTCCGGCTGCCGCACACCCAGCGCGAGCCCCAGCTCGCCGACGTGGCGCCCGGCCAGCAGCAACGGCCAGGCCGACAACGGGTGTTCGGCCAGCTCGGGGTCGGCCAGTACCTCGCCGAGCAGCCGGTCCGCCGCTGCCCAGTCACCCTGGGCCAGCGCGCAGAGCACCGCCAACTCCCGCTCCGGCAGCCGGAACGCGCGTCCCGAGTAGCCGCTCTCGAACGGTCCCGCGGCCGTCCCGGCGGCCGCCGCGGCCGCCGCCGGGTCCCCCTCGGCCAGGTCGAGCAGGCCCCGGGTGGTGAGCAGCACGGACCGGTAGAGCGGCGGCGGCTGCTCCGCCAGCGCTCCGTCCAGCACGGCCCGCGCGTCGGTCCAGCGGCCCAGCCGGACCAGCGCGTCGCCCAGCATCGAGGCCAGCACGGCCCCGCGGTTGCCGGCCAGCCCGCGCCGCACGGCCAGCGCCAGCCCGCGCTCCGCGGTGCGCACCGCCTCCGGGTAGTCGCCGGCTCCCGCGTGCGCCATGGTCAGCATCACGGCGACCAGCAGCAGCGTGTCGTCGTCGCCGGCCGCGGCGGCCAGCCGCTCCGCCTCGGCGCAGTCCGCCATGGCGGCGGCGTGCCGGCCGGCCCGGGAGTGGTCGGCGGCCAGCGCGACCAGGGCCAGCGCCCGCACCGCCGGCTGCTCCGCCGCCTCGGCCAGCCGCAGCGCCTCCGCCGCCGCCGTGGCCGCCTCCCGGTGCCGGGAGAGCACCGCGAGCCGGCTGGCCAGGGTGGCCAGCAGCCGCCCGCGCACCGCCGGAGTGCCGCACGGCAGCAGCGCCAGCGCCTCCCGCAGGTCGTCCAGCCCGTCCCGGCCCTGACGGTGCTTCAGCAGGCTGCGGGTCTCCAGCAGCAGCGCCCGCTCGGCCGGCTCGGCGGTGACGGCCAGCGCGGCGTCGGCCAGCTCCAGGCCGCGGGCCGGGGCCCGGGCGTCCAGCGCGGCCCGGGTGGCCGCCCGCAGTACCTCCTCCCGTCCCGGTTCCGGCTGCCCGGGGTCGTCCAGCATCCGTTCCAGCAGCCGCAGTTCCTCGCCGTAGGCGCAGCCGGCCCGGGCCGCCGCGGCGGCCGTCCAGGCGGCCCGGTAGGCCGCCGCCCGGTCGCCGGCGGCGTGCCAGTGCAGGGCCAGCGCCGCCGCGGCCTGGCCCGGCGGGACCAGCGCGGGGTCGGCGGCCAGCGCCCGGGCGCAGGCCGCGTGCAGCCGCCGACGCTCGCCCGGCAGCAGCTCCTCGGCGACGGCCGAGCGCAGCAGCGCGTGCCGGAACGCGTAGCCCTCCTCGCCGGCCAGCAGCACCCCGCGCCGCACGGCCGGCCGCAGCGCGGCCTCCAGCTCCGGCTCCGGCTGCCCGGTGACGGTGGCCAGCAGCGCCGGTCCGACCGGCTCGCCCAACACCGCGGCGGCCCGCAACCCGGCCCGGGCCGGCTCGGGGAGTTCGCGCACGCCGGCCAGCAGCAGCTCGCGCAGCGGCACGGGGGTGCGGTCGCCGGGGGAGTCGAGCAGCGCGGCGGCGAACAGCGGGTTGCCGCCGCTGAGCCGGTGCACCTCGGCCAGCCGGGCGGCGGGGAGCCCGGCGCCGCCGAGCACCAGCAGGTCGGACGGGGTGAGCGGGCCCGGGTCCACCCGGTGCACCCGGGGCAGCCGGTCCAGTGCCGCCAGCAGGGCGCGCACCGGGTGGTCCTCGTCCAGGCCGGTGTCGCGGTGGGTGACCAGCAGCAGCATCCGGGGCGCGGCCAGGTTGCGGACCAGGAAGAGCAGCAGCTCGGCGCTGGCCGGGTCGGCCCAGTGCACGTCCTCCAGCAGCAGCACCAGGCCGCGGTCGGCCGCCGCGGCCTCCAGCAGGGCCAGCACCTCCTCGAACAGCCGGGCCCGCCGGTCGTCGGCGGGGGGCTCGCCGAGGCCCGGCAGCCAGTGCGCGAGCGCGTACGGGCCGGTGCCGGGCAGCCGGGCGGCCAGCCAGGCCGGGCCGTGGGCGCGCAGCAGGCGGCGCAGCACGGCGGTGAACGGGGCGTAGGGCAGCCCGTCGGCGCCGAGCGCCAGGCAGCCGCCGGTCAGCACCAGGTCGGGCAGTCCGTCGGTGAAGGCGGTGGCCAGCCGGGTCTTGCCGATGCCCGGCTCGCCGCCGACCAGCACGGTGACCGGCTCGCCGGCCGCCGCCTCGCGGTGGGCCCGGGCGAGTGCGGACAGCTCGGCGTCCCGGGAGAGGAGGGCCGGCGCCCCCGTGCGGCTGCTCATGGCGGGGATACTAACCGCGCCGACGGTCCGATGATCATGGAATCTGAAGACGGCTCAGCCGGATCTGAAGAGGCGGCTAAGCCATCTGCCCAAGGTGCCGGGGGTGGTTCGGGGCGAGGCTGCTGCCCGTACCCGGCGGCGCCCGCCGCCGGACCGCCTCCGAACGGGGTCCACCGATGAACATCCGCACCGCACAGCGGGACCGCCGCACTGCCACGGACACTCCCACGGCGCCGCCCGAGGACCGCTCGGCGCTGCGCAGCCGGCTCGCCCTGCCGGTGATCCTGCTGGCCACCTTCATGGCCTCCTTCGACTACATGGTGGTCAACGTGGCCGCGCCCGCCCTGGCCCACGACCTGAAGGCGGGTCAGGCCGCGCTGGAGCTGGTGGTCGGCGGCTACGGCTTCAGCTACGCGGCCGGCCTGATCACCGGCGGCAGGCTCGGCGACCTGTTCGGGCACCGGCGGGCCTTCCTGCTCGGCGTCACCGGGTTCACCGTCGCCTCGCTGCTCTGCGGGCTGGCCGCCAGCCCCGGGCAGCTGGTCGCCGCCCGGCTGCTCCAGGGGCTTATGGCAGCGGTGATGGCGCCGCAGGTGCTGGCGCTGATCAGCCGGCTCTTCCCGGCGGAGCAGCGGGCCCGGGCACTCTCCTGGTTCGGCGTCACGCTGGGGCTGGGCGGGATCGCCGGGCAGGTGCTCGGCGGGCTGCTGCTGCAAGCCGATCCGTTCGGGCTGGGCTGGCGGGTGATCTTCCTGGTCAACCTCCCGGTGGGCGGGGCCGCCGTGGCCGCCGCCGCCCGGCTGATCCCGCGCTCCGTCTCGACACCCGCCTCCGCCGCCCGCGCCCGCCTCGACCTGGCCGGGGTGTTCGGCCTGGCCGGCGCGCTCGCCCTGGCCCTGGTGCCGCTGGTGCTCGGCCGTGAGGCCGGCTGGCCGCTCTGGACCTGGCTGAGCCTGGCCGCCGCCGCGCTGCTGCTGGCCGCCACCCTCCGCTGGGAGCGCCGGCTGGCCCTGGCCGGCCGGGAGCCGCTGCTCGACCTGGCGCTCTTCCGCGGCCGGGCCTTCGGCATCGGCCTGCTGATCAACGCCTGCGTGCTCGCCGCGATCGGCAGCCAGCTGTTCACCGGCACCCTGCTGCTGCAGGCCGGCCTCGGCCTGGACTCCCGCGCCGCCGGGCTCGAGTTCCTGCCGCTCGGCCTGACCACCATGGCCGCCTCGCTGCTCGGCCGCCGGCTGACCGCCCGGTTCGGCAGCCGGGTGCTGGTCGCGGGCACCCTGATCAGCGCGGCGTCGAGTCTGCTGCTGGCGCTCACCCTGCAGTTGGCCGGCGGCGGACTGCGCCCGCTCGAGCTGGTGCTGCCGCTGGCGCTCACCGGCTTCGGCAACGGGCTGACCCTGCCCGCGCTGATGGGCGCGATCCTGGCGACCGTGGCGCCGGCCCGGATCGGCGCTGCCTCCGGAGTGCTCACCACCACCCAGCAGTTCGCCGGTGCCACCGGGGTCGCCGGGGTCGGCGCGGTCTTCTTCGCCACCCTGGGCCGCGGCACCTCGCCGGTCGCCTACGCCTCGGCCGCCGAGGCGGGCGCCTGGGTGATCGCCGCGCTGATGGCGGCCGCCGCCGCTCTGGTCGGGGTGCTGCTGCGGAGCCCGTCGACTCCCGCCGCACAGCGCTGAACTGGTGGGCCGTCAGCAGTACCCGGCCGACGGTCCGTCAGGTGCACGGAAATTTGTTCTCCCCGACCCGACTCAGTCCGGCTTCGCCAACTTGGCGACCGCGGTGCAGAGTTCCCGTGCGGTGGTGGCGTCCACCGGCCCGTGCAGGTCGATCATCCGGTACCACATGGTGCCGAAGAGCATGTCCACCACCAGCTCCAGCGGCACGTTCCAGTCGCCCTCCAGCCGGGCCAGCCGCTCCCGGAGCAACCCCCGCCGCCAGCTGATCAGTTCGGCCACCCGGGCGGCGACCTCCGGGTCCTTCTGGCCGTCCGCCACCAGGCCGAGCAGCACCGGCCGCGCGGGGCCGCCGTTGTTCAGCGCGAAGGTCGCGGTGAGGAAGGCGAGCAGGTCGGCCTCCGGGTCGGCGGTCGGCTCCGGGGTGGCCACCCGCAGGCTGAGCTCGTTCAGCGCCTCCATCAGCACCGCGCCGGTGCTGGGCCACCAGCGGTAGACGGTGGCCCGGCCGACGCCCGCGGCCTCGGCGATGCCCTTCATGGTCACCGCGGTGTAGCCGTCGCGCTCCACCAGCTCCAGGGCGGCGGCCAGCACGGCCTGTCGGGCCTGGTCGCTGCGCGGGCGGCCGCGCGCCGCTGCTCGGTCGGTCATGAAACCACTTTACAAGGCACCCTGACTCGAAATATAAACGAGGCACAGTGACTCGAAATCGTGTGGGTCCGGAACCTGGGGGAGTGACTCCGTGTCGGAGCGCATCGTGATCATCGGCGGCACCGCGGGCATGGGCCTGGCCACCGCCGCGCACTTGGAGAAGGCCGGCCACCGCGTGGTGGTCGCCGGCCGCGACGAGCAGCGGCTCGCCGCCGCCCTGGAGCGGCTGGGCGGCTCCGCCGAGGGCCGGGTGGTGGACGCCGGCTCCGCCGAGCAGCTGGCCGAGTTCTTTGCCGCCGTCGGCGAGTTCGACCACCTGGTGGTCACCGTGGCCCCGCACGGCGGTGCGGGCCCGATCGCCGAGTTGGAGCGCGAGCAGCTGCGGGTCCTGACCGACGGCAAGCTCGCCGCCCACCTGCTGGCCGTCCAGGCCGCGCTGCCGACGCTGCGCGCGGACGGCTCGATCACCCTGGTCGGCGCGGTGACCGCACATGTCGGGGTGGCCGGCACGGCCGCCCTGGCGGCCGTCAACGGGGCGGTGGAGGCGGCGAGCCGGGCCCTCGCGGCCGAGCTCGCCCCGCGCCGGGTGAACGCCGTCTCGCCCGGCTTCGTGGACACCGACTGGTGGGACTGGCTGCCCGGCGAGGCCCGCGACGGCCTCTTCGCCCAGACCGCCGCCGCCCTGCCGCTGAAGCGGGTCGGCCGGGCCGAGGACGTGGCGCACGCCATCGCCTTCCTGGTGGAGAACGCGTACACCACCGGCATCAGCCTGATCGTCGACGGCGGCGCCCGGCTCCAGACGGGCTGACCCGGGGCGGACGCGGGCCGCTGACCCGGCCCGCACCCCCGCCACCCCGGGTTCGCGGCCGCCAGGGCCGAGCTCGGCGCCACCGCCATCCGGCCCAGGAGCTGTCGCCGTGGAACGGGACAACCGGTACTAATCGGACGGTGTGCTCCCTCATCCGTGGAAAGGACGGCCGATGTCCCGTCAGCAGCACCGCTCCGCCCGTCGACTGATCTCGCTGGCCGTCCTGCCGGCCCTGGCGCTCGGCGCCGCGGCCTGCTCCAGCTCGTCGACGTCGAGCTCCTCGGGGGGCAGCACCACCGGCGCGGCCTCGGCGCCCGTCACCGCCAGCTTCTCCGGCTCCGGCCCGTCCTCGCTGCAGTCGCTGGCCTCGGCCGGCCAGTCCGCTGCCTCCGCCGCCGCCTCCTCCGCCGGGGCCCGGGCCTCGGCCTTCGCCGCCTCCGCCTCGGCCGAGGCGGCGCGCAGCCGGTCGGCCTACCAGGCGGCTCTGGCGCCGGTCTCGGGGCAGGGCGACGCGATCTCCTCGGTGGTCCTCACCGGCGTGCCGAAGGACCAGTCCGGCGGCCTGAACGCGGCCGTGGTCACCATCACCAACAGCACCGGCGCCGCCGCCTCCTACGCGGTGCAGGTGGACTGGATCGACCCGTCCGGCCAGGTGGCGGACAGCGACATCGTGGGCACCGAGAACCTGGCCCCCGGTGCGCGGGCCCAGCCGATCGCCGTCACCGTCAAGAGCCCCGAGCAGTCGCTCTCACCGAAGGTGGCCAAGGCCCAGCGCTTCTGACCGGCCCTGACCGGCCCGCCGAACAGCCCGGTGCCCGGGCCGCGCTGCGTTGCGCGGCCCGGGCACCGGGCTGTCGGGGTGGGTCAGTTGGCGTCGGCGGGGATGGTGCCGAGCTTGCCGGCCTGGAAGTCCGCCATGGCCTGCTGGAGCTCGGTGTGGCTGTTCATCACGAACGGGCCGTACCAGGCGACGGGCTCGCGGATCGGCAGGCCGCCGAGCAGCACCACCTCGAAGTTGGGGGTGCGGGAGTCCTGCTTCTCGTCGGCCCGGATGGTGATCGAGCCGCCCTCGCCGAAGACCACCGCCTGTCCGGTGTGGAACGGGCGGCGCTCCTCGCCGGCCGAGCCGCTGCCGGCCAGGCCGTAGGCGAGCGCGTTGAAGTCGCTGCGCCAGGGGAGGGTGACCTGGGCGCCGGGGTTGACCGACACGTGGGCCATGGTGATCGGCGTGTGCGTGGTGCCGGGGCCCTGGTGGCCGTCGATCTCACCGGCGATGATCCGCAACAGCGCGCCGCCGTCCGAGGAGGCGAGCAGCTTGACGCTGCCGCCGCGGATGTCCTGGTACTTCGGCGCGATCATCTTGTCGGAGGCGGGCAGGTTCACCCACAGCTGGAGGCCGTGGAAGAGGCCGCCCGACATCACCAGCGACTCCGGCGGGGTCTCGATGTGCAGCAGGCCGGAGCCGGCGGTCATCCACTGGGTGTCGCCGTCGGGGGTCTGTAAAAAGAACGGTGTAACTTCCGATCAAGGAGAAGCACCTGATGAAGGAAGTCACCGTCTCGGCCGAGGCTGTCGAGGCCGTGCGCCCGGTGGAGTTGCAGCCGGACGCGCTGGACGAGCAGTTGATCGGGCAGCTGGTGGATCGGGCCCGTGCGAGCGGGCTGCAGCTCACCGGCGCCGGAGGTCTGCTCCAGCAGCTCACGAAGAAGCTCCTGGAGTCCGCGCTCGAGGGCGAAATGACCGACCACCTCGGCTACGAGAAGCACGACCCAGCTGGCGCCGGCAGCGGCAACTCGCGAAACGGCACCCGCTCCAAGACCGTGCTGACCGAGGTCGGCCCGGTGCAGATCGAGCTACCCCGCGACCGCGAGGGGTCCTTCGAGCCGCAGCTGGTTCGCAAGCGCCAGCGGCGCCTGGCTGGTGTCGATGAAATGGTCCTCTCACTGTCGGCCCGCGGTCTGACGCACGGTGAGATCTCCGCGCACTTGGTCGAGGTCTACGGAGCCGAGGTGTCCAAGCAGACCATCTCCACCATCACCGATCAGGTCGTCGAGGGCATGGCCGAGTGGCAGAACCGACCGCTGGACCCGGTCTATCCGGTGGTCTTCATCGACTGCGTACACGTGAAACTGCGCGACGGCCAGGTCGCCAACCGGCCCATCTACGTGGCGCTGGCGGTCACCGTCGAGGGCACCCGCGAGATTCTCGGGTTGTGGGCCGGCGACGGCGGAGAGGGCGCCAAGTACTGGCTCCACGTGCTGACCGAGATCAAGAACCGCGGCGTCGGGGCAAGGCCACGGAGTTAAGCCACACCCGGGTTCGTCAAGGTGGTCCGTTTCCATGCGTCGGAGAGGGTGTAGGTCCCGTAGGCGATCTTCCTGAGAAGGCCTTCGGCGGCCCAGTGGGTCATCTGGGTCGCGAAACTCGCGTAGTTGCGAATGCCCAGGGCGATGGCGACTTCGCGGGGTCGCCAGGATCGTTCGGGCTCGGCGGCCATGAGGTGGAAGGTCCGGTTTCGATTGCCGGCGCCCATGGACCGGATCCCGGCGACGGCCTTTCGCTGGTCCTCGTGGTCGTCTGGAGGCTGGGGCGGGGCGTCGGGAGCTGAGCGGAGCGTGACAGTCAGGCCGGTGATCGCCTTGCTCTGCCGGGGGCGGGGTTCTGCGGGGTTGGTGGGGTATCGCGTGCGCCCGGCCTTGACCGAGCGGGCGCTCGTGCGGGGCCGTCTCGCTGGCAGCAGGCCAGCCAACACGGCCAGGCCGATGGTGCCGACCAGCTCATCGTGGCGGCCGCTTCCGTCTGTGCCCAGGTCGGCGAGGACGATCCTGTCACGTGCGGTTTCCAGGGCGACGGTGAAGCTCGCGCGGTCCGGGTCGGTGCCCGGACAGGACTCCACGGCGTCGACCATCGCCGCCCGCAGGAGCTGATAGACGATCAGCTGTGCCCACAATTCTTGCTCCAGGCCGGCGCGGTCCTGCGACCTGAGCACCAGACCGTCCTGAAGGGTGTGCCGCAGCGCGTAGTAGGCGGACTCGACCTCCCAGCGTTCGTGGTAGAGCCGGAGCAGCGCTTCGGCGGGGTCACTGCGGTGGTCGAGCAGGGTGGTGGCGATGCGGTAATGCTCGCAGAGAGTCTGGCCGCTGTCCGTGGTCATCGTGATTGTCGCGTCGATGACGCGCACCTTGAGCCTGCCCAGCCGGGTGAGATACGAGCCGTCGGGGAGCACAGCCAGGATGGCGGGACGGCGGCGAGCGGTGATGCGGATGACGAACTGGGCTCCGGTGGCCGCAGTGGCCGCCAGGAAGTCGTCCGCATCGAAGCCTCGATCGGCGAGCACGAGCATGCTGGCGTTCACCAGCGGCAGGAGGCGCCGCGCATAGGTGGTCTCGTACTCGCTCGTCGGCCCGAACACCGCGCCGATCAGACCGCGAGAGCCGGTCTCGCAGAGCGTCATGAGCCGGAGGAGGGGGTAACCGGCCCAGCCCAGCCGAGCTTGGATCTTGCCGAGCCAGGCTCGGTTCCGCTCGCAATCCGGCACCTTCACTGCGCTGCATCCGTCGAACGCCACGGTCCGCCAGCGTCGGTAGCGGACGCCGACCGTGGTGGGTTGCGCGAGCGGCCCGGCCAGCACCTCGAACAGGGCTTTGAGTGGGGTGGGCCCCACGCGTCGCCGCAGGCATCGAAGGGCCTTCTCGCTCGGACGGTCGATCCCCGGCGTGGTGAGTCCGGCCGTCAGCTTGTCCCAGACGCGCAGGTAGCCCAGTGCAGGAAACAGCGACAGGGCCAGGATGAAGTACACCCCGACGCGAGAAGGCAGGAGCCGTCGGCGACGCTCCACCGCGTGGTTCTCCTCGAGTACCGCGTCCACGAGTTCGACAGGAAGGTAGCGGGTGAGCTCACCCAGATGGCCCGGGGCGAGGACGGAATCTCCGCCTCCTCCAAGGCAATCGGGCCGAGCGGTGGCAGATTGGTCAGTCAACGGGACCTCTTCGGCAAGCAGATCTTGGTCGATCCGTTGCTATACCGGAGGCCCCGTCCTCATGCCTGCATTCCAGCCCGAGATCACTCTCTTGACGGACGCAGGCGGGGCTTAACTCCGTGGCCTTGGGCGTCGGGGACGTCTGCATGGTCGTCTGCGACGGCCTCAAGGGCCTGCCAGACGCCATCTCGGCGGTCTGGCCGCAGGCCGTCACGCAGACCTGCATCGTCCACCTGATCCGGGCCTCGTTCCGCTACGCGGCCCGCCAGGACTGGGACAAGATCTCCAAGGCCCTCAAGCCCGTCTACACCGCCCCGACCGAGGACGCCGCACTCGAGCGGTTCGTCGAGTTCACCGAGGCCTGGGGCAAGAAGTACCCGGCGATCGTGCGGCTCTGGGAGAACGCCTGGGCG
>NZ_JBIAGU010000045.1:0-69121 GCF_042869935.1 Kitasatospora sp. NPDC006697
CCACCCCGCCCCCCCCCCCCCCCCCCCGGCCGGGGGGGGGGGGGGGGGCCCCCCCCCCCCGGGCCCCCGGCGCGCCCCCCCCCCCCCCCCCGGCGGGCCCCCCGGGGGGGGCCCCCCCCGGCGGCTCGGGAGCGGCACCGGCTCAGCCCGTGCGGAACTCCGCGTGCAGGCGCCGGGTGTGGTCCAGCACCCGGGCCGGCCCGGCCAGCCGGACGGTGGCGGTCAGCCGGACGTCGGTGCTGGAGGCGGCGACCCGCAGCTCCAGCTCCCCCGGCTCCACGACGCGTCGGCCGTCCTTCCCGGTGAACGAGGCGAGGTCGGCCGGCACGCTGACCCGCACGCGGGTCTCCTCGCCCGCCTCCAGGGTGATCCGCCGGTAGCCGATCAGCCGCTGCACCGGCTGCACCACGCTGGCGACCGGGTCGTGCAGGTAGAGCTGGACGGTCTCGCTGCCGGCCCGCCCGCCGCTGTTGCGCAGCGTGAAGGCGAGGTCGACCGCGCCCTCGGTCCCCACGGCCTGCTGCGCCACCTCCAGGTCGGACCAGTCGAAGGTGGTGTAGCCGATGCCGTGCCCGAAGCCGAAGGCGGGCGTCGGGTCGGTGCTGGACACCTCGCTGGGGCCGGCCAGCCGGGCCGCCAGGTAGGTGGAGGGCTGCACCCCCGGCCGGGCCGGGATGCTGACGGGCAGCCGGCCCGAGGGGTTGGTCCGGCCGCTGAGCACGGCGGCCACCGCCTCCGTCCCGGCCTCCCCGGGGAAGAAGGCCTGCACCACGGCCGCCGCACCGCCCGCCGCCCGCCCCAGCGCATAGGGCCGGCCGGCCAGCAGGACCAGCACCACCGGCTTGCCGGTGTCCAGCAGTGCGTCCAGCAACTGCTGCTGCACGCCCGGCAGTTCCAGGGACTCGGCGTCGCAGCCCTCGCCGCTGGTGCCGCGGCCGAAGAGGCCGGCCCGGTCGCCCAGGGCGACCACCACCACCTCGGCCTCCCCGGCCGCCGCCACCGCCTGCGCGATGCCCGAGGTGTCGAGCCCGTCGACGCTGGCCCCGGCCACCGTCCGGATCTCGCTGTCGGGGAACTCGGCCGCCAACGTCTCGCGCAGCGTCGGCAGTTCGATGCCGACCGGCACCTCCGGGTGCTGGCTGCCGACGTGCACCGGGAAGGCGTAGCAGCCGAGCACCGCGGTCGGCGTGTCCGCGTTCGGCCCGATCAGCGCGATCCGGCGCGGGCTCCGCAGCGGCAGGGTGCCGTCGTTGCGCAGCAGCACCACGGCCTGCTCGGCGATCTCCCGGGCGAGCTCCCGGTTCTCCGGGCGGTCCAGGTCGACCGAGCCGCGCAGCGCCCGCGGATCGTCCAGCGCCAGGCCCGCCAGGGCGGCCGGGACGGCCTCCCAGTCCTCGTCCAGCAGCCCGAGTTGGGCCTTCTGCACGAGCACCCGGCGCAGCGCCCGGTCGACCAGCTCCGCGGGCACGGTGCCGTCCTCGACGGCGCGCAGCAGCGGCTCGCCGAAGGTCTTGACCGTGGGCAGCTCCACGTCCACGCCGCTGGCCAGCGCCAGGCCGGCGGCCTCGGCCCAGTCCCCCGCGACGCCGTGCAGCAGCTTGAGGAAGGCGATGCCGAAGTAGTCGGCCACCACCGTCCCCCGGAAGCCCCAGGTGTCGCGCAGCAGTCCGGTCAGCAGTGCCTCGTCGGCGGCCGAGGGCACGCCGTCGGTGTCGGTGTAGGCGTGCATGACCGAGCGCGGCCGGCCTTCGCGCACCGCCATCTCGAACGGCGGCAGGATCACGTCGGCGCGCTCGCGCGCCCCCATGCCGACGGGGGCGAGGTTGCGTCCGGCGCGCGAGGCGGAGTAGCCGGCGAAGTGCTTGAGGGTGGCCACGATGCCCTCGGACTCCAGGCCCTGCACATAGGCGGTGGCCACCGTGCCCACCAG
The DNA here is from genome assembly GCF_042869935.1 of Kitasatospora sp. NPDC006697. Classification (NCBI taxonomy): domain Bacteria; kingdom Bacillati; phylum Actinomycetota; class Actinomycetes; order Kitasatosporales; family Streptomycetaceae; genus Kitasatospora; species Kitasatospora sp. NPDC006697. Next base: position 1,931 of record NZ_JBIAGU010000045.1, read on the forward strand.
GTAGGGGTCTTCGCCGATGGTCTCCTCGACCCGGCCCCAGCGGGCGTCGCGGACCACGTCGAGGACCGGGGCCAGGCCCTGGTGGACGCCGACCGCGCGCATGTCGCGGCCGATCGCCCCGGCCATCCGCCGGATCAGCTCCGGGTTGAAGGTGGCGCCCCAGGAGAGCGGCACCGGGTAGGCGGTGGCGCCCCAGGCGGCGAAGCCGGCCAGGCACTCCTCGTGGGCCAGCGCAGGTATGCCGAACCGGTTGGCGGCGGCGATGCGCTGCTGGCTGCGGGCGAGCGAGAGCGCGCCCAGCGCCGGATCGACCGGCGCGGTGCCGAACGGGCGGGTCAGCTGGCCCAGTCCGGTCGGGAGGAGCCCGTCGAGGTCCGGCGGTTCCTCCATGTCGTGCTGGTGGGGAGCGACGTCGCCGCCCTCCTCGGAGGCTCCGACCCAGACGCCGACCAACTGGGCCAGCTTCTCGGGCAGGGTCATCTCGGCGATCAGGGCGTCCGCGCGCTCCTCGGGGCTGAGCGCGCGATCGCGCCAGCGAGCGGTCCGGCCAGCGGTCGGGTCGACCAGGTTCATGTTTCCGGTCACTTTCCCCCGACGCCCATGAGGCCCTGGACCAAGGCACGTCGGGCGAACAGGTAGACGATGAAGATCGGGAGCATCGACAGCACCACGGCACTGAGCAGGCCCGGCACGTCGACGCCGTGCTCGGTCTGGTAGTTGTACAGGCCGAGGGTGATGACCTTGGTGCTCTCCGACTGGGTGAGGATCAGCGGGAAGAGGAAGCCGTTCCACGCCTGGAGCGCGGAGAAGACCACGATCGAGGAGAGGCCGCCCTTGGAGAGCGGCACCACCAGCTGCCAGAACACCCGCCAGGGGCTGGCGCCGTCCATGGCCATGGCCTCGTAGAGCTCGCTGGTGATGTCGCGCATCGCGCCGGTGAGGACCAGCGTGCAGACCGGCAGGCAGAACGCCGCGGTGGGCAGGATGACGCCGGGCAGGTGGTCGTAGAAGCCGGCCTTGCTGATCACGTAGAACATCGGCACGATCACGGCCTGGGCCGGGATCGCCAGGCCCAGCAGGAAGATCCGGAACACCGTGGCGATGGTCCGGCCCTGGGCGCGGACGATCGCGTAGGCCAGCGGGGGCACCACCAGCAGCACGATGGCGACCACGCTCACGGTCACCAGCAGGGTGTTGAGGAAGTCCTGGCCGAAGCCGTTGGAGAAGTCGTTGACGTAGTTCTGCAGGGTCAGCTTCGAGGGGAAGGTGAGCGGGCCCTGCGAGGAGTAGTTGGAGCGGGTCCGGAAGGTCGCGATCAGCAGGACGTAGAGCGGGAAGCCGACCACGGCCAGCCAGACCAGCGAGCCGAGTCCGGCGAGGTAGTTGGGGCGCTGTCGCATCACAGTCCCTCCGCGCTGCTACGCATCTTGTCGTAGCCGGACAGCCGCACGACCGCGAGCGAGATCAGGGTGGCGACCACGACCAGGACCAGCGCGATGGCCGATCCCGCCCCGAAGTCGTATTCCTTGAAGGCCTGTTGGTACATGTAGTAGGCGCTGTTGGTGGTGTCGGTGCCGGGGCCGCCCTGGGTCAGGATCAGGACGGTGTCGAAGGTGGTGAGGCCGCCGACCAGCATCAGGATGATCGAGGTGATCATGGTGTTGCGCAGCTGCGGCAGGGTGATGTGGCGGAACTGGAGCAGCTTGCCCGCGCCGTCGATCTGCGCGGCCTGGTAGAGCACCGGCGGGATCGCCCGGGCGCCGCCCTGGTAGAGCAGCGCGTGCATGGGCGTCCACTGCCACATGCCGACGAAGGTCAGCACCGCGATGGCGCCGCTCTGGCTGCCCAGCAGGTTGCCGTCGCCGAACAGCCAGCCGAGCTGCGAGGGCAGGCCGAAGTTGGGGTCCAGGATGGCGCGCCAGACCACCGAGATGGCGGTCGCGGAGAGCAGCAGCGGGACGAAGAAGATCGCGGAGAGCACCGCGCGGTTGCGCTGGTGCCCGGCCGCCCACACGCCCAGCAGGATGCTCACCGGGGTCTGCACGACCACGCCGGCCACGGTGAGCAGCAGGGTCAGCCAGACGCTCTGTGCCATCACCGGGTCGTGCAGCAGCTTGGTCCAGTTGGCGAAGCCGTTGAACCGGGGCGCGTCGACGCCGTTCCAGTCGGCGAAGGAGAGCACCACCACCAGCACCAGCGGCACGATGGCGAACATCAGGAAGAATACGGTCGCGGGCAGCGCCCAGGCGAGGCCCGGGCGGGTCACCCCGACGCCGGTCCGGCGCCCCGGCCGCGCACGGCGGCCGGGGGCGGACGGCAGGGAGGAGGAAGCACTCATGGCGATTCGTCTCAGGAGGCGGACAGGGCCTGCATGCCCTTGATGAAGCCGTCCACGTCGATCTTGCCGTCCATGAACTGCTGGACCGCGGTGTGGAGGGGGGTGGCGGCGGCCGGCGGGTAGGCCTGGTCCCAGGAGAGCTGGAACGACGGCGCGGCCTTGACCAGGCCGAACTGGAACTTCGAGTAGTCCGGGTTGGCGGCCGTGTCGAGGAACTGCTCGGTGTTGGTGGTGGTCGGCAGATTGCCGATCGCCAGCTGCGCCTTCACGAACTCGTCGGAGTACATCAGCTTCAGGAAGGCGGCCACCGCGTCCGGGTGCTTGGTCTTCTTCAGCACCGAGTAGAAGTTGTTGGTGTTGCCGACCACGTCGGCCGGGTCGCCCTTGCCGTCGGTGACGCTGGGGAAGTTGCTGTAGCCGAGGTCGTTCTTGGCGAAGTCGGGGTCGGCGTCCTGCTGGGTGGCGTACTCCCAGGAGCCCATCAGCTCGAACGCCGCCTTGCCCTTGGCCAGCAGGGCCGGCGAGCCGCCGTCGGTGAACTTGACCGAGTCGAAGTTGGTGCCGAAGGCGCCCGCGTCGACCAGCTGCTTGAGCATGCCCAGCGCCTTCTTGGCGTCGTCGCTCTCCCAGGCGGTCTTGTCGCCGGAGAGCGCCTTCTGGAACAGCTCGGGGCCCGCGACGCGGTCGAAGACGTACTCGTACCACATCAGGGTCGGCCACTGGTCGCCGCCGCCGAGGGCGAACGGCGTGATGCCCTTGCCCTTGAGCACCTTGACGGCGTTGAGCAGGTCGTCCCAGGTCTTCGGGACGCTCAGGCCGGCGTCGGCGAGCACCTTCTTGTTGTCGAACAGCAGGACCGGCTGGGTGCCGCGCATCGGGACGCCGTAGGACTTGCCGCCGATCATCGCGGTGTTGAACACCGACGGCAGGAAGTTGCTCTTCAGGCCCGGGTCCGCGGCGATCATGTCGTCCAGCGGGAGCAGCAGGTCCGACTTCACGAAGGGCTGGATGCTGCCGCCGCCCCAGTTGAAGAAAACGTCGGGGGCCTGCGGGGTGTTGATGATGGTGTTGAGCTTCGCCTGGTAGTCCGCCCCGGGGATGGTGTCCAGGACCGCCTTGACCTTCGAGGTCTTGTTGAACGTGTCGACCAGCTGCTTCTCGACCTTGTTGCTGGCGTCGCCGTAGACCAGCACGTGGATGGTGCCGCCCGAACCCCCGGCGGAGGAGCCACCGCAGGCCGTCAGCCCCACCGTCGCCAGGGACAGTCCGAGGGCAACGGCGAAGGCGCGTCTCTTCATCTGAACTCCCCTAAAAGTTTCGGTCCGATTGCCGAAAGATCCGATGGCGGGACGCTAGGTTGCGGGCATGTTGCGGGTCAACCCCTTGGCCCGAGGGTTACTGAAGCGTGATCCGGCGATCGGGCCCAATTCCCTTGTGCTCTATGCTTCGACCCATGGAAAAGGGCGATGAACTGGGACGGATCACCCTCGCGGACATCGCGCGGGAGGCCCGGGTCTCCGTTTCGACAGTTTCGAAGGTGCTCAACGGCCGGACGGACGTGGCGGCCGCCACCCGCGGCCGGGTCGAAAACGTGTTGCGCGACCACGGCTACCAGCGCACCGCCCGCGGCGGCGCCGAGGCGCCGCTGGTGGAGATCGTCTTCCACGAGCTCGACAGCGTCTGGGCGATGGAACTCCTGCGCGGCGTCGAAACCGTGGCGAACGAGCACGGAGCCGCGCTCGTCGTGACCCACAGCGGTTCACGCCACGCCCCCGGCCCCGAGTGGATCGAGGCCGTGCTGCGCCGGCGCCCGCTCGGCGTCATCCTGGTCTTCTCCAGCCTGCCGCCCGAGCTCAAGCGCCAGCTGCGCGCCCGGTCCATCCCGTTCGTGATCATCGATCCGGCCGGCAACCCGGACCCGGACGTGCCCTCGGTGGGCTCGGCCAACTGGGCCGGCGGCCTCGCCGCCACCCGGCACCTGATCGGGCTCGGCCACCAGCGGATCGGCATCATCACCGGGCCCGGGGACATGCTCTGCTCGCTGGCCCGGCTGGACGGCTACCGCTCGGCGCTGGCGATGGCGGGGATGCCGGTCGATCCCGCGCTGGGCGCCTTCGGCGACTTCCACGCGGAGGGCGGATTCGCCCAGGGCAAGCGGCTGTTGGAGCTGCCGGACCGGCCCACCGCGATCTTCGCCGGCAGCGACCTGCAGGCGCTCGGGGTACTGGAGGCGGCCCGGGTGCACGGGCTGCGGGTGCCCGAGGACCTGTCCGTGGTCGGCTACGACGACCTGGACATCTCGAAGTGGACCAGCCCGGCGCTGACCACCGTCCGCCAGCCGCTGCGGGAGATGGCCGAGCAGGCGACCCGGCTGATCTTCACCCTCCGGGCCGGGGCGGAGGCCGCCGCCACACCGACCCGCCTGGAACTGTCCACCACCCTGGTGGTGCGCTCCAGCACGGCGGCGCCCAAACTGCCCTGATCGCACCGCACGGGCCTCCCGTTCGCCGGCCTTTCGACGTTCCGACCGCCCTCGCCCGGGCCGCCGACGGCGGCCCGGGCAGGCGGACACCGGGGCGCCGGCCCCGCCGCCGCTCGCCGCCCCGATCTCGGCATACTAATTTGTTGGCCGCCATGACGAATAGGGTGCGGCGCACACCGGATCCCACGGGCGGCGACTGAAACTTTCGAGTACCATCCGCCCGCCCTGCGCCGGCCGGCCAGCGCACCCGGCCGGCGACAACCGCGCTGCCCAGGGCCGGGCTCTCCGCCCTGACCTCCGCATCCGGCCGGGTGCGCGCGAGCGCGGCCGCCCGCGGCAGGACCCGTCCGGGGGCCGAATCGATCGGCGATCCGGTCGAAAGCGTTGACATCCCCTCCGGAGCAGCCCAACACTGGCGCCGTCGACGAGTCCGAGCGGCGCCGCAGTCGGCCCCCGCTCTCCAACCGGCTCCTGGCACAGCCGACTTGATGACTCGCCGGCCCTGCACACCGCTGCGCGACGCGGTCCCGCCGCCCCCACCTCCACCGCGGCCACCCCGGGCGCGCAGCCGTGCCCATCCACCCCCACTCACTGGTAGGACGGACCACGCCATGCACCTCCCCCACCCCGAGAGCCGCCGGACCGACCGCCTGCGGCGCCTCCTGCGCTCCTCCCGCGTCTTCGTGCCCGCCCTGGCCGCCGTGCTGGCCCTGCCCGGCACCGCCGACGCCTCGACCATCACCAACAGCCAGACCGGCAACGACGGCGGCTACTTCTACTCGTTCTGGACCCAGGGCGACGGCGCCGCCTCGATGTCCCTCAACGGCGGCGGCAACTACGGCACTTCCTGGACCAACGCGGGCAACTTCGTGGCCGGCAAGGGCTGGAGCACCGGCTCCCGCAACCCGGTGACCTACTCGGGCACCTGGAGCACCAACGGCAACGCCTACCTGTCGCTCTACGGCTGGAGCACCAACCCGCTGGTCGAGTACTACATCGTCGACAACTACGGCTCCTACAAGCCCACCGGCACCTACAAGGGCACCGTCACCAGCGACGGCGACACCTACGACATCTACGAGACGACCCGGGTCAACGCCCCCTCCATCGAGGGCACCCAGACCTTCAACCAGTACTGGAGCGTGCGCCGCAACCGCCGCACCGGCGGCACCATCACGGTCGGCAACCACTTCGACGCCTGGGCCCGCAACGGCATGAACCTCGGCTCCATGAACTACGAGATCCTGGCCACCGAGGGCTACCAGAGCAGCGGCAGCTCCAACATCACCCTCGGCACCACCACCGGCGGCGGTGGCGGCGGCGGGGGCGGCGGCGCCTGCACCGCGACGCTCTCCGCCGGCGCCTCCTGGAGCGACCGCTACAACCTCAACGTCGCGGTGACCGGCTCCAGCACCTGGAAGGTGACCGTCAACGTCCCCTCGCCGGAGCAGATCAGCTCGACCTGGAACATCAACGCCTCCTACCCCAACTCCCAGACCCTCGTCGCCACCCCGAACGGCGCGGGCGACAACTGGGGCATGACCATCATGAAGAACGGCAACACCAGCTGGCCGACGGTCTCCTGCACCACCAGCTGACCCGGGCTGCTCACAGGGGGTCCGCCGGAACGCGCTCCGGCGGGCCCCCTGACGCCGCGTCATGAAAGTTACGCCGCACCGCCCGCCGTGCACCGCAGCTCATCCGCCGCTCCGGCGCCGGGCCCGGAGGGCGCCGTAGACGCCCGCCGGCGCCACCGCCGAACCTCGGGTCACCGCCGGCGCCTCCCGTCCCACCCACCCGCGACGCCCCGGCGGCACCCACCCGTTGAGAGGAACACCCCCATGCCCCTGCGGTCCCCCTCGAGCGGGCTGCGCCTGCCCGCCGCCCTGGCCGGCCTGGCCCTGCTGGCCGCCGGCCCGCTCTGGACCACCGTGCCGAGCGCCGGCGCAGCCGCCTCCGCCACCACCACCGCCACGGTGAGCGTCAACGCCGCGCAGTCCCTCGCCACCGTGCCCGCGACGGCGATCGGCACCAACGGCTCGGTGTACGACAGCAAGCTGACCGACGCCGCCGTGCCCGGCCTGCTGCAGCAGGCCGGCGTCGGCCTGGTCCGCTTCCCGGGCGGCAGTTCGTCGGACAGCTACAACTGGAAGACCAACAGCGACCTCACGAACGGCACCCAGGCGGTCGACTTCGACCAGTACGCCACGATGCTCCAGCAGTCCGGCGCGCAGGGCATGGTGACCGTCAACTACGGCAGCGGCGACACCGTCGGCGCGAGCGAGAGCCCCGCCGAGACCGGTCCCCAGCTGGCCGCCGACTGGGTGCGCTACGCCAACGTCACCCACAACGACCACATCAAGTACTGGGAGATCGGCAACGAGATCTACGGCAACGGTACGTACGGCGGCAGCGGTTGGGAGACCGACAAGCACTGCGGCACCGGCGGCACCGGCTGCGGCCCGGCGGTGTACGCGCAGAACGCCAAGGCCTACATCGCCGCGATGAAGGCGGTGGACCCGAGCATCCAGATCGGCGTGGTGCTCACCGCCCCGGGCAACTGGCCCGACGGGGTGACCAACAGCGCCAACCCGCAGTCCTGGAACCAGGCCGTCATGACGGCCCTGGCCGGCCAGATCGACTTCGCCGACGTCCACTGGTACCCGCAGAACCCCAGCAGCGTCACCCCGCCCGGCCCGACCGACGCCGGCCTGCTCTCCGCCCCGGCGCAGATCCCGTCCATGGTCAGCACGCTGCGCTCGCAGCTCGGCCAGTACGCGGGCAGCAGCTCGGTGCCGATCATGATCACCGAGACCAACTCGGTCTCCTCCAACCCGGGCAAGCAGACCGTCGGCCTGGTCAACGCCCTCTTCCTGCCGCAGGACTACCTCGGCTGGCTGGCCAACGGCGTGTCCAGCGTGGACTGGTGGCAGATCCACAACGGCATCGTCACCGGCAGCGACAACGGCTCCGCGCTCTACGGCTCGGCGAACTACGGCGACTACGGGATGCTCGCCGACGGCAGCTGCGGCACCGTCAACGGCAGCCAGCTCTGCGAGCCCGCCGCCGACACGCCGTTCCCCGCCTACAACGGGATGACCCTGCTCGGCCGGTTCGCCCACCCCGGCGACACCCTGGTCCAGGCCGGCTCGGACCAGTCGCTGCTCAAGTCCTACTCGGTGAAGGCCTCCGACGGCTCGCTGCGGGTGCTGCTGGTCAACGACGACCCGGCCAACAGCTACCAGGTCAACCTCGGCTACACCGGCTTCACCCCGGCCGCCGGGGCGCCCAGCGTGACCACCATGGCCGGCGCCTCGGCGGCGCTGAGCACCGCCACCGCCGGCACCGCCGCCACCCAGACCGTCGCCCCGTACAGCGCGGTGCTGCTCACCCTGCAGCCCGGCAGCGCGGTGACCCCGCCGACCACCCCGGGCACGCCGACCGGCTCCGGCGTCACCAGCTCCTCGGTGGGCCTGAGCTGGGCGCCCTCCAGCAGCTCCGCCGGCCTGGCCGGCTACGACGTGGTGCAGGTCCAGGGCAGCACCGAGACCGTGCTGGCCACCCCCACCGGCGCGAGCGCCACGCTGAGCGGCCTGCGGCCGAGCACCGCCTACACCTTCGCCGTCTACGCCAGGGACACCGCGGGCAACCGGTCCGCCCGCTCCGGCACCGTCACGGTGACCACGGCGGCCGCGACCGGCGGCGGCAGCTGCAAGGTCGGCTACTCGGTGAACGACTGGGGCAGCGGCTTCACCGCCTCCCTGGTGCTGACCAACACCGGCAGCACCCCGGTGAACGGCTGGACGCTTTCCTTCGGCTGGGCCGGCAACCAGCAGCTGACCAACGGCTGGAACGCCGCCTGGACCCAGTCCGGCGGCACAGTGACCGCCACCAGCCTGTCCTACAACGGCTCGCTGGCGCCGGGCCAGAGCACCACCCTCGGCTTCAACGCCTCCTACTCGGGCGCCAACCAGGCCCCGAGCGCCTTCACCCTGAACGGCACTCCCTGCAGCTGACCGGGGATCAGCACGGCGGCGGCCGGCCCACTGCCGGCCGTCGCCGTGCGCTGCCCGCACGCACCCCTCCCCGACCCGATGGAGCCGTGATGTCCTTCCCCGCCGCCACCGCCGACCTCACCGAGCGGGCCAGGCCGCACACGATCGCCGCCCTGCGGATGGTCGCCGCCCTGCTCTTCAGCTGCCACGGAGCGGCCACCCTGTTCAACGTGCTCGGTGGCGCCCACGGCGGATCGGTGCCGGTGGGCCAGTGGCCGGGCTGGTGGGCCGCGATGATCCAGCTGATCGGCGGCGCCCTGGTACTGCTGGGCCTGGGCACGAGGTACGCGGCCCTGCTCTGCTCCGGCTCGATGGCCTACGCCTACTTCTCGGTGCACCAGGAGCACGCGCTGTGGCCGATCCAGAACGGCGGCGAGCTCTCGGTCCTGTTCTGCTGGATCTTCCTGCTCATCGCGATCACCGGTCCGGGCAGCCTCGCCCTGGACCAGCTGCTGCCCGGCGCGCGGCAACCCGCCCTGGCGCGGTAGCGCTCGCCGGGCCAGACCCTAGGCCCCCTGCAGCGCCCCCGCCCGGCGCAGGGTGTCGCTGATCCGCTCGAGGGCCTGCTCGTCCCGTGCCACGGGCTCCAGCAGCAGGCCCTCCGCGGTGCGCCAGCGGCGGGCCACCGCGTCGGCCGGCTCCCCGGTCAGCAGGGCGGCGGCCTGCGCGGCGGCGCCGAGGGCGACCAGTTCCTCGGCGGCCGGCACCTGGACGGCGCGGCCGCTCAGCCGCAGCACGGTCCGCTGCCAGGCCTGCCCGCGGGCGCCGCCGCCGATCAGCAGCAGCGGCACCTCCGGGTCGGGGCTCTCGCCGCCCCAGCGCAGCACGTCGTCCAGGGCGGTGAGCAGGGCGTGGGCGGCGCCGTCGTAGGCGGCCTGGAGCAGCTGGCCCGGGGTGGTGTCGTGGCGCAGGCCGTGCACCAGGCCGGAGGCGCCCGGCAGGTCGGGGGTGCGTTCGCCGTCCAGGTAGGGCAGCACCACCGCCGTGCCGCCGCCCTCCACCTCCTCGCGGCTGCGGCCGAGCAGCGCGGCGAAGCGGTCGACGGCCAGGGTGCAGTTGAGGGTGCAGGCGAGCGGCAGCCAGCCGTCCAGGGCGTCGGCGAAGCCGGCCACCGTCCCGCTCGGGTCGGTGGGCCGCTTGCGGCCGACGGCGTAGACGGTGCCCGAGGTGCCGAGGCTGAGCACCGGCTGACCGGGCGTCAGGCCGAGCCCGAGCGCCGCGGCCATGTTGTCGCCGGTTCCGGTGGCGACCAGCGCTCCCTGACGCACCGGCAGGTCCGCCCGGACGAAGCCGACCGCCGAGCCCGGTTCGAGGACCGGCGGCAGCAGCCCGGGGTCCAGGCCGATCCGGTCCAGGATCTCCCGGTCGTAGCCGTCCGGGCCCCACCAGCCGGTTCCCGAGGCGTCCCCGCGGTCGGTGGCGGGCTCGCCGGTCAGCCGCTCGGTCAGGAAGTCGTGCGGCAGCCGGACGGCCGCGGCCCGGTCGGCCGCGGCGGGCTCGTGCTCGCGCAGCCAGGCCCACTTGGCGGCCGTGAAGGCGGCGGTCGGGACGCTGCCGGTGCGGTGGGCGATCTCCTCCCGGCCGAAGCCGTCCCGCAGGCGCTCGGCCTGGGGCGCGGAGCGGACGTCGTTCCAGAGCAGCGCCGGGCGCACCGGTCGGCCCTCGGCGTCCAGGGCGACCAGGCCGTGCTGCTGGCCGGCCACCGAGACGGCCATCGCCCGGTCGGCCCAGCCCGTCGCGGCCACCGCCTCCCCGAACGCCTGCCACCACTGCTCGGGGTCGCTCTCGCGTCCGGCGCCCCCGCTGACCGTGTGCGCGGCCCGGCCGTGGCCCAGCACGGCACCGGTTTCGACGTCGACGGCGATCGCCTTGGTGGACTGGGTGGAGCTGTCGACTCCGATCACTGCGCGCTGCGCTGACATGCGTTCCTCCATCGTGGGGCTTCCGTTTCGACGCCTCGGCATACTAATTTGTTTTTTGCCCTGACAAACAGGTCTACCGGGCAGAAGTTCTTCCAGGCAGTGATCGGAGCCAGCAGTGACCAGCGACCCCCTCGTCCCCACCCCGGCCGACAAGTTCACCTTCGGCCTGTGGACCGTCGGCTGGCAGGGCCGGGACCCCTTCGGCGACGCCACCCGGCCCGCCCTCGACCCGGTCGAGACCGTGCAGCGGCTCGCCGGCCTCGGCGCGTACGGCGTCACCTTCCACGACGACGACCTGATCCCCTTCGGCTCCTCGGAGGCCGAGCGGGACGCGGTGGTCAAGCGGTTCCGCGCCGCGCTCGACGACGCGGGGCTGGCGGTGCCGATGGCCACCACCAACCTCTTCACCCACCCGGTCTTCAAGGACGGCGCCTTCACCGCCAACGACCGCGACGTGCGCCGCTACGCGCTGCGCAAGACCATCCGCAACATCGACCTGGCCGCCGAGCTCGGCGCCTCGGTCTACGTGGCCTGGGGCGGGCGCGAGGGCGCCGAGTCCGGCGCCGCCAAGGACGTGCGCACCGCGCTCGACCGGCTGAAGGAGGCCTTCGACCTGCTCGGCGAGTACGTCGAGCAGCAGGGCTACGACCTGCGCTTCGCCATCGAGCCCAAGCCCAACGAGCCGCGCGGCGACATCCTGCTGCCCACCGTCGGCCACGCCCTGGCCTTCATCAACGAGCTGGAGCGCCCGGACCGGGTCGGCCTCAACCCGGAGGTCGGCCACGAGCAGATGGCGGGCCTGAACTTCGCGCACGGCATCGCCCAGGCGCTCTGGCACGACAAGCTCTTCCACATCGACCTCAACGGCCAGTCCGGCATCAAGTACGACCAGGACCTGCGGTTCGGCGCCGGCGACCTGCGCCAGGCCTTCTGGCTGGTCGACCTGCTGGAGTCGGCCGGCTACCAGGGCCCGAAGCACTTCGACTTCAAGCCCCCGCGCACCGAGGACTTCGACGGCGTCTGGGCCTCGGCCGCCGGCTGCATGCGCAACTACCTGCTGCTGAAGGAGCGCGCCACCGCCTTCCGCGCCGACCCCGAGGTGCAGGCCGCCCTGGCCGCCGCCCGGCTGCCCGAGCTCGCCCGCACCACCGCCGAGGACGGCCTGGCCGGCCTGCTGGCCGACCGCACCGCCTTCGAGGAGTTCGACGTCGACGCGGCGGCCGCCCGCGGCATGGCGTTCGAGCAGCTCGACCAGCTGGCCTACGAGCACCTGCTCGGCGCCCGCTGACCGGACCGGCACGAGGGCCCGGGCCGTGCGAACCGCACGGCCCGGGCCCGCCCTTCCCCCGGCCGGTCGGGAATGCAACGATGACAACCCTATGGGAGCGCTCCCATAGGGTTGTCATAGCTGTCGTCCGACTCCGGGGGGACCACCATGCCCGTGCCCGTCATCCGCCGCTACCGCCCCGAGGACCGGGCGGCCGTCTTCGACATCTGCGTCCGCACCGCCGAGGCGGGCGGCGACGCCCGCGGGATCTACCGCGACTGGGACGTGCTGGCGAACAACTTCGCCGCGCCCTACACCGTCCTCGAACCGGACCTGGCCTTCGTCCTCGACGACGGGACGGGGCAGCCGGTCGGCTACGTGCTGGGCACCAGCGACACCGGGCGCTTCGTCCGCGAGTTCCGGGAGAAGTGGCTGCCCGAGGTCGCCGGCCGGCATCCGCTGCCGGCCGGCGAGCCCGTGACGCCCGACGAGGTGATGGCGGCGCTGCTGCACCGCCCCGAGCGCATGATCGTCCCCGAACTGGCCGACTACCCGGCCCACTTGCACATCGACCTGCTGCCCGAGTTCCAGGGGCGCGGCCACGGCCGGAACCTGCTCGCCACCCTGTTCGCGGCGCTCGCCGACGCGGGGGCGGCGCGGGTCCACCTGGGCATGGTCACCGCGAACACGGCCGCCCGCGGCTTCTACGACCGGATGGGCTTCCACGAGATCCCGGTCGCCGACGCCGGCGTCCTGACCTACCTCGGCCGCTCGACCGGCTGACCGGCTGACCGGCGGGCGCAGTGCCGGTCAGCCGGCCGCCGCGTGCGGCGGCCGCCCCGGGAGCTCCGCCGAGCCTCCGGGACGGCCGCCGGCCCCGGGGTCAGCGCCCGGTGTTGAAGGTCAGCGGCGGGTTGGCGTTCCGCACCAGGGAGACGGCCTGCGCGGGCCACCAGGTGCCGGCCGCGGGGTCGACGACGCCGTACTCCGGGTCGATCGTGCCGCCGGGGATGCTGCGGTTGCACTGGCCGTCGGACTGGCCGACCGTCTTGATCCACAGGTAGGCGTCGACCAGCGGGACCCCGGTGTCGGCCGTGGGCCGGTCGCCGATGCCCTGGCCGGGCGGGTTGCACCAGACCTGCGGGTCACCGCTGTACTTGCCGGCCGGCGGGGTCCAGCCGCCCTGCCCGTCGCGGCTGGTGTCGACCACGAAGTGGGTCAGCTGGTCCGCCGGGGCGGTGCCGGTGTTCTGCTGGAACCACTGGTCCGTCCAGTGCCAGGTGCCGGTGTCGTCCGCGTTGACCGAGTCGCCGGGCAGGCCGTCGTTGGGCGCGGCCGGGGAGTAGTACTGGCTGGCGCACCAGTCGGTGTGGCCGTGCGCGGCGGCCGGGCCCTTGGTGGCGTACCAGAGGCAGTCCGACACCCAGGTGCCGTAGTGGTCGGTGCGGTCGGTGCCGAAGAAGTTCGACACGTTCAGCGAGAAGCCCTGGGTCTTCTCGACCCCCGCCTGCAGCAGGCGCTGCGCGGCGGTGCCGACGCTCTGCCAGTGGCTGTTGCCCGCGTCCAGGTAGACGGTGGTGTTCGGCTGCTGCTCCAGCACGTCGACGGCGTACCGCAGGTCGGCGAGCCGGCCGGCCGTCAGGGCCCCGGTGGGGTCGGTGGTCGGCGAGCAGTCGGAGGGCAGGTTGGCGAGCGCGTCCGGTTCGAGGATCACCACGGCCCGGCTGCGGCCGATGCCCTGCGCCAGTCCGGCGATCCAGGCCTGGTAGGCGGCGTCGGACTGCGCGCCCCCGCTGGAGTACTGCGAGCAGTCCCGGCCGGGGATGTTGTAGGCGACCATGACGGGGACGGTGCCGCTGCCCGCCGCCCGGGCGGCCAGCCGGTGCACCTGGTCCCCGACCTGCTGCGGGGTGCCGTCGGTGAACCACTGGGCCTCGGGCCAGCTGGCGAGTTCGGCCATCGCGGCGGCGCCGGCGAGGTCGTGGTCGCGCAGGTCGCTGACGACCTGCTTGGCCGCGTCGCTGCGCGGGTCCACGTAGAACCGGGTGCCGGCCGGCAGGGTGTGGCCGCCGGTGGCGGCCTGGGCCTGGACGGGGACCGCCAGTACTGCCAGCAGGGCCGCCGCACCGGTGCAGACCAGCAGGGGTGGGATTCTGCGACTCACGTGAGTTTCCAATTCTTTCTCGTTGGCCGTGGGATCGGTGAGGGTGGGTTGGTCACCGGTGACGGTGGTTCAGTAGCCGTAGACCAGGTTGTAGGCGATCTGCGGCAGGAACTGGCCGGCGCTGGAGCCGGCGCCGGCGCCGCAGTTGCCGTCGGACTCGCCGGGCGCCTTGATCCACAGCAGCATCTCGGCGCCGCCGCCCAGCTGCGTGGGGGTGCCGGTCCGGCGGCCGGTCGGGTTGCACCACTGGCCGTTGGAGCCGTTGCCGTTGCGGCTGGTGTCGATGACGTACGGCTTGGTGTAGCCGTACCCCGACTGCAGGGCCGAGTCGACAGCGCTGCCGTAGGCCGTGTTCTGCCCGGTGGTGTAGTAGTTGGAGACGTTCAGCGAGAAGCCGCGCGCCCCGCTCACCCCGGCGTCGGCGAGGTGCTGGGCCATGGTGGTGGCGCTCAGCCAGCCGGGGTTGCCGGCGTCCAGGTAGACCCAGGTGTTCGGGGCCTTGGCGTTGAACTGGGCGATGGCGTTGCGCAGCAGCGTGTTGCGCTCGCTGATCTGGGCCGCCGACATGCAGCTCTCGTCGCCGAGCGAGTCGGGCTCCAGCACGACGACGGCCGGGCGGCTGCCGATCCCGCTGGCGAAGGCGGCGATCCAGCTGTCGTAGGCGGCGTCGGAGCCCGCGCCGCCGCCGGACAGGCCCGCGCAGATGTCGCGGTCGGGGATGTTGTACGCCACCAGGATCGGCAGCTTGCCCTGGGCCTGCGCCGCGCCGACGTAGGCGCCGGTCGCCGTGCCGATGGTGCCGCTCCAGTTGCCGAACCAGCGGGCCGTCGGCACGTTGGCGATCGAGGCCCGGATCGTGGCGGCCCGGCCGTCGCCGGGGTTGGCGTTGAGCCACTGCTGGGCGCTGGAGGCGGGGTCGGTGTAGAAGCCGTGGGTCATGGTGGTGGGGTCGGCCGCGTAGGCGGTCCCGGGCTGGACGGCGGCCAGCAGGGCGGTCAGTGCGGCCGTCGCGAACAGCGACAGCCGCCGGCGGGTACGGCTCATGGTGGTTCCTCCGCTGGGGGTGGGGTGGAGGCGGGAGGCTGGGTGGGAGTCGGAAGTGTGGGAGCGCTTCCAGTTGCCAGATGATTGGGTCGCCCATGAGCTGCTGTCAAGAACCCCGACAGGCCTTCCATCACGCAGCACTTCAGAAGAAGCGCAGCTGGACGGGTGCTCGACAGGCATCCGCACTCATGCCCTAGGATGTGGAACCGCTCCCATATCGAAGCCCGGGAGCCGACTGCTTCCCCCGCCGCAGGAGGTACACGGAGCGATGCCCAGCACGGAGACGGCTCCGCCCCGGCGCCCCACCCTGGACGAGGTCGCCGCCCGGGCCGGGGTCTCGCGCACGGCGGCCTCACGGGTGATCAACAACGCGCCGTACGTCAGCGCGGCCAAGCGGGCCGCGGTGGAGCGGGCCGTCCGCGAGCTCGGCTACGTGCCGAATCCGACGGCGCGGGCGCTCGCCAACTCCCGCACGGGCACGGTGGTACTGGCGATCTCCAGCGAGCAGCCGGGCATCTTCGCCGACCCGTTCTTCGCGGAGGTGACGATGGGCGTCAGCTCGTTCCTGGAGCAGGCGGACCTGGAACTGGTCCTGCTGCTGGCCGACACCGCACACGGCAAGGAGCGCCTGCGGCGCCTGCTGCGCTCCCGCCGGGCGGACGGCGTGATCCTGCTGGCGGTGCACGGGGACGACCCGCTCTGCCGGCTCGCCGAGCGGACCGAGCTGCCGGTGGTCTTCGGCGGCCTGCCGCTGACCGGCACGCCGCGCTGGTACGTGGACCCGGACAACCGGGGCGGCGCGCGGCTGGCCGTCGAGCACCTGGTGCGCGACGGGCGCACGGCCCTCGCGATGATCACGGGTCAGGCGGATCTGCAGGCCGCCGTCGCCCGCGAGCAGGGCTTCCGGGAGGCGCTGGCGCTGGCCGGGCTCTCCCCCGCGGGCCTGGCCGCGGGCGACTTCACCCGGGCCGGCGGGGAAGCGGCGATGGACCGGCTGCTGACGGCGCGTCCGGATCTCGACGCGGTTTTCGCGGCCAACGACGGCATGGCCCTGGGCGCGCTGCGCTCGCTGCGCCGGCACGGCCGGCGCGTGCCGGAGGACGTGGCGGTGGTCGGCTTCGACGACCTGGCCGAGGCCCGGCACGCGGAACCGGCCCTGACCACCGTGCACCAGCCGTTGCGCGCGCTGGGCCGGGAGCTGGCCCGGATGCTGGTGGCGGCGGTGGCGGGCGAGGATCCGAGTCCGCTGGTCCTGCCCACCCGGCTGACCGTCCGCGACTCCTCGCCCGCGCCGGGCTCCGGCCCGCTCCCGGCGGTCTGACCGCCCGTCACCGGGTCAGTAGTGGCTCGCCAGCACCAGGGCGAGGCCGATCAGGGCCGGGACGGTCTGGACGAAGAGGATCCGCCGGCTGGCGGTGGCCGCGCCGTAGGCGCCGGCCACCGCCACGCAGACCAGGAAGAACACCTTCGCCTGGAAGCCCACCGGGTCCGCGGTCACCGCTCCCCAGACCAGGCCGGCGGCGAGGAAGCCGTTGTACAGGCCTTGGTTGGCGGCCAGCGCCTTGGTGGCGGAGGCGAATTCGGCGCTCGTGCCGAAGGCCGCCCGGGCCCTCGGGGTGGTCCACAGGAACATCTCCAGGACCAGGATGTAGACGTGCAGCGCGGCGATGAGCAGCACTGCCGTGGTTGCGGCGATCGACATGGACAGCATGATCACACAGTCCGGTCCTGGAGGCGGGCTTCCGGCTAGGCCACGGCGGGCTGGGGAGCCCGGCGCAGCAGCTGGTCCAGGGCGAGGCTGCCCGGACCGGTGATCGCGATGAGCAGGAAGATCCAGCAGAACAGGACCGAGAGCTCGCCGCCGTTCTGGATCGGCCAGAGCGCGTGCTCCTGGTGCACCGAGAAGTAGGCGTAGGCCATCGAGCCGGAGCAGAGCAGGGCCGCGTACCGGGTGCCCAGGCCCAGCAGGACGAGTATTCCGCCGACCAGCTGGATCATCGCGGCCCACCAGCCCGGCCACTGGCCCACCGGCACCGATCCGCCGTGGGCGCCACCGAGCACGTTGAACAGGGTGGCCGCTCCGTGGCAGCTGAAGAGCAGGGCGGCGACCATCCGCAGGGCGGCGGTCGCGTGCGGCTTGGCCCGGTGCACGAGCGCGTCGGCGTTCGTCGAGAAGGACATCGGGTCTCCAGATCGTCGGGGGTCGTGGTGAGGAGCGTCGGATACGACGACCGGTGGTACGCAGCGCGTGGCTGGTGCGTTCAACGGTGCGCCGGATTTCTTCGCCGACCCGGGCCCGGGGCCCGGCTATCGGCCGGCGAGGGCTCCCGGGACGAGGTGGTAGCGGGCGACGGCCGCCGGGTGGAACCGGAACCGCCGGCCGTCGCCGGGGACCGGCTCGAGCGGGACGCTGCTCCCGGTGTGGTCGGTGAGCACGGGGCGGAGCGCGTCCGCCGGCAGCCGCAGCTCGACCGGGCCCTCCCGGGTGACCAGCAGGTCGGCTCCGGTCAGCCGCCCCTGACGCCAGGTCAGGTCGACGGTGACGCCGCCCCGGGCCCGCAGTCCGCGGACCTCGCCGTCCGCCCAGGCCGGCGGCAGCGCGGGCAGCAGGCGCAGCACGCCGTTGTGGCTCTGCAGCAGCATCTCGGCGATGGCGGCGGTGATGCCGAAGTTGCCGTCGATCTGGAAGAGCCGGGGCGGGTGCAGGTCGAAGAGGTTGGGCGCGACGGAGGTGGCGAGCAGCCGCTCGACGGCGTGGCCGGCGAGGGCGCCGTCGCCGAGCCGGGCGGCCAGCGCCGCGACCCAGGCCAGGCTCCAGCCCGTCCCGCCGCCGCCGTGCTCCAGGCGCCGGTCCAGGGCGCGGCGGACCGGGTCGAGCAGGGCCGGGTCGCCGAGCGGGTCGACGGCGCTGCCCGGGTAGAGGCCGTACAGGTGGGAGAGGTGCCGGTGGCCGGGGTCCTCCTCCGGCAGGTCCTCCCACCATTCCAGCAGACGCCCGTCGGCGCCGATCGCCGGCGGCCGCAACCGGCTGCGGAGGTCGGCGAGTTCGGCCGCCAGTTCGTGGTCCGTGCCGAGTTCGCGGGCGGCGGCGACGGTGCTGTCGAAGAGCTCGGCGGTGAGCCAGTGGTCCATGGTGCTGCCGGCGGCGACGGCGGCCATGCTGCCGTCGGCGAGCAGGAAGTGGTGCTCGGGCGAGGTGGACGGGCAGGTGACCAGCTTCCCGTCGGCGTCCTCGACCAGCAGGCCGGTGAGGAACCGGGCGGCCTCGCGCAGCACCGGATAGGCGCGCTCGGCGAGGAAGTCGCGGTCCCCGTGGAAGAGGTGGTGGTCCCACAGGTGGGCGGCCAGCCAGGGGCCGCCCATCGGCCAGTTGGCCCAGACCGGGTCCCAGGAGACGGGGTTGGTCGCGCGCCAGAGGTCCAGGTTGTGGTGGCAGCACCAGCCCGGGGCGTCGTAGTAGGCCCGGGCGGTGCCCTGCCCGGCCACGGCGAGGTCGGCGAGCAGGTCGAACAGCGGCTGGTGGCACTCCGCCAGGCCGGTGCTCTCCGCCGGCCAGTAGTTCATCTGGAGGTTGATGTTGGAGGTCCAGTTGGCGTTCCAGGGCGGGGTGACCTCGGTGTTCCAGATGCCCTGGAGGTTGGCGGCCTGGGTGCCGGGCCGCGAGGAGGCGACCAGCAGGTAGCGGCCGTAGGCGAAGAGCAGGGCGGCGAGGCCCGGGTCCGGCTCGCCCGCGTTGGCGGCGGCCAGCCGCTCGTCGGTCGGCCGCGGCGGCGCCGCGGCCGGGCCGAGCAGCCGCAGGCCGGCCGTGCCGAAGAGGCGGTGGTGGTCGGTCACGTGGTCGGCGAGCAGGGCGTCGAACCCCTTGCCGTCGGCCTCGGCCAGCCACCGGCGCGCCTCGGCGAGCGCCGCCGCGGCGCCCTCGGGCTGCTGCTGCCAGCCGCGGAAGCCGGTGCCGGCCGAGACCAGCAGCAGCGCCTCGTCGGCGCCGGTGACCTCGACCGACCCCGCTGCCGCCGTGGCCCGGCCGTTGACGGTGTGCACCCGCAGCACGGCCGCGAATCCGGTGCCCTCGTCCTCCCGGTAGGCGGAGGGCTGGTCCGGCCACGGGACCCGCACCGGCGCCCGGCCGCGGATCGACAGGCTGCCGTCGAGGGGGTCGATGGCCGGGCGGGCGCCCTCGTGGGGCGTGCTGAAGCCGGCCCGGAAGGAGAGCGCACCGGGCGCGCCGGCGCGCAGGCGGACGACCAGCACGCCTGCCGGGGCGGAGACGAAGCTCTCCCGGAGGCAGCGGACGCCGCCGGCGGTGAACGAGACGGTGTGCACGGCCCGGTCCAGGTCCAGGGCGCGGCGGTAGTCCTCGGGCTGCCGCTCCTCCCCGGTGGCGGGGAAGTCCAGGGTCAGGGTGGCGAGCGGCTGGTACGCCTCGGTGTTCGGCCCCTGGAGGTGGTCGGCGGCGATCGCGTCGGCCCGGGCGTAGTCGCGCTCGCCGAGCACGGCCGCCCGCAGCTCGGCCAGGTGGCCGGCGCCGCCCGTGCGGTCGCGCGCGCCGGGCCCGCCGGACCAGAGGGTGTCCTCGTTGAGGTCGATCCGCTCGGTGCGCACGCCGCCGTGGATCAGTGCGCCGAGACGGCCGTTGCCGAGCGGCAGCGCCTCCAGCAGCCCGTTGGCGGGGCGGCGGTACCAGAGCTGCTCGGTGGGGGTCCGGTGGGGGTCCGTCAGCACAGTCTCGTTCCGATCGTCAGGGGCGCGGCGGCCTGGGGTCAGCGGCCGCCGCCCGCCGAAGCCCGTTGCTGGTCGAGCCGTTCGTGGTTGAGCCGGCCGGAGGCGAACGGCTCGACGGTGAGCGGCAGTTCGCCGAAGCCGGCGGCGGCCACGGCCGCCGCCAGCTCGGCCAGTCCGGCCGCCCGGGCCGCCGTCCCGCCGTCGAGTTCGACCCGCACCGCGTCGCCGAGGTCGCGCACCCGCAGCTGCGCGGCGGGCAGCCCGGCCCGGTCGAGCACCGCGCGGACCGCCGTCTCGGCCCGGTCGATCCGGCTCAGCCGGTGGCCGGTCACCTGGATGCCGTAGCGGATCCGGCTGGCCAGGCAGGGGGTGGCGGGCTTGTCCCAGGTCGGCAGGGACCAGAGCCGGCTGATCGCCCGGACGTCCGCCTTGCTGAGGCCGGAGTCGCGCAGCGGGGTGCGGATGCCGCGCTCCCGCCCGGCGCGGATGCCGGGCCGGAACGGGTCGGCCGCGTCGTCGGCGTTGGTGCCGGTGGCGACCTGCCGGAAGCCGTGCTCGCGGGCTACGGTGAGGATGCCGTCGAGCACTTCGGACTTGCAGAAGTAGCATCGGTCCGGGCCGTTGGCCTGGTAGCCCGGGCTCTCCAACTCCCGTGTCCGATGGGCGACATGGGCCACGCCGAGGGTGTCGGCCACGGCTCGGGCGGCGGCCAGCTCGCCGCTGGCGAGGCTCTCCGAGTCCGCCGTCACGGCGAGCACGGCGCCCGCGCCGAGCGCCCGGACGCCCGCCGCGAGCACCAGCGCGGAGTCGGCGCCGCCGGAGTAGGCGACCGCGAACGGCCCGGTCTCGCGCACCACCGCCAGCAGCGTCAGCGCCTTCTCGCCGGCCTGGTCGGATTCGCTGGTCACCGGGTACCGCCTTCCCTCGTCGAACCGCCGATCGGCTCCGCCTCGGCCAGCCGCCGGGCCCGGTCGGCGACGGTGCGCAGCGGCAGGCCCAGGCGCGCCGCCGCGGCCGCGGCCTCGTCGTGCTCGGCCTTGCCGCCGAACGGCCCCTGCTTCACCCGGACCGGCACGCCGTCCACCTCGACGGTCCGCATCCGGCGCGGCGCCACCACCCGGGTCTGCACGGTCTGCCGGATGCCGAGCGTGCCCGTCTCGGCCAGCACCAGCTCCCGCAGCGCCCCGGCGTCGGCCGGGCGGGCGAGCACGTGCAGCACCTGGGCCGGCCGGCCCTTCTTCATCACGGCCGGCGTGGTCCAGGCGTCCAGGGCGCCCTGCTCCAGGGCGCGCGCGATGGTGTGGGCCAGGATCTCGCCCGTGACGTCGTCCAGGTTGGTCTCCAGGGTCACCACCTCCTCGACCGCCGACTGCGCGGCCGAGGGCACCGGCGGGCTGCCGAGGGTCACGGCCACCACGTTGGGCCGGTCCGCCAGGGTCCGGGTGCCGACGCCGTAGCCGGTCGCCACCGGTGTCATCGGCGGCGGCGGCCCGTAGCGGGTGCCGGCCGCGCGGAGCAGGGCGGCGCCGGTCGGGGTGACGGTCTCGCCGGGCAGGTCGGTGCCGGTCACCGCGGCCCCGGTGAGCAGGGCCATGGTGGCCGGGGCCGGGCAGGGCAGCACGCCGTGCGCGGAGCGGACCCGGCCGGTGCCGAGCGGCAGCGGGGCGCAGACCAACTCGGCGACGCCGAGGGCGTGCAGCGCGGCGGCGACCCCGACGATGTCCACCAGGGCGTCGTGGCCGCCGAGTTCGTGCAGGTGGACGTCGGCGGGATCGGTGCCGTGCAGCCGGCCCTCGGCGCGGGCGATCTCGGTGAGCGCCGCCACGGCCAGCGCGGCCACCGGCTCCGGGCGGGCGGCGGCGGCCAGGGCGATGAGTTCGGCGGCCCGCCGCTCGGTGGCGTGGTCGGTGACCCGCACCCGGGCACTGGTGGCCGTGAGGCCGTGCGAGTTGATCCGGACTGCGTCCAGCTCCCAGCCGGTCAGGCCGGTCGCCGCGATCGAGTCCCGGACCTGCTCCAGCGGCGCCCCGGCGTCCAGCAGCGCTCCCAGCAGCATGTCGCCGGCCAGTCCGGTGAACGGGTTGATCCAGCAGATCACGCGCGCCGCCTCCCCGCCCAGGCGAGCCGGTGCGCGGCCATCGCCGCGCCGAACCCGGAGTCGATGTTGACCACGGTGACGCCGGCGGCGCAGGAGGCGTGCATCGCCAGCAGGGCGGTCACCCCCTCCAGCGAGGCGCCGTAGCCGGTGGAGACCGGGACGGCGATCACCGGGCAACCGACCAGGCCGCCCACCACGCTGGCCAGGGCGCCCTCCATGCCGGCCACCACCACGACCGCGTCGCTCGCCTGCAGCAGCTCCGCCACCCGCAGCACCCGCTGCAGGCCCGCGACGCCCACGTCCTGCACGGTGGTGACGGCCAGGCCCACCGCGGCGGCCACGGCGGCGGCCTCCGCCGCGACCGGCAGGTCGGAGGTCCCGGCCGAGACCACGGTCAGCTCGAAGCCGTCCGTCTCGGCCGGGCGCCAGACCAGCAGCCGGGCCAGGGCGTGGTAGTCGCCGCCCGGCAGCTCGTCGAGGACCTTGGCGGCGGTCGCGTCGTCCACCCGGGTGACCAGCACCGGGCCGGTGTTGTGCCGCAGCAGCTCGTCGGCGATCCGCCGGATCTGCTCGGGCGTCTTGCCGGGGCCGTAGACGACCTCGGGCAGCCCCTGGCGCTGCTCGCGGCCGAGGTCCAGCTGCGCGAACTCGAGGTCGTGGACGCGGGTGGGGTGCATGGCTTTCCGTTCCTCGCGGGTTCCGTGGGTCAGGCGAACCGGGCGGCGAGTTCGGCGCCGGTCTCGTGGAGCAGGCGGCGGGTCTCGGCCATCGCGGTCCGGGGGCTGCCGGCCCGTTCGGTGAGCGAGTGGGCGGACTCGATGCCGTGGGCGGCCAGTTCGGCGGGCGCGACCTCCACCCGCCCGGCGACGGCCACCACCGGGACGCCGGCCCGGCGGGCCCGGGCCGCGACGCCGACGGGGGCCTTGCCGCGCAGGCTCTGGGCGTCCAGGCAGCCCTCGCCGACCACCACCAGGGCGGCCCGGTCCAGCTCCTCGTCGAGCCCGAGTTCGGTGAGCAGCACCTCGACCCCGGACTGCCGGCGGGCGCCCAGCAGCAGCACGGCGAAACCGGCTCCGCCGGCGGCGCCGGCGCCGGGCAGGCCCGACAGGTCGGTGCCGGTCTGCTGGGCCAGGACCCGGGCGAACCTGCCCAACCCGGTCTCCAGCAGGGCGATCTGGTCGCTGTCGGCGCCCTTCTGGGGGCCGAAGACCTGGGCCGCGCCGTCCGGTCCGAGCAACGGGTTGTCGACGTCGGAGGCGAGCACCAGGCGGGTGTCGCGCAGTCGCGGGTCCAGGCCGCTCAGGTCGGCCTCGGCCAGCTCGGCCAGGGCCGCGCCGCCCGGCGGGAGGTCCTCGCCCCGGGCGTCCAGCAGCCGGGCGCCGAGGGCCCGCAGCAGTCCGGAGCCGCCGTCGGTGGTGGCGCTGCCGCCGACCGCCAGGACCACCTCCCGGCAGCCCAGGTCCAGTGCGGCGCGCAGCAGTTGGCCGGTGCCGTCGGTGGCGGCGGTGAGCGGCGCCGGCCGGTCCTGCGGCAGCAGGTGCAGTCCGCTGGCCTGGGCCAGTTCGACGACCGCGCGGTCGCCGAGCACGGCCAGCTCGGCGGTGACCGGCTCGCCGGTGGGGCCGCTGACCGGGACCGGCACGGTGCGGTAGCCGGCGGCGCGGAAGGCCTCGACCGTGCCCTCGCCGCCGTCGGCGACCGGCGCCTCGCGGACCGGCAGTCCGGGCGCGGCCTCCCGGATCCCGTCGGCGAGCCAGCCGCAGGCCTGCACGGCACTGGCCGATCCGCGGAACTTGTCCAGGCAGACCAGGATCTGACGCTGCGTCATACGGTTGTGTCCTCGTCCTGGCGCAGGTACGGGATGGTCATCGGCCCCTCCGGGAGGATGCACAGGCGGGCGTCCGGGCCGGCGGCGGCGAGCGCCTCGGCCACGGTCGCCGAGATGTCGGAGGTCTGTTCCAGGTGGGCGGTCGCCAGCTCGGCGTCGCTGAGGTGGGAGGTGTGCATCACCACCCGGCAGGAGGACTGGATCCGCGCCTGGACCTGCACCTGCCACTGGTCGGGCACGGTCTGCGGCCTGGCCGCGATCTCGGCGAGCAGGGCCTGCGGGGAGGCCGCCGAGGCCAGCACCTCGCGGTAGGAGCCGTGGTCCGGGAAGCCGTCGCGGCACTCGGCCGCACAGACGATCAGCCCGCCGGGCCGCACCACCGTGTGGGCGGCCGACATGCCCTTGACCGACTGGTAGAGGTTCTGGTCCAGCGGGTGGCCGGCGTTGGTGGTGACGACCACGTCGAAGAGCCGGTCCACCGGACGCATGGCCAGGCGCCGCGCGGCGGCGGTGGCGGCCTCGTGCATGGGCAGCAGGTCGCCGCCGAAGGCCTCGATGATCCGCTGCTCGCGGTTGAGCACCACGTCCAGCGAGAAGTCGACGCCGGTGCCGTCGGCGATGGCGCGCACGTCGTCGTGCACGGGGTTGCCGTGCACGCTGCCCCAGGTCGCCCGCCGGTCGCCGATCCGCTTGGCGTCGTGCAGCACCAGGACCGTCTCCAGCCCGGCCAGTCCGGGCGCGACCAGCTTGGGGCCGCCGGAGAAGCCGGCGAAGAAGTGCGGCTCGACGAAGCCGGTGGTGATCCGCACGTCGGCGTCGACCCATGCGCGGTTGAGCCAGACCGGCACGCCGTCGCCCCAGTGGCCCATCCAGGCCAACTGCGCGGAGTCGCGGGCGTCGTGGTTGACGATCCGGATCCGGTCGACCACCTCGTCGCCGAACATCCGCCGCAGTTCCTCCGGGTCGTTCCCGCGGTGGGTGCCGGTGGCGACCAGGATCACCACGTCCTCGGGCCGGATGATGCCCTCGAGTTCGGCGAGGACGGCCGGGATCATCAGGTGGCGCGGCTGCGGGCGGGTGCCGTCGCAGGCCGAGATGGCCACGGTCTGTCCCGGCGCGACGCGTTCGCGCAGCGGCGGTCCGGCGACCGGGTGGCGCAGCGCGGCGCGGAGCACCGCCGTCTGGTCGGCGGCGCCGGGGTGGTGCAGCGGCTCCACCACGGTGGTGACGGCGGGGTCGACCTCGATCTCCAGGCCGGTGCTGCCGTAGGCGAGTCGGACCTTCATGCCGCCTCCTCCCCCGCGCTCTCCGCGAGCCCGTACACCCGGGCCGCCGTGCCGCCGAAGACCAGCGCGCGCTCGTGCTCCGCCAGACGGTCCGTCATCTCCTCCGCAGCGCCGATGACTTCGCCGTAGGAGGCGGCCAGCAGGCAGACCGGCCAGTCGGAGCCGAACATGACGCGCTCGGGACCGAAGGCGTCCAGCACGACCTCGGCGTACGGGCGCAGGTCGGCGACCGTCCACCGGTTCCGGTCGGCCTCCGTCACCAGGCCGGAGAGCTTGCAGGAGACGTTGGGCTCGGCCGCCAGCTCGCGCAACCGCTCGGCCCAGGGCGCCAGTTCACCGCTCGCGATCGGCGGCTTGGCGAGGTGGTCGAGGACGAAGGCCTGCTCCGGCAGGGCGCGCACCGTGTCGATGGCGGCCGGGAGCTGGTGCGGCAGCACCAGCAGGTCGTAGCGCAGGCCGGCCTCGCCCACCGCGCGCAGTCCGCGCCGGACGTCGGGGCGGGCGAGCCAGGCCGGGTCGGCCTCCCCCTGGACCAGGTGCCGCACGCCGGTCAGCAGTTCGCCGCCCCGCCCCGCCCGCAGTGCGGCGAGGGTCCCGGCGACCCCGGGAGCGGTGAGGTCCACCCAGCCGACGACACCGGCGACCAGCGGGTCGGCGGCGGCCAGCGCCAGGAACTCCTCCGTCTCCGCGAGGCTCGGCAGCACCTGCACCAGCACGGTGCGCGCGATGCCCGCCGCCTGCGCGAGCGGCGCCAGGTCGGCCAGGCTGAAGTCACGCCGGATCGGCGCCGCCTCCGGCTCCTCCAGCCAGTCCTGCGGGCGCCTGGCGAGCTCCCAGACGTGGTGGTGCGCGTCGATTCTCACGCGCGATCACTCCTCGGTCGACGGTTCGTGGGGCACCGGGAGTCCGGTCGCACCGGACGGGCCGGCGGGCGGCTGCCCTAGGCCGGACGGGCCGGACGGGATCCGGTCCCCTTCGGCCAGGTGCTCGCGCAGCCAGCGTTCGGTGGTGTTGATGTGCATCAGTGCGGCGGCCCGGGCCAGTTCGGGATCGCCGGCGACCAGGGCGGCGTGGATCGCCTCGTGTTCCCGGATGGTCCGGTCGGAGGCCCCGATCTCGGACCGGCCGCGCCAGATCCTGGCCCGCAGGGTGCGCCCCGCGATGTGCTCCAGCAGCGCGGCCAGGGTCTCGTTGCCGGTGGCCCGGACCACCGCCTGGTGGAAGGCCGCGTCGTGCTGGTTGAACAGTTCGATGTCCTCCCGCGCCGCCCGCATCGCCGCCAGGTGCCGCTCCACTTCGGCCAGGTCCTGGGCGGTGGCCCGGGTCGCGGCCAGGCCGGTGGCGACGGGCTCGAACAGCCTGCGCACCTCGGTGAGCTCCAACACCGTGTCGCCCTGGAGGAGTTCGACCGCGCCGCCGAGGCCCTCCAGCAGCAGGGCGGGCGCCAGGCTGGTCACATAGGTGCCGTCACCGCGCCGGATCTCCAGGACCCGGGAGACGACCAGCACCTTGACCGCCTCGCGCATGCTGTTGCGCGAGAGCCCGAGCGTGGCGGCGAGCTGCGGTTCGGACGGCAGCTTGGCCCCCGGGGGCAGGTCCCCGTCGCGGATCAGCTGGCGGATCCGGGTGATCGCCTGGTCGGTCAGTGACACAGCGCCAACCTAACAGGTGATCCTATGTCTGGAAAGGGAGGGGATCATTCTGCGCGGCCGGGAGCACTGGCTGTCCGCCAACAGGCCGCAGTGACCACGACTTTCGCGAAACATCCGCACCCAGCACTGAGCCTCGAGGAAAGGGCTCCTCCACATACATCCAATGTATAGGGTTGACCCGCATGAGGAGCCGTGACCCGCGCCACCGCCGCGCAGGACCGGCGAGGAGCGCGCCGGAGTCCGCCGGACCGACCGCCCACCGGTCCCCGACTCCACCCGCGCCGCCACTGAGGAGACCCCGTGTCGCACCCGAACTCCCCTGACCCGAGCCGCTTTCCGCTCAGGACCGTGCACCTGGACTTCCACACCGCCCCGGAGATCACCGACGTCGGCCGGGACTTCGATCCGGCCGAGTTCGCCCGGACCTTCCGCGAGGCCCACGTGGACAGCGTGACCCTCTTCGCCAAGTGCCACCACGGCCGCCTCTACTACGAGACCGACCGGCCGGAGCGCCACCCCGGTCTCGCCCCCGGCTTCGACCTGCTCTCCGCACAGATCGAGGCCCTGCACTCGGTGGGCATCCGCACCCCGATCTACCTCTCCCTCCAGGTGGACGAGTACGCGGCCCGGGAGCACCCCGAGTGGATCGCGCACGACGAGTCCCTGCGGATCACCAAGTGGAGCGCCGGGGCCTTCGAGGCGGCCTGGCACGTGCTCGACCTGTCCAGCCCCTACGCGGACTACTTCGCCGACCAGTTGGACGAGGTCCTGCGGCGCTTCGCCCCCGTCGACGGGATCTTCGTCGACATGTGCTGGACCCAGCCCAGCGCGACCCGCTGGGCGGTGGACGGGATGCGCCGCGAGGGCCTGGACCCGACCGACGCGGACCACCGGGCCGAGTACGCCGACCTGGTGGCCCAGCGCTACATGGCCCGCTACTCCGCGATGGTGGAGCAGGCGCTGCCGGCCGGCTCCACCATGGGCGTCTGGTTCAACGGCCGGCCGAAGACCGCCCTGGCCGAGGAGCGCAAGCACGTCCGCCACGTCGAGATCGAGGGCCTGCCGACCGGCGGCTGGGGCTACGCCTTCCTGCCCTACGTCGCCCGCTACGTACGCCCGTTGGAGCTGCCGACGCTCAGCCACACCGGCCGCTTCCACGAGAGCTGGGGCGACAACGCCGCGCTGAAGCCGCGGGCCGCGCTGGCCTACGAGACCAGCCAGATGCTCAGCCTGGGCCTGACCCGCGGGGTGGGCGACGTGCTGCATCCGCGGGGTGCGCTCTCCCCCGCGGTCTACGACCTGATCGGCTCGGTCTACGGGCACGTCGAGCGCTGCGAGCCGTTCGTCGAGGGCGGCCGGGTGGTCAGCGAGCTCGCCGTGCTGGTGGACCCCGCGCTGGGCGACAACCCGGGCGCGAGCGGCATCGGCGCGGTGCGGGTGCTGCAGCAGCTCCGCGCGCAGTTCGACCTGCTCCCGCCGACCGCGGACCTGGCGGGCTACCGGGTGGTCGTGGTGCCGGAGTCGACCCCGGTCGACGACGCCTTGGCGGAGCGCCTGCAGCGGTACCGCGAGGGCGGCGGGGCCGTGCTGCTGATCGGGCCCGCCCTGCTCCGCAACGGCACCGAGGGCATCGAGCCGGCCCTGCCCGGCCTGCCGGTGGAGGACCTGGCGCCCGCGCCGGCCGGCGAGTCCTTCCTCGCCTGCGAGGGCGTGCCGGGTGTCCCGGCCGACTTCCCGGTGATCAGCTACGGCTCCCGGATCTCCGCCCGGGCCGCGGCCGGCGCGGAGGTCCTCGCCCGGGTGGTGGCGCCCTACTTCCCGCGCAGCTGGGACCGGTTCTGCGGCCACTCCTACACGCCGCCGGCGGACCCCACCGAGGAGGTGGCCGTCGCGGTCGGCGGCGGGGTGGCGGCGGTGGCCGTCCCGCTGCTGGAGCAGTTCCACGAGCACGGCCTGGAGCAGTACCGACTGCTGCTCGGCGCCGCGCTGGACCGCCTGCTGCCGGACCCGCTGGTCCGCGCCGGCGGTCCGGTCCACCTGGAGACCAGCGTGGTGCGCACCGCCACCGGCACGGTGCTGCACCTGATCAGCTTCCTGCCCTCCCGCGAGACGCCCGGGCTCGACCTGGTGCACGACCCCTTCCCGCTGGTCGAGGTCCCGGTCTCGCTGCGACTGGCGGACGCGCCGCGCGCGGTGCGGCTGCAGCCCGCCGGAGCGGAACCGGCCTGGGAGCACGACGGCACCTACCTCCACCTGCGGGTCACCTCCCTGGACGGACACACGATGGTCGTGGTCGAGCACTGACCACACCCAACCGAGCCGGAACACGCCGATCGGCGTGGGGAGCCCCGCTGGGCCTCCCCACGCCGATCGGCTTTTCGGCGCAACAGGATGTTGACGATATCAACACACCTTGAACCTGAGATTCGCCTTTACTGTCACCATGGCCGTGTTTTACTCGTTCTTGACTCTCCATCAGAACACCGGGCTGACACCGGAGACGACGCGGCGGCCCGGTGTGCCGCACCGGTCGCGCCGAGCGGCCTCCGCCCGGAACCGCACGCCCCCTAGGCACTGCCCGCACAGCGCTCCCGCGGTCGAGACCGCCGGGACCACCAAGGAGGCATCAACCCCATGGATCCGCTCATCGACCGGGCCCGGGCCTTTCCGCAGCGCGCCGGCGACACCGGCCGGGAACTGACCGGCCTCGCCGGCGGCCAGGCACCGCAGGCCCTCTTCATCACCTGCTCGGACTCGCGCGTGGTGCCCGCGCTGATCACCAACGCCGACCCCGGCGACCTCTTCGAACTCCGCACCGCGGGCAACATCGTCCCCGCCTACCGGTCCGACCGGGCCTCGGGCGAGAGCGCCACCATCGAGTACGCCGTCGAGGTGCTCGGCGTCCGCGACATCGTGGTCTGCGGCCACTCGCACTGCGGTGCCGTCGGCGCCGTGGTCTGCGGCGAGGACCTCAGCGTCGTGCCCGCCGTCCGTGCCTGGTTGCGCCAGGCCGATCCCGCCGAGCTCGGCGGGGACGGGGCGGACGTGTTCGACCCCACCGTCGCCGAGCCCGTGCAGCGCCACGTCCTCACCCAGCTGGACCGGCTCCGCGGCTACCCGGCCGTGGCGCGGCGCTCGCGCGAGGGCCTGATCCGGCTGCACGGCTGGTTCTACGAGATCCACACCGGGCTGGTGCTCGCGCACCGGCCCGACACCGGCCTCTTCCTTCCGCTGTGAAGGGGCCGTGAAGTCGAGGCGAACGAACAGCGGACCGCGGCTCCTGCCGTGCACCCGTGCCCTCCCGACACCGTCCGCACCACCACTCTCCCGAGGACCCGATGACCAGTCGTCCCGCCCTTCGGCTGAGCACTCTGCGCTCTGACCTCCCCGCCTCCCTCGTCGTCTTCCTGGTCGCCCTCCCGCTCTGCGTGGGCGTGGCCGTCGCCTCCGGCGTGCCGGCCGAACTCGGCCTGCTCACCGGCATCGTGGGCGGCCTGGTGACCGGGCTGCTGCCCGGCAGCAGCCTCCAGGTGTCCGGCCCCGCCGCCGGCCTGACCGTGCTGGTCTTCGCCGCCGTCCAGCAACACGGCCTCGCCGCCCTCGGCGTCATCACCGCCGCGGCCGGCCTGCTGCAGCTCGCCATGGGCGCCGCCCGGCTCGGCCGGCTGTTCCGGGCCATCTCCGTCTCCGTCGTCCAGGGCATGCTCGCCGGGATCGGCCTGGTCCTGATCGCCGGTCAGCTCTACTCCTTGGCCGACACCAAGGGACCGGCCGGCGGACTCGCCAAGCTGGCCGGCCTCCCGGGCCTGGCCACCGACGTCGCCGGGAGCCCGCACGCCCTCGCCGCCGTGGCGATCGGTGCCGGAACGGTGGCGGTCCTGGTGCTCTGGAAGCGGCTGCCCGCCCGGATCCGGGTGGTGCCCGCACCGCTCGCCGCCGTCGCCGCCGCGACGGCTGCCACCGCCCTGTTCGACCTGCCGGTCGCCCGGGTCCGGGTGGCCGGTCTGGCGGGGGTGGTCAATCTGCCGGGCGGAGCCGAACTCGCGGCGCTCGGCAGCGTCGGCGTCCTCGGCACGGCGCTCGCGTTCGCCCTGATCGCCTCGGCCGAGAGCCTGTTCAGCGCCGCGGCGGTCGACCGCCTGCACGACGGCCCCCGCACCGACTACGACCGCGAACTGCTCGCCCAGGGCGTCGGCAACCTCGTCTGCGGGCTCCTCGGCGCGCTCCCGATGACCGCCGTGATCGTCCGCAGCGCCGCCAACGTGCAGGCCGGCGCGCGCACCAGGGCCGCTCGGGTGCTGCACGGACTGTGGCTGCTGCTCTTCGCCGCGCTGTTCCCGGCCGCGCTCTCCGCCATCCCGCTCGCCGCCCTGGCCGGGGTGCTGGTGCACGCCGGCGCGAAGCTGGTCCCGGTCCGCTCGCTGCGGCCGCTCTGGCGGGCCGATCGCGGCGAAGCGGTGATCCTGACGGTCACCGCCCTGACCATCGTGGTCACCAACCTGCTCGAAGGCGTGCTGCTCGGCCTGCTCCTCGCCGTGCTCAAGAGCGCCTGGGACACCTCGCACCTGCACATCACGGTCACCGAGCCGGCCGACGGTGCCGTCCGGGTGACCCTGCACGGGAACGCCACCTTCCTCCGGCTGCCCCGGCTGCTGGAGACCCTGGAATCCCTGGAGGCGCTGCCCGCCGACCGCCCGGTCAGGCTCGACCTCTCCGGCGTGCGCCATCTCGACCACGCCTGCCGCAGCGCCCTGGAGCTGTGGCGGGAGCGCCGAGACCGCGGTGGCCGCGCCGAGCTGATCGGGCTCCCGGCGAGGGCGGCCTGACGGGCCGGGGCCTCCCGATCCCCGGGAGGCCCCGGCTCGTCCGCCCCGTTGGTGCGGGTCCGTCGGTCCGCCGCTAGCTGCTGAACACCTGCATCGAGTACAGCGAGTAGCTCCACTGGGTGGCGCGGGCCGTGCCGAGCATCCGCACGTAGCGCCCGGAGCCGCCCAGGCCGCTGATGTTCTCCACCCCGCCGTTGCCACTGGTGGTGGAGTAGAGGGTGGTCCAGTTGGCGGCGTCGTTGGAGATCTGGATCTGGTAGGCCGTCGCGTGCGAGAACTCCCAGTTGAGGATCACCCGGCTGATCCACTGGCTGGAGCCGAGGTCGACCTGGAGCCACTGCGGGTCGGAGAACTGGCTGGACCACCGGGTGGCCGGGTTGCCGTCGAAGGCGTTGGCCGCCGCCAGCGAGCTGTTCTCGTTGGAGGAGGAGCTGGCGGGCTTGCCGAGCGCCAGGTCGCCGCCGACGAGCGACGGGTCCAGGAAGGCGCGGTCGTAGACCTCCAGCGACCGGATCGACGCGTAGACGTTGGAGTTGACCCCGCCGGTGACGGTGACCCGGACGTAGCGGGCCTGGCCGGTGAAGGTCAGCGCCTGCACCTGCGCGGGCGTGGTGTTCCGGGTCTGGTCGGACAGGGTCGACCAGCTGGAGCCGTCGCTGGAGCCGTCGATCCGGAAGGCGTAGGCGTTGCCGAGCTGCTCCCAGGCGATCCGCACACCGGTGAGCGAGTGCACCGAACCGAGGTCGACCTGGAGCCAGTGGCCGGTGTCGCCGTCCGTCGCGCACCAGCGGGTGGAGGTGTCCCCGTCCACCGCGTTGGACGCCGGGTTCCCCTGTGCGGTCTGCTGGCTGTCGGCCGTGACCGTGCGGTTGAGGGCGAGGTCGGTCGGGACCACCGTGCGGTCGAGCACGATCGCCACGATGGTGTCGTCGGGGTAGCGGGTGCGGTCGATGCCGGTGACGGTGACGCTGTTGCCGCCGCTCGTGCTGAAGGAGAGCGCGTTCTTGGAGACCACGCCGTAGACGGCGGTGACCTTGGCGTCGCCCAGCGAGGGGGTGGTGAAGCTGTTGCCGCCGTTGTAGCCCGCCAGCAGGTGCGCGTAGACGGTCCTGTTGGCGAAGGTGAAGCCGTACTGGCCGTCGACCGGGTTCCACGGGCCGCCACGGGTGCTGTAGACGGCCTCGTGGTTGGCGCTCATGAAGCCGCCGAGCTGCTGGATCACCGCCGCCTGGGCGCTCGGGACCGCGCCGGTGGCGTCCGGGCCGACGTTGACGATCACGCACATGTCGCGGACGAAGGCGTTGACCAGCACGGCCAGGGCCGAGGAGAAGGACATCGAGCTGTTGCTGCCGTTGTAGCCCCAGGCGCCGCCCAGGCTGAAGGCCTTCTGGACCAGGCGGCCGGACTTGATCGGCCCGCTGGTGACATAGCTGCCCTCCTCCAGGTCGTAGTCGCCCACCCAGCCCGAACGCGAGTTGGCCACGGCGTTCGGCTGGTGCCGGCGCACCAGTCCGGCGAGGCCCAGCGGCCTGCCGGTGCCCGCCTCGGTCTCGCCGTACGCCGCGTCCACCTGCCAGCCGTTGTTCGGGTCCCGGTACTGGCCGGGCTCCCAGAAGAACGAGCCGGCCGCGTCGGTGCCCTGCTGCGCCAGCCAGCCGCCGTCCCACCAGATGTCGTCGATCGCGCCGTAGTCGGTGACCAGCTCCTTGACGGACTGGTACACCTCGTTCTTCAACGTCCGGGCGTTCTCGTGGTAGTCGAAGCCGGCCGGGTTGGTGCCCTCGTAGTTCCACGGGTAGGGGCTGTTCGGCAGCACGCAGTCGGAGGTGAGCGCGGGGCTCGGCGGCGTCGCGCCGGTGACGTCGTAGTAGCCGGGGTAGCGCCAGTCGATCGGCGAGTAGTAGAGCCCGACCCGCAGGCCGGCCGCGCGCACCGCGTTCACATACCCCTTGACGAAGTCCGTGCCGGCCGGGAACGGGGTGTCGCCGGCGGTCCAGGCGTTGGGGTGGCCGCTCGGCCACAGGGCGAAGCCCTCGTGGTGACGGGTGGTCAGCACCACCTGCGCGGCGCCGAGCTGGGTGGCCAACTGGGCCCAGGCGGCGGGGTCGTAGTGCGCGGACTGGCTGGCGAAGGAGCCGGCCCACTGCGACCGGTAGGCGCTCGGCTGGACCTTCGAGTTGAACTCGTACCACTCGCCCTGGGCCGCCGCGGAGTAGACGCCCCAGTGGATGAACAGGGCCAGCTTGTTGTCACGCATCCACTGGATCTTGCTGTCCGGCTGCTGCCAGACACCCTGGTCCTGCTTCGGGACGCGCAGCGGCACCAGGGGCAGCGGGTCGCCCTCGACTACCGCGGCCTCGGCCGCGACGGCGCCCGGCCCTAAGCCGACGACACCGGCGACGCTCGCAACTGCCATACCGGTGAGGACACTTCTGCGATCGATGGATCCTGACATGGCTGCTCCGATTGCTCTGGGAGGCTCGTTGGGGTGGCTCCGCGAGCCAGAGTTCATGTATCCCGGCTGTTGCCATGACATGTCAAGGCCCTGAGCGGCAATCAACCCGATGTATCGTGACGATCAATGCCGCCCGCCGCCGACCGCGAGAAGCGGATCATCCGCCTTCGGTGATCGGACGGATCACGAAGGAGCGGGCAAGTATCCAGGCCAGAGCGGTGGATCGGGTTCACTGACCGGCTAGCTGGCCACTGTGCCAGCGGCGGGGACATCGGGTCACCTCAGCGGCCGAACACGGTCGACTGGCCTGATTCATCCGATGTCACAGGCTCGGGGCAGCGCTGACGACCCGTGCGCCGAGCGGGCGCACGGGTCGTGTCGCGGGCGTCAGCGCCCCGGGCCGAAGCCTCCCTGCACCGTGGCCGGGCCGGCCGGGCCCTGCGCGTCCACCCGGTAGGTGTCGCCGGTGGCGCTGCGCATGCCGACGGCGTGGTTGAACTGGCCGGCGAACTCGTGCTGCCCCGCCGGCACCGTGCGGCCCGGCTTGAGGACCCAGCGGTAGACCAGCGTGCCGCCGCTCTGCTGCACCGTGACCGTGAAGTCGTCGGGCGGCAGGGTGCGCCAGTTGCCGGTGTCCTGCAGGCCGCCGGTCTGCGCGAAGCGCAGTTCCACGGTGAGCGAGGTGAGCGGTTGGCCGGTCTTCAGGACCAGGTTCTCCTGGCTCCAGTAGACCGAGCTGTGCGAGTCCACCGAGCCGGCCGACCAGAGTGACCCGCTCTGCGCCTGCGCGCCGGCCGACGGGGTCGGGCGCGGGCTGCTGGGCGTGGCGGCCGGGGGCGGCACCACCGGGGCGGGCGGGGCGGACGGCGTCTCGGGCGCACCGGTGGTCCCCGACGGCGACGGCTCGGCCGGCGTCGTCACGGTCACGGTGCCCGTGGACGGCGAGGTGACGGCGATGCCGGCCATCGCCAGGCCGCCCATCGCCAGCAGTCCGCCGGCCGCCAGGCCGGCGAGCGCGGCCTTCGGCAGGGCCCGCAGGCGCGACGGCCGGTGCCGGCGGACCGCGCCGGTGCCGGCTCCGCCGGCAGCGGCGCCGCGCTCGACCCTCGCCAGCATCCTGGCGCGGTCGGGCTGGTGTGCCCAGGCGGCCTCACGCAGCCGCTGGGCAATGTCCTCGTTCACCGGTTCCTCCTCCCTGCCACCAGTTGGCCGGCCGCTCGTGAGCCGAGCAGCCCTTGCAACTCGGCCATTCCCTTCGAGGTCTGGCTCTTCACCGTGCCGACCGATATGCCCAGGGCCAGCGCGGTCTCCTTCTCCGACAGGTCAAAGGCGTGGCGCAGCACCACGCACGCCCGCTTGCGGAACGGCAGGCGGGCGAGCGCCGTGCGCACGTCCAGTACGGCCGCCACGTCCGGCCCGTCGGTCCGTTCCGGGGCACGGGTCCAGAACAGCGTGATCCGCCGTCTCTCGCGGACCGCGCCGCGGATCCGTTCCCGCGCCATGTTGGCCACCACTCCGCGAGCGTAGGCCACCGGATGGTCGGCCCTGCGCAGCCGGTCCCAGCCCTGCCAGAGGGCCACCAGTGCGTCGGCTGCCAGGTCGTCCGCGGCGTCGCTCTCGCCGGTCAGCAGATGGGCGAGCCGGGACAGTTCGGCGTAGTGGCGTTCGAAGAAATCGTGGAACTCCGCGGACGCGTCATCGAGGAGCATCCCTCGGTCGCCCTCTCATCAGTACAGGTCAAACGCTTGTGCGCGTTAACAACGGGGAGGCAGCATAACAGCGCCCGGCAACGGCCCGCTGCGGCCGCGGTCAATGCCGGGCGAACTGCGTTCGGGTGGGCTGCACCACGTCCGGCTGCACGGTGGTCCCGTCCACGGTCAGTTGCTGGCCGTAGATGTCGGTGAGCCGCAGCTCGCCGCCGCAGCCGGTTCCGTCCGCGGAGATGAAGTAGTTGTAGTCGGCCCGCGGCAGCTGCCGCCAGCCGCTGCCGTCGCGGACCTCCAGCTCCGCCAGCGGGTTCCGGTGGCCGATCGCCTGGATGCCGCACCACCACTTGCTGGAGCCGGTCTTGTAGCGGATCGAGATCGTGCCGGCCGTCTCGGGGCTCAGCAGCGTCCAGGTGATCGGGAGCCGGCCGACCGACAGGTCGGCGAGCTTGGCGAACGCCTGCTGGCTGAGGTCGAGTTGGCCGGGCGCGCAGGGCGCGGGGCAGTCGTTGACGATCCGCACCGTGATGGCGGCGCCGCTCGCGGTGCGGACCGAGACGTAGGCGCCGCAGGCCTTGGCCGTCTCGTAGTCGGTGTAGTTCATCGCCGCGACCATCATGTCGTCGGCGGGTCCGTAGAGGCAGGAGCCGTTGCCGTCGGCGGCGTCGTAGGCGGTGGCCACGCCCTGGTTGGCGGCGCCCGGCTTGATCCGGCCCGCCAGGGTGGCCGTGGCGGGGGCCGGGCCCGCGCTGCCGCTCGCGGCTGCGGCCGGCGCGGCCGGGGCCGTGTGCGTGGGCGCGGGCGCGGGCGGGACCGGGGGTGCGGATGACGGTGCGGCCGAGCGGGTCGCCGCGGGTGCGACCGGAGGCACGGCCGAGGGCGCGGCTGCCGGGGTGGCGGATGCCGGGGCCGGAGCGGTGGCGGCGGCCGACGGTTCGGCGGCCTCACTGCCGGATTCCGCGGAGGCGCCGGCGGCGGAGGGCGGGCTCGTCGGCGCCGCCGTGGTGGCGGCGGCGGAGGCCGCGGTGGCGTGCCCGCGGACCGATCCGCCGCCGAAGGCGAACACCACGGCCAGGCAGACCAGGGCACCGACGGCCAGCAGTGCCAGGGGGGCACCACCGGTCGGCCCGCGCCCGGTCCAGGGTCGCGGGGCGGAGTGCTTCGTTGCCTTCATGGCCATCCATTCGGTCGATCGAGCCGGTCTCTCACTGCTCGGTTGCCGCTGCTGCCCAGAAGGTTGCCGGACGGTCCGGACTTTTTTCAACGGAACGGCGCCCGGCCGGGGCGGACCCCGGCCGGGCGCCGTTCCGAGCGGCTGTCACAGCTGCCAGACCACCGGGAGGCCGGCTTCGGCACCCGCCTCCGAGTAGTCGTGCGAGACCGCCAGCAGCTCGCCCATCCGGGCCTGCCAGGCGATGTTGACCGGCAACTCCTCCAGTTCGGCGAGCAGCCGGGCGTAGTCCTCGCACTCCAGCAGGTGGAAGAGCTCGGTGCCGCTGCGCCAGATCGTCCACTCGGTGGCGCTGGCCGCGCGGATGGCGTCGGTGAGCTCCACCGGCACCTCGCGGTGGGCGGCTTCGTACTCGGCGATCCGGTCCTCACGGACCCGGGTGTGCAGGGCGATCCTCATCGGCAGCTCTCCTCGGGGGTGGGAACCTCGGGCGGCAGGAGTCCGCGCTCCTTGAGTTCGGCCCAGAGCGCGGCCGGCACGGGGTGGCGGAGCATCTCGGCGCAGTCGTGGACCTCGGCGGCGCTGCGGGTGCCGACCAGGACCGAGGCGACGGCCGGGTGGCCGAAGGGGAAGCGCAGCGCGGCGGCGCGCAGCGGCACGCCGTGCCGCTCGCAGACCGCCTTCAGCTCCAGGGCGCGGTTCAGGACCTCGGGCGGGGCGGCCGCGTAGTCGAAGGTGGCGCCGGGCTTGGGGTCGGCGAGCAGGCCGGAGTTGAAGACGCCGCCGATCACCACGCCCACCCCGCGCTCGGCGGCCTGCGGCAGCAGTTCGGCCAGGCCGCGCTGGGTCAGAAGGCTGTAGCAGCCGGCCAGCAGCACCACGTCGAGATCGGTCTCGCGGACGAACCGGGCCGGTACTTCGGCCTGGTTCATGCCGATGCCGATGGCGCCGAGCACGCCCTCCTCGCGCAGCCGGTGCAGCGCAGGGTAGGCCTCGGTGAGGGCCTGCTCGGCGTGGTCGTCGGGGTCGTGCAGGTAGGCGATGTCGATCCGGTCCAGGTCGAGCCGGTTCAGGCTCTCCTCGATCGAGCGCCGCACCCCGTCGGCGGTGAAGTCCCACCGCCGGCGGTGGGTGGCGGGCACCGCGAAGCCGTTGGCCAGGTCGTCGCCGGTGGCTGCCGGGGCCGGCTCCAGGATCCGGCCGACCTTGGTGGAGACCGTGTACTCGCTCCGGGGCCGGCCGCGCAGGGCCTCACCGAGCCGGCGCTCGGAGAGGCCCAGCCCGTAATGCGGGGCGGTGTCGAAGGAGCGGATGCCCTCCTGCCAGGCGGCCTCCACCGCCTGCTCGGCCTGTGCGTCGTCGACCGGGGTGTACAGGTTGCCGATCGCGGCGGCGCCGAAGGCGAGTTCGGTCATCGCCACGGCGCTGCTGCCGAGCGGTCTCTGACGGAACGTCATTCCCGGGGCTCCGGCCGCAGCCGCAGCCCGGCCATACCGCCGTCCACCTGGAGGGCCGTGCCGGTGGTGCTGCCGGCCGAGGGGGAGGCGAGGTAGGCGATGGCGGCGGCCACCTCCTCGGCGCTCACCAGCCGTCCGGTCGGCTGGCGTCCGTTCAGCGCGGCGCGCTCGGCGCCCGGGTCGGCGGCGGCGTCGAGCAGCCGCCCGACCCACGGCGTGTCCACCGTGCCGGGGTTGACGCAGTTCACCCGGATCCCCTCCCGCACGTGGTCCGCGGCCATCGCCAGCGTGAGCGAGAGTACCGCGCCCTTGCTCGCCGAGTAGAGGGCGCGCTGGGGCAGGCCGGCGGTGGCGGCGATCGAGCAGGTGTTGACGATCGCCGCGTCTGCGGACTCCCGCAGGTGGGGCAGTGCGGCCCGGGTGGTGCGGACGATGCCGAGCACATTGACGTCCAGGACCCGGTGCCACTGCTCGTCGTCGTTGTCCGCGACGGTGCCGGCGGCGCCGATGCCTGCGTTGTTGACCAGGATGTCGATCCCGCCCAGGGCCCCGGCCGCGGCCGCGACCGCGGTGCGCACGGACTCGTCGTCACTGACGTCCGCGGTGAAGCCGAGCAGCGGCTCAGGTGCGCCGCTGGGGTCGAGGTCGAGCACGGCGACCCGGGCCCCGCGCCCGGCGAGCAGGATGGCGGTGGCCAGGCCGATGCCGGAGGCGCCGCCGGTGACCACGGCCCTGAGGCCGTCCAGTTCGGGAGTGCTCACGCGGTCAGCTCCTTCTCGGCGGTATCGGCGGCCTGGGCGGGCAGCTGGGTGCCGGCCAGGTCGGCGGTCCAGAATTCGCCGTTCGGGTATTCGAAGGTGGTGATGGTGGCGGGGTGCATCTCGGCGGAGAAGCCGGGCAGGGTGGGCGCCTTGTAGTGGCCGTGCTCGATCACGACCGGGTCCAGGAAGTGCTCGTGGAGGTGGTCGACGAACTCGATGACCCGGTTCTCGGTGGTCCCGGACAGGGCCACGTAGTCGAACATGGACAGGTGCTGGACCAGTTCGCACAGGCCCACGCCGCCGGCGTGCGGGCAGACCGGCATGCCGAACTTGGCGGCCAGCAGCAGGATCGCCAGGTTCTCGTTGACGCCCGCGACGCGGGCGGAGTCGAGCTGGAGGATGTCGATGGCGCCGGCCTGGAGCAGCTGCTTGAAGACGATGCGGTTCTGTACGTGCTCGCCGGTGGCGACCTTGACCGGGGCGACGCCGCGGCGGATGGCGGCGTGGCCGAGGATGTCGTCGGGGCTGGTGGGCTCCTCGATCCAGTACGGGTCGAAGGCGGCCAGGGCGTTGGTCCACTCGATGGCCTGGTCGACGTCCCAGCGCTGGTTGGCGTCGATGGCGATCCGGATGTCGGGGCCGACCGCTGTGCGGGCGGCCGCGCAGCGGCGGACGTCGTCGGCCAGGTCGGCGCCGACCTTCAGCTTGATCTGGGTGAAGCCCTCCGCGACGGCCTCCTTGGCGAGGCGGATCAGCTTCTCGTCGGAGTAGCCCAGCCAGCCCGGGGAGGTGGTGTAGGCGGGGTAGCCGCGCTCCAGCAGCCGCTGGGCCCGCTCGGCCGCGCCCTGCTTGCCCTTGCGCAGCAGGTCCAGGGCGTCCTGGGGGGTGAGGGCGTCGCTGATGTAGCGGAAGTCGATCTGGGAGACCAGCCACTCGGGTTCGGCGTCGGCGAGCAGCTGCCACAGCGGCTTGCCCTCGCGTTTGGCGGCCAGGTCCCAGACGGCGTTGACCACGGCGCCGATGGCCATGTGCATCACGCCTTTCTCGGGGCCCAGCCAGCGCAGCTGGCTGTCGCCGATCAGGTCGCGGTAGAGCGCGCCGGGGTCGGCGCACAGCTCGGCGACCGGGCGGCCGATGACGTGGTGGCGCAGTGCCTGGATGGCGGCGACCTGCACGTCGTTGCCGCGGCCGATGGTGAAGGTGAAGCCGTGGCCCTGGTGGCTGTCGTCGGAGGTGCGCAGGACCAGGTAGGCGGCGGAGTAGTCGGGGTCGGGGTTCATCGCGTCCGACCCGTCCAGCTCCCGTGAGGTGGGGAAGCGGACGTCGTGGGTGTCGATGGCGGTGATGACGGACAACGTGGTGCCTTTCACGCGTTCACGAGGGTCTGGCGCTGGGTGCCCAGGCCGTCGATGGACAGCTCGACGGTGTCGCCCGCACGCAGGTAGGGGGTGTGGGGCAGGCCCAGGGCCACGCCGGCCGGGGTGCCGGTATTGATCACGTCGCCGGGGTTGAGGACCATGTACTGGCTGAGGTACCAGACCACGTGGGCCACGTCGAAGATCATGTGCTTGGTGTTGCCGGACTGGCGCTGCTCACCGTTGACGGCCAGGTGCAGGCCGAGTGCCTGCGGGTCGCCGACCTCGTCGGGGGTGACCAGCCAGGGGCCCAGCGGGTTGAAGGTCTCGCAGGACTTGCCCAGGTCCCACTGGCTGGAGAACTCCAGCTGGAACTCGCGCTCGGAGACGTCGTTGCTGACCGCGTAGCCGGCGATCACACCGGCCGCCTCGGACGGGTCGGCCAGGTAGCGGGCCCGGCGGCCGATCACCACCGCCAGCTCCACCTCCCAGTCGGTCTTCACCGAACCCCGGGGGATCAGCACGTCGTCATACGGCCCGACCACCGTCGCCGGGTCCTTCATGAAGACCACCGGCCGGGGCGGGATCGCAGCGCCGGTCTCCTCGGCGTGGTCCCGGTAGTTCAACCCGATGCAGACCACCTTGCCCGGCCGCGCCACCGGCGCCCCCACCCGCAGACCCGCGGGATCCAACTCGGGCAGCGCACCCGCCGCCAACTCCCGGCGAACCCGCTCGATCCCACCCCCGGCAAGGAACGCCCCGTCAACCCGCATGGTCAGCCCGGAGAGCGCGTAGGTGCGCCCGTCCTCAGCCAGCACCGCAGGCGTCTCGGCTCCGGGATCGCCGAGCTGCATAACCTTCATGGTCCGTCACTCCTCACGCTTCGATACATCCGATCTATAAGCGCACTCCGAACCATACGAGCGACCTCGCCGCCGCCGCAAGGACTCATCCGATGTCCCATGGGACCTGCTATCTAGCGGGTTCTGTGTCACGGTTGCGAATCATCCGAGGACTCCCCTTGTCAGCCGGATGACTGCCTCGTATGGTCCTCCCTACCGCGATCCATCCGATGACTGCGGAAGGGGATACGAGGCTGGGCACCGCAACCCGGCCGCGATCGGCCCCTTTCCCGGTCCACGTCACGGCCCAGGCCTTCCCAGCCAAGGAGACCCACCCACCATGAAGGCTCGCACCGCCAGAATCGCCGCCACGGCCGCCTCGGTCGTCCTGCTCGCGGGCTTCGCCACCGCCTGCAACCGCGGCAGCTCCTCCGGCTCCGCCGCCGCCGGCAAGCCGAAGATCGGCATCGACCTCCCCCGGGCCGACACCGACTTCTGGAACTCCTACGGGCAGTACATCAAGTCGGACGCCTCGTCCCAGGGCCTGAACACCCTGCCGGTCAGCAACTCGCAGAACGACGTGACCAAGCTGGTCGCCAACGTGCAGGTCTTCGAGAACACCGGCGCGAAGGCCGTCGTGATGGCCCCTCAGGACACCGGCGCGATCGCCTCCACCCTGGACACCCTGGCCTCGAAGAAGATCCCGGTGGTCTCGGTGGACACCCGCCCGGACAAGGGGCAGGTCTACATGGTGGTGCGCGCCGACAACAAGGCGTACGGCACCAAGGCCTGCGAGTTCCTGGGCAAGCAGCTGGGCGGCAAGGGCAAGGTGGCCGAGCTGCAGGGCGCGCTGGACTCGATCAACGGCCGGGACCGCTCGGAGGCCTTCGCCTCCTGCATGAAGAGCGAGTTCCCCGACATGCAGGTGATCGAGCTGGCCACCGACTGGAAGGGC
Source organism: Kitasatospora sp. NPDC006697 (assembly GCF_042869935.1). Lineage (NCBI taxonomy): Bacteria > Bacillati > Actinomycetota > Actinomycetes > Kitasatosporales > Streptomycetaceae > Kitasatospora > Kitasatospora sp. NPDC006697. The sequence goes on from NZ_JBIAGU010000045.1 coordinate 44,317, forward strand.
GACGTCGGCTCCGCCAAGCTGCAGTCCACCCTCGCCGCCAACTCCGATCTGGCCGGCATCTACATGCAGGCCGGCGGCGCCTTCCTGCAGCCCACCCTCGCCCTGCTGCAGCAGAAGGGCCTGCTCAAGCCGGTGGGCCAGCCGGGCCACATCGCCATCGTCTCCAACGACGGCATCCCGCAGGAGTTCGACGCGATCCGCCAGGGCCAGATCGACGCCACCGTCTCCCAGCCGGCCGACCTGTACGCCAAGTACGCGCTCTTCTACGCGGAGGCCGCCGCCGAGGGCAAGACCTTCCAGGCCGGCCCGACCGACCACGACTCCACCATCATCACGCTGCCCAACGGCCTGGAGGACCAGCTCGCCGCCCCGCTGGTGACCAAGGACAACGTGGACGACAAGTCCCTCTGGGGCAACAACGTCGGCCACTGATCCGTCCCCGGGCCCGCTCCGTTCGGGCCCGGGTACCACCGCGAAAGGACACCCGCCATGGCGGATCCCAGCCCCGTCGTCGAGGCCGACGGCATCAGCAAGCGCTTCGGCGCCACCGTCGCCCTCAGCGACGCCCGCATCTCCGTCGCCCCCGGCGAGTCGCACGCGCTGGTCGGGCGCAACGGCGCCGGCAAGTCCACGCTCGTCTCGATCCTGACGGGCCTTCAGCAGCCGGACACCGGCACCCTGCGCTTCAACGGCGAGCCCTCCCCCGCGCCCGGCGACACCGACGCCTGGCGCTCCCGGGTGGCCTGCGTCTACCAGCGCTCCACCATCATCCCCGCGCTCAGCGTCGCGGAGAACCTGTTCCTGAACCGGCAGAGCTCCGGCGCGCTGCGACCGGTCAGCTGGAAGCAGCTGCGCAGCCGGGCGGCCGAGCTGCTCGCCGAGTACGGCGTGGACGTCGACCCCACCGCGCGGGCCGAGCAACTGACCGTTGAGCAGCGCCAGTTCATTGAGATCGCCCGCGCGCTCTCGTTCGGCGCCCGGTTCATCATCCTGGACGAGCCGACCGCCAAGCTGGACGCCCGCGGCATCGAGCGGCTCTTCGCCAAGCTGCGCGAACTCCAGGAGCAGGGCGTCGCCTTCCTCTTCATCTCGCACCACCTCCAGGAGGTGTACGAGGTCTGCCGGACGGTCACCGTCTACCGGGACGCCCGGCACATCCTCACCGCCCCGGTGGCCGAGCTCGGCCAGCAGGCCCTGGTCGAGGCGATGACCGGGGAGGCCGGCCGGGGCGCCGAACCCGCCTGGTCGGTGGCCGGCCGCACGGTGCCGGACGGCGAACCGCTTCTCCAGGCCGCCGGGCTGAGCCTGGCCGGCGCCTACCGGGACTTCTCGCTGACCGCCCGGGCCGGCGAGGTGGTCGGCCTGGCCGGCGCCGCCGGCAGCGGCAACGTCCAGGTCGGCGAGACCCTGGCCGGACTGCACCGCCCCAAGGAGGGCACCATCACCGTGGCCGGCCGGCCGGTCCGCGGCGGCCAGGTCCCGGCCGCGCTCGCCGCCGGCATCGGCTTCGTCCCCGAGGACCGCCACCTCCAGGGCCTGGTCCCGCAGCGCAGCGTCGCCGAGAACGCCACCCTCACGGTCACCGACCAGCTCGGCCCGTTCGGCACCGTGCTCCCCTCCCGGACCCGGGCCTTCGCCGAGCGCATGATCGCCGGCCTGGACATCAAGACCCCCGGGCCGCAGGTGCCGGTCTCGGACCTGTCCGGCGGCAACCAGCAGAAGGTGGTGATCGCCCGGGCGCTGGCCACCGAGCCGCACGTGCTGGTCGCCATCCGGCCCACCAACGGCGTGGACATCAAGTCCAAGGAGTCCCTGCTCGGCACCATCCGCCAGGTCGCCGACAGCGGGAAGGCCGCGGTGATCGTCTCCGACGAGCTCGACGACCTGCGGGTCTGCGACCGGGTGCTGGCGATGTTCCACGGCCGGGTGGTCGCCGAGTTCGCCCACGGCTGGAGCGACGAACAACTGGTCACCGCCATGGAGGGCATGACCGCCACGAACGATCCGAAGGAAGAGCATGTCTGCGACCACTGAACCGAGCGCCCTCGCACCGGCTCCCACCGGCCGTCGGATCGACCTGGCCCGCTACCGGGACCTGTCGCTGGTCCCCGTGCTGCTGGTCCTCGGGATCATCGGCTTCGCCGTCTCCCCGGCTTTCCTCACCACCGACAACCTGCTCGGCGTCGGCCAGCAGGCCACCGAGCTGAGCCTGCTGGTGCTGGCCGAGGCGCTGATCCTGATCGCCGGCCGGATGGACCTCTCCCTCGAGTCCACCATCGGCGTCGCCCCCGTCATCGCCATGTGGCTGGTCCTGCCCGACCACGGCGGCCGCTTCAACGGCATCGGCCTGCTCCCCAGCTGGACCGCCATCCCGGTCTGCCTGGCCGTCGGTGCCGCCATCGGCGCGATCAACGGCTTCCTCATCCTCAAGCTGCGCCTCAACGGCTTCATCGTCACCCTCGGCGCCCTCACCCTGCTGCGCGGCCTCCAGGTCGCCGTCTCCCAGGGCCAGTCCATCGTCAACGTGCCCAGCTCCTTCCGCTACCTCGGCGGCGCCAGCTGGCTCGGCGCCCCCGCCGCGATCTGGATCTGCGCCCTGCTCTTCCTCCTCGGCGGCTGCGCCCTGGCCTGGCTGCGCCACGGCCGCGCGCTCTACGCGATCGGCGGCAACGCCGAAGCCGCCCGCGCCGCCGGCATCCGGGTCGACCGGATCGTCTGGAGCGTCCTGATCCTCGGCGGCGCCCTGGCCGCCTTCGCCGGCGTCCTCTACACCGGCCACTACGGCTCCATCTCCGCCGACCAGGGCAACGGCTGGATCTTCCAGGTCTTCGCCGCCACCGTCATCGGCGGCGTCAGCCTCAACGGCGGGCGCGGCACCCTCTTCGGCGCCCTCACCGGCGTGCTCACCCTCCAGCTGGTCGTCAACGTGATGACCCTGGCCGGTGTCCCGCCGCTGTGGAACCAGTTCCTCAACGGCGCGATCATCATCCTCGCCCTGATCGTCTCCCGCTTCGCCTCCGGCGAGAAGCAGGAGTGACCGTGGCGGTCACCGACCAGGCGATCGAGAAGATCAAGGAGATGATCGTCGGCGGTGTCCTGCGTCCCGGGGCGCGGCTGCCCAACGAGGCCGATCTGTCCGAACAGCTCGGCCTCTCCCGCAGCTCGCTGCGCGAGGCCGTGCGCGCCCTGACGGCGATGCGGATCCTGGTCACCAAGCAGGGCGACGGCACCTTCGTCTCCGGCCTGGAGCCGCACCTGCTGCTGGAGGCGATGGCCTTCGCCGCGGACGTCTCGCACGGCGCCAGCGCCCAGCAACTGCTCCAGGTCAGGCGGCTGCTGGAGCCGCCGGTCGCCGCCCTGGCGGCCGGCCTGCTGACCGGCGACCAGCTCGGCGCCCTGCGCGCCCTCCTCGACCGCAGCGCCGAGGCGGAGGACATCGAGGAGTTCATCGAGCTGGACATCGAGTTCCACCGCACCATCGCCGATGCCGTCGGCAACCCGGTGCTCTCCACCCTGCTGGGCATCCTCTCCACCCACACCCAGCGCCTGCGGATCATCCGCGGCAGGGCCCCCCGGCCCGCCGCCGGCGGAGCCCCCTCCACCACCGCGCGCGAGCAGGCCCACCGCGAGCACGAGGCGATCTGGCGCGCCCTCACCGCCCGGGACGCGCTGCTCGCGGCGAGCGCCAGCGCGGTGCACGTCGCCGCGGTGGAGGAGTGGCTGGCCGGCGGCGCAGCCGACGGCTCCGGCCTGCTCGACCCGTGAACCCCGCCCGAACCCCCAGAACGGTCCGACCAGTGATCAGACCCACCACCGGGCCCGCCACGGCGATCGGCGGCAGCATCCTGCTGCTCACCGGCACCCTGGCCGGCTGCGCACCGGACAGCAGCTCCCCCAGCCAACCCGCCGCGCCATTAGCGGGCATCGGCATCGACATCCCGCGCACCGACACGGCGTTCTGGCAGGCGTACGCCAAGTTCCTCCGGCAGGACATCACCGCCGGCCACCTCGACGTCCTGCCCATCACCCAGTCCGACGGTGACGACGGCAGGTTCGCCGCCAACGTCAGGTCGCTCGCCGCCCAGCGGCCCAGCGCCGTCGTGCTCGCCCCGCAGAACACCACCACGACCGAGACGGTGCTGGACGAGCTGCTGGCCAAGCGGATCCACGCGATCAGCGTGGACACCGTGCCCGAGAGCGGCGAGGTCTACATGGTGGTGCGGGCCGACAACCGCGCCATGGGCACCAGCGCCTGCGAGTACCTGGGCAAGCAGCTCGGCGGCAAGGGCAAGGTCGCCGACCTGCAGGGCGCCCAGGACTCGATCAACGGCTACGACCGGTCCACCGCCTTCGCCCACTGCCTGCACACCGAGTTCCCCGGCATCCAGCTGTACCAGCTGCCCACCGACTGGAAGCCCGACGTGGCCGCCGCGAAGCTGGGCGACGCCCTGGCGGCCACCCCGGACCTGAACGCCGTCTACCTGGAGTCCGGCGGCGCCTTCCTGCAGCCCGTGCTGAACCTGTTCCAGCAGAAGGGCGTGCTCAAGCCCGCCGGCCAGGCCGGCCACATCACCGTCGTCGCCGACGACGGCACGCCCGCCGAGCTCGACGCGATCCGCAAGGGCTCGATCGACGCGACGATCAGCCAGCCGGCCGACCAGTACGCCAAGTACGCCCTCGCCTACGCCCAGGCCGCGGCGGCCGGCACGGTCCTCAAGCCCGGCCCGACCGACCACGGCTCCACCGTCATCGCCCTGCCCAACGGCCTGGAGGACCAGCTGCCCTCCCCCCTGGTCACCAAGGCCAACGTGGACGACCCCGGCCTCTGGGCCAACCAGCTCACGGGCTGAGGCCGGGCCGTCAGCCCTTCCCGAGCAGCCGCCAGACCTGGTTGGTCTTGGTGCCGAGGGTGCTGCCGGTGTCACAGGTCCACTGGTGGACCAGGGCACCCGGCGCGGTGGAGACGCCGGTGACGTCGACGCACTTGCCGCTGTGGGCGGCGACCAGCTGGTAGTCCTGCCCGTTGCCGAGGGCGCTGACCGGACGGAGGGTGAACTCCTGGTTGGTCCGCCCGTTGCAGCTCCACTGGATCACCGCCGCGCCGTCGGCGGTGGAGGCGCCGGAGACATCGAGGCAGAGACCGCTGTGCTCGTTCACCACGGTGTAGGTGTCGGCCGCGCCGGCCACCGGCTTCAGGTCGAGCATCTGCTGGTACCCGCCCTCGCAGGAGTACTGCTGGTACTGGGTGCCGGGGCTGGCGGAGACGTTGGTGTCGTCCAGGCACTGCCCGCTGTTCTCGCTGACCGCGACCGTGGCGACGGTGGTGTCGGCGGGCGGGAGCAGCGTGACCGTGTAGCCGTCCTTGGCGTTGGTGTAGGGGACGGTCACCGAGACGGCGTTGTTGCCGACGGACAGCGTGCTGTCGGAGACGGTGACCGGGCCGTCCACCGCCGCCCCGTCGGGCACCCGCTGCACCACGGCGCGGACCCGCCCGTTCTGCACCACGGAGGTGGTGTTCAGCCCGGTGAGGTTGACGGTGACGTTGCCGGTGTTGCCGTTGGAGCCCAGCAGGACCTTGGCGTTGCCCGCCGTGTCGTCCTTGGTGGCGAGGCCGTCGATGCCGTTGCCGGGAACGAGGTTGACGATGTTTCCGGTCTGCGCACCGTAGTAGCGGTACATGAACCACTCGCCGCGCGGCAGGTACTGTCCCGCGCTGTTCCGGGTCAGCAGGTTGGCCTCGTAGTCGTGCAGGCCGGTGCCCGAGGCCCAGTTGCCGCGCAGCCCGTCGGCACCGGACCGCTCCAGCCGGCCGATGTACCAGGCCGCGCCGCCGGGGTTCTGCTGGGAGTAGGCGCCGTACTCGTTGATCTGGTACGGACGGGTGTTGGCGAGTCCGTGGGCGGCGAGGGTGGAGTCCGCGCTCGCGGTACCGGGGACGGGGTCGGCGGGTTCGTCGTGCCAGCTGTAGATGTCCGGGGCGACGCCGTTGGCCTTGACGTAGCTCAGGTAGGTGTTCCACCAGGAGTTGCCGGAGGCCGGCTGGCTCGCGCTGCTCGGCCCGACGATGAGCTGGCCGGGGAAGGCCGACCGCACGTCGGCGTAGAACCGCGACCACATCTGCAGGTACTGGGTCTGCGACCGGGCCCAGAAGCCACTGCCGTCCGGCTCGTTCCACAGGTCCCACTCCACCGTCATGCCGTTGGCCCTGACGTCGGAGAAGAGCCGGCTGACGAAGGCGTCGAACTGGGTCCAGTCGCCGTTGTCGCCGGGGAAGCCCTGGTTGGTGGTGCCGTCGGCGCCCCACAGGTCGTGCGGGAGCAGGACGAAGGTGCCGCCGAGGGCGGCGGTGCGCTTGTACTGGGCGAGGGTGGCGTTCCAGCGGGTCTGGTAGTCGGCCAGGCTGGTGGCGTAGCCGCCGCTGTTGAGCTGGGCGCCGCCGGCCCGCTCCAGGTGCCACTTGATGTCGGTGTAGAAGTGGTCCTGCGGCAGGGAGCCGTCCGGGCTCATCCCGTAGAGGGTGCCGGAGGCGTGGTAGGTGGGGGCGCCACCGGCGGTGGCGAAGTCGACGGTCACCGAGGTGTCGGCGGCGTGCGCGGGGGTGGCGGTGAGCGGGGCCGCGAGGGCGGCGGTCAGGGCGCACAGCAGCGCCCCGGCCCTTCTGGTGAGGTGCACGGCGGTTCTCCTCCGGGTGGGGAGCGCGAGCTCATCGAACCGGTTCGGCGAACCGGTTCGACAGGACGGTAGGGAGAGCGGTACGGGGTCGTCAAGAGCTCTGACAGGAGTCGGGGTTTAGCCGGGCTGCCGGATGGCTAGGGGTATCGAACCGATTCGATCAGCCGCGACATCCGGCATCGGGAGCACGATGACATGGGGGAGATCGCGCGCCGCGCCGGCGTGTCCCGCAGCACCGTCTCGTACGCGCTGAGCGGCAAGCGGCCGGTCTCCGAGGCCACCAGGCGGCGCATCCAGCGGGTCATCGACGAGCTGGACTACAAGCCCGACGCCGCGGCGCGCGCCCTCCGGCTGCTGCGCGAGGACCTGCCGTTCGTCGGCATCGGCCACACCGCCGGTGACCACCGGATGCCCTGGATCGACGTCGACTACGCCGCCCTCATCGCCGGCTGCGTACACCACCTGGCCGACCTCGGGCACCGCGCCCTCGCCCTGATCAACCGCTCCCCCGAGCTGGTCGCCGCCGGCTACGGGCCCGGACTGCGCGCCGCCGAGGGCTTCGCCGCCGCGGTCGCCGAACGCGGCCTCGCGGGCTTCGCCTACCCGTGCGGCGACGACGCTGCCGCCGGCCACGCCGTGGTCCGGCGCATCCGCGCCGAACACCCCGAGGTGACCGCCGCCGTCACCCTCGACGAGGCCGCCCTGCCCGGCATCCAGCACGCCCTGGCGGAGGCGGGCCTGCCCGTGCCCGGCGGCTTCTCGTTCGCCGGCGTCGCCGCCCGGCGGTGGGCCGAGGACTTCCGCCCGCCGCTCACCGCCGCGGACGTCCCGGCCCAGCAGATGGGCGCCCGGGCCGTCGAGCTGCTGGTGGAGCGGATCGCCGCGCCACCTCCTGCCCGCCCCGCCGGTCTCCCTGCGGGCCAGCACCGCCCCGGCTCCCCGCCGCGCGGAGCCGGCCGAGCGCTGACTACTCCGGGCCGAGGGTCTGCGCGCACCAGATCGTCTTGCCGTTGGTGCCGTGCCGGGTGCCCCAGGCCTTGCTGAGCTGGGCGACCAGCATCAGGCCGCGGCCGCCCTCGTCGACGTCCCGCGCCCGGCGCAGGCGCGGGCTGGTGTCGCTGGCGTCGGAGACCTCGCAGATCAGCTCCAGGTCGCGGATCAGCCGCAGCCTGATCGGCGGCCGGCCGTACTTGATGGCGTTGGTGACCAGCTCGCTGACGACCAGTTCGGTGACGAACTCCGCCTCCTCCAGGCCCCAGGCGCGCAGCCGCTCGGCGGCGAACCGCCGCGCCTCGGCCACCTGCGAGGTGTCCGGCTCGATGTCGCAGGAGGCCACGTGCTGGGGGTCCAGGGCCCGGGTGCGGGCGAGCAGCAGCGCGGCGTCGTCGGTGCGGTCGACGGGGAGCATGGCCTCCAACGCCGTGTCGCACAGCGCTTCCAGGTCGCACGGCGCCTCCGGCGAGGAGGACGGCCCGGCCAGCACCCGGCGCAGCTCCGCGACGCCCTGGTCCACGTCGCGTTCCCGGCTCTCCACCAGGCCGTCGGTGTAGAGGGCGAGCAGGCTGCCCTCGGGCAGTTCGAGCTCGGTCGCCTCGAACGGCAGCCCGCCGATGCCGAGCGGCGGCCCGTGGCGGGCGGGCACCGGGAGGCTGGTGCCGTCCGGGGCGATGACCAGCGGCAGCGGGTGGCCCGCGCTGGCCAGCGTGCAGCGGCGGGAGACCGGGTCGTAGACGGTGTAGAGGCAGGTGGCGCCGGACTCGCCGGCCGATCCGTCCTCCTCCGGCCGGAGGCTGGAGAGCCGCAGGACCAGGTCGTCCAGGTGGGTCAGCAGCTCGTCCGGCGGCAGGTCCACGTCGGCCAGGGTCCGGACCGCCGTGCGCAGCCGGCCCATGCTGGCCGAGGCGTGCAGCCCGTGCCCGACCACGTCGCCGACGACCAGGGCAACCCGGGCCCCGGAGAGCGGGATGATGTCGTACCAGTCGCCGCCGACGCCCGCCCCGGCGGCGGCCGGCAGGTAGCGGGTGGCCGCCTCGACCGCCTGGTGGCCGGGCAGCCGCTGGGGCAGCAGGCTGCGCTGCAGGGTCAGCGCGGTGGTGTGCTCGCGGGTGTAGCGGCGGGCGTTGTCGATGGCGACGGCCGCCTTGGCGGCCAGTTCCTCGGCGAGGATCAGGTCGTCGGCGGTGAAGGCCTCGGGCCGGTCCCCGCGGGCGAAGGTCACCACGCCGAGCAGGGCCCCGCGCGCCAGCAGCGGCACGATGATCCGGCCGGTCTGCCCGACCGCGCCGAGGGTTCCGTCGATCACCGGATTGCCCGGCGGCCAGTGCGCCGGGTCGGCGGCGAGACCCGGGCCGAAGCCCCACTCCCCGCCCGGGCCGGGTTCGGCCGCGAGCTGCACCGTCGACCGGCCGGCCGCCATGCACCGGACCACCAGGGAGTTCGGGGAGTAGTGCACCGGTGGCGGGGGTTCGGCGGCCCGGTCCTCCTCCTGCTCAGCCCCGCTCCGGCCGGCCCGCCGGAGCACGACGGTGCCGCCGGCGGCGAAGCTCGTGGCGGAGGGCGGCTCCTCGCCGCGCAGCACCTCCTCGAAGAGGTCGACGGTGACCAGGTCCACGAAGCCCGGCACGGCCGCCCCGGCCAGCTCCCCGGCGGTGCTGACCACGTCGAGGGTCCGTCCGATGCCGCTGCCGGCCTCCTTGAGGATGAGCAGCCGCTGGCGGGCCCAGTACTCGGCGCTCATGTCGAAGCCCCAGTTGGCGACCGCGCGGATCCGCCCCTCGGCGTCCCGGACCGGCCACATGCTGGTGGCCCAGGCGTTGGCGTAGTCGCTGCCGCGGGGGCGGAAGACGGTGATGAGCCGCGCGGGCTCGCCGGTCCTGGCCACCTCGGAGAGCTGGTTGGTGTAGGCGAGGCCCTCCAGCTCCGGGAAGAGCTCGCGGTACTTCTCACCGAGCACCTGCTCCTCCGAGTGCGCGATCACGTCGCCGGCCACGGCGTTCATCCAGAGGAAGCGCAGCTCCGGGTCATAGACCCCGAGCGCGAAGGGGCACTGCTCGAAGGCGCGGTCGGCGATCACCGGGCGGCGGTCCCAGCGCTGCGCGGTCACCACCCGGCCGAGGAGCTGCCCGTCGGTGCCGTGCAGCGGGTGCACCGTCACCACGGCGTCCAGCGTGGAACCGTCCGGGTGGCGGAAGGCCACCGGACCCGCGGGGTCGGTGCCGGTGCCGCAGCTCTCCGGGAACCCCGCCGGGGGATCCACCAGCAGCTCCGCGGCCGGGCGTCCGACGGTCTCCGCCGCCGTCCGTCCGAGCAGGTGGCAAGCGCCCTCGCTCCAGCCGCTGACCGTGCCGTCCGGGTCCACCGCGATGACCGCCGTGGGCGCGTCCCGTCCACCGAACGTCTCCACGAGCGATGCCTCCGTCCGGACCGCCGAGCGTGCCGGAACCGCATCCGGCGCCCGGTCTCCAGCGTAGGACGGCGGCGGCGGATCGGGCCGGATCAGCGCGCCGCCCCGGCCGCGCCGGCCGGCACCTCGATTGTTTCGAAGGCATTTCCGAAGCTTGCCGGAGGGGCGTGTTCCGCACCCCAGGCGCCCCAGGGCTCGACCAGAGGTTCGCACTGCTGTCCACGGATGCCGGTCAGGGGCTACCATCCGTCCCGTGACACGTTCGGGGAGTGCGAAGGCGCAGGCAGGGACCGAGGGGGAGGCAGCGGTGACCGGAACGGCGACCCTGGCGGAGATAGCCCGCGAGGCGGGCGTCTCGACCCCGACAGTTTCGAAGGTGCTGAACGGCCGCGCCGACGTCGCGCCCGCCACCCGGGAGCGGGTCGAGGAGCTGCTGCGCCAGCACGGCTACCAGCGGCGCGGCGCCGGTCATGCGGCGCCGCTGCTGGAGCTGGTCTTCCACGAGCTGGAGAGCCCCTGGGCGATGGAGGTCATCCGGGGGGTGGAGAACGTGGTCCGCCAGGAGGGGCTCTGGGTGGTGCTCTCCGAGTCCTCCGGCCGGCTCAGCCTGGGCCAGTCCTGGGTGGACGGCGTGCTGGCCCGCCGCCCCACCGGCGTGGTGCTGGTGCTCTCCGGCCTCGACGCGGCCCAGCGCGAGCAGCTGAACAGCCGTGGCATCCCGTTCGCGATGGTGGATCCGGCCGGCGACCCGGGCCTGGAGGTGCCGGCGGTCGGCGCCACCAACTGGAACGGCGGCCTGGCCGCCACCCGGCACCTGCTGGACCTGGGCCACCGCCGGATCGGCGTGATCGCCGGCCCGGCCCGGATGATGTGCAGCCGCGCCCGGGTGGACGGCTACCGGGCGGCCCTGGAGACCGCCGGCCTGCCGTTCGACCCGGCCCTGGTGCGGGACGGCGACTTCCACCACGAGGCCGGCTACCGCGCCGGTCTGGAGCTGCTGCGCGCACCGGACCGCCCGACCGCCGTCTTCACCGGCAACGACCTCCAGGCGCTCGGGCTCTACCAGGCGGCCCGCGAGCTGGGCCTGCGGATCCCCGACGACCTGAGCGTGGTCGGCTTCGACGACCTGCCGCTGGCCCGCTGGGTCGGGCCGCCGCTCACCACCGTGCGCCAGCCGCTCACCGAGATGGCCGAGGTGGCCACCCGGATGGTGCTCGACCTGGCCCGGGGGGCGCAGCCCAGCACCCTGCGGGTGGAGCTGGCGACCACCCTGGTGGAGCGGAGCAGCACCGCCGCCCCGCCCGCCACCGTCTGAACCCGCCGGTCCGCCAGCGTCCCTGACCCGCCGGGGCGCTGACGGTGCCTCAGTTGCCGTGGGCGGCCTCGCGACGGCGGCCGAGCCAGCCTGGGTGGCGCGGCTGCCGGATCCCGGCGGCCTTCCCCCGTGAGGAGGCCGTGGCGTCGTTCCCGGAGCCCGCCGCCGATCCTTCTCCGGCCGCCCTCAGAGCGCCTTGCGCAGCCACTCCAGCACGCCGTTGACGTGCACCGTGGCGCGCGCCTTGGCGGTCTCCACGTCGTGCGCGGCCAGTGCGTCGAGCAGGCCGCGGTGCTCGGCCATGGTGCGCTCCACCGCCTGGGCCTGCGTCACGCCGCGCCAGATCCGGGCCCGGGCGGTGCGCTGGGCCAGCGAGTCCAGCAGCGAGGCCAGCACGGTGTTGCCGCTCGCCCGGGCGATCAGCTGGTGGAACTCGAGGTCGTTCGCCACCAGCTCCTCGACCGTCGGGTCCGGCCCGAGGCCGTCCAGCAGCTCGGCCATCCGGGCCAGCTCCTCCTCGGTCGCCCGCTGGGCGGCCAGTCCGGCGGCGGCCGACTCCAGCAGCGCCCGCACCTGGAAGAGCTCCACCACCGACCCGTCCTGGTGCAGGTCGAGGAGGAAGGTCAGCGCCTCCATCAGCAGCCCCGGCTCCAGGCTGCTCACATAGGTGCCATCGCCCTGGCGCACGTCGAGCACGTTGAGCAGGGAGAGCGCCTTCACCGCCTCCCGGAGCGAGTTGCGGGAGAGGCCCAGCTGGGCGGCCAGGTCGGGCTCCTTGGGCAGCCGGTCACCGGGCTTGAGCCGGCCGGAGAGGATCATCACCTTGATCTTCTCGATCGCCTCGTCCGTCACGGCCACGTCAGTGCCTCCAGTGCTGAGCTGCCTGACCGGTCATTATGCCGTCAGCCTCCCTTCACCGGGCTGTCGGGTGGCGGATGGCCGGGCCGGTCAGGCCAGCGGCAGCCGGGTCGGGTCCGTGATGATCCGGCGGACCGTCAGCAGCGCGGCACCGAGCAGCGCGCCGCGCCGCCCGAGCGCGGAGCTGCGCAGGGTGTCGGGCCGCCAGGGCCGGACCGTGACCCGGGCGGCCAGCTCCGCCCGGACCGCCGGCAGCAGCCACTCGGCGAGTTCGGCGTAGGCGCCGCCCAGCACCAGGCCGTCGGGGTCGACGAGGTTCACCGCCGAGGCCAGCGCGAGGCCCAGGGCGCGGCCGGCCCGCTCCAGGGCCCGCAGCGCCGCCGGGTCCGCGGCGCGCGCCCGCTCGGCGAGCAGGACGACCGGATCGCCGCCCGCCGTCAGCCCGGCCTCGCGCAGCACGGCCGCCTCGCCCGCGTACTGCTCCAGGCAGCCGCGCGAACCGCACGGGCAGGGCACGCCGTCGGGGTGGACGGGAATGTGGCCGAGCTCCCCGGCGAATCCCCCGGCCCCGCGGAACAGCTGCCCGTCGACGATCAGCGCGGCGCCGATCCCGGCCCCGGCGGAGACGTGCACGATGGTCTCGGCGCCCTGTTCGGCCTGCCAGTACTCGGCCAGCGCACCGAGGTTGGCCTCGTTCTCCGGAACCGGCGCCTGCTGCGGCCGCGGCCAGTGCTCGGCGGGCCGGACGGCGTGCCAGCCGAGGTTGGGGGCGTGCTCGACCAGGCCCTGCGCCGCCTTCGGCACCACCCCGGGCACCGCCAGCACCCGGCCCTCGACCCGCAGTCCGAGCCCGGCGGCCGCTGCCTCGGCCTCGGCGCCCAGCTCGGCGAGCTCCGCCAGCACCTGCCCGGCCGGCCGGCCCGCGTTGGCCCGCTCCACCCGCCGCCAGAGCCGGGGCTCGCCGCGCAGGTCCGCCACGCAGGCGGCCAGGTGCGAGACGCCGATCTCCAGACCGAGACCGGCCGGCCCCCGGTCGCTCAGCGCAAGCGCCCGGCCGGGACGGCCGACCCGGCCGCTCGGCGCCGTCTCCACCTCGGTCAGGGCGCCGCGGCCGATCAGCTCGTCGACCAGCGAGGAGACCGCCGCCCTGGTCAGCCCGGTGAGCCCGGCCACGTCGGCCCGGGAGAACAGCTCGCCCCCGGCGACGGCGCCGAGGACCACGGCGAGGTTCCGCCGGCGCATGTCCTGTTGCGAGGCCGGCCCGCCCTCCGGGTTCCTGCCCACTCCGCCGACCGCCACCGCGCGCCCGCCCTCCTGCCCGTCCCGCGCCGGGGCGCCCCGTGGCGCTCCCGCCCGACGCAGGCTCTCCGCGATCATCTCAAGAGCGCGCCAGGCCCGCGCCAGGGGCTCCGGCTCGCAGCCTCCCGTGTTCCGGGGGTTCCTTCGGACGGCCCGGCCCAGTAGTTTGTCATTGGCCATGACAAATATGGCGGGCAGCTGACACCTCGACACGGTGGCGCCCGCGACACGGCGTTCACGCGTTCGATCCGCGAGCCGTGGTCATCGGCCTCCTCCTCCCCCACCCATGCGCCACAGAGACAGGGACGGACCTGCATTGGCGAACATCGGACGATTCACACGGCTGCTCACCCTCCTCCGGGCGGTGCTCCTGGCCGCGGCGGTCGCTGCCGCCGGCCTCTCGGCCGGCGCCGCACAGGCGGCGACCGGAACGGTCCGGGCGACGACCGGCCAGTTCACCCCGGGCGCCCGCTGGAACGACCAGAACGGCAACCCGCTCCAGCTCCACGGCCTCGGCATCGTCCAGGCCGGCTCGACCTGGTACGGCTTCGGCGAGGACAAGACCGGCGAGACCGCCAATGACACGTCCTTCCAGGACATCCCCTGCTACAGCACCACCGACCTGCAGCACTGGACGTACCAGGGCCGGGCGCTGTCCCTGCAGTCCGGCGGCGATCTCGGCCCCAAGCGCATCGTCGAGCGCCCCAAGGTCATCTACAACGCCGCCACCGCGACGTACGTGATGTACGTGCACATCGACAACGCCGCCTACTCGGAAGCCAAGGTCGGGGTCGCCACCAGCTCCACCCCGTGCGGCCCCTACACCTACCGGGGCAGCTTCCAGCCGCTCGGCTTCCAGAGCCGCGACCTCAGCCTCTTCCAGGAGGCCGACGGGACCGCCTACCTGCTCAGCGAGGACCGGGCGAACGGGCTGCGGATCGACAGGCTCTCCGCCGACTACCTGAGCGTCGGCTCCTCCGTCGCTCTGCTGCCCGACTACGAGGCCCCGGCGATGGCCAGGATCGGCGGCACCTACTACCTGCTGGGCTCGCACCTGAGCGGCTGGTCCACGAATGACAACGTGTACGCCACCGCCCCCTCCCCGGCCGGCCCCTGGTCGGCGTTCACCGGCTTCGCCACCGCCGGGACCAGCACCTACAACTCCCAGACCGCCGGCATCATCCCGGTGACCGGCAGCGCGGGCACCTCCTACCTCTACGCCGGGGACCGCTGGGACACCTCCAGCCTCGGCACCTCCCCGCTGATCTGGCTGCCGATCACCGCCTCCGGCACCACCCTGAACGTCGGCTGGCTCGACTCCTGGTCCCTGGACACCGCCGCCGGCACCTGGAGCGCGACCTCCTCGCTGCCGCCGGCCGGCAGCCACACCCTCACCAGCTCGGCCGACAGCCTGCTGATGGACGACAGCAACAACTCGCCGAACGACGGCAACCCGGTGATCCAATGGGCCGCCACCGGCGGCAGCAACCAGCGCTGGACCCTCCGCCAGGTGGCCGGCCTCACCTACCAGGTGGTGAACGACGGCAGCGGCAAGTGCCTGGACACCTCGGGCAGCCGGCTGGTCCAGTCCACCTGCGGCGCCGCGAGCACCACCCAGCGGTGGCTCTTCGACCAGGCCGGCGACTACACCTCGCCGGCCAACACCACCTTCGTGGTGCGGAACCTGGCGAGCGGGCTGGTGATCGACGTCCCCGGCTACTCCGCCACCCAGGGCACCGCCCTCGGCCTGTGGGCCGGCAACGGCGGCAGCAACCAGGAGTGGCAGGTCGGCTGAGACCCGCTCACCGCACGGCAGCCCCCGGGCCGGGTGCCCGGGGGCTGCCGTGACGTCGCCGCGGCCGCCGGTGTCGGGCAGCGGGACCGGGGCAGCGGTCGGGCTCGCCGTCGGGGACACGGGGACGGAGTCGGCTTGATCCCCCCGGGAACCACCTGCTCGCCCGACAGCCGGGTCCCTCGGACGGACCGTCGGCTCAGCCCGCGGTGAGCTCCGGCACGGCCTCCGCCGCAGCGGGCTTGCGCAGGCCCTTGAGCAGGACCACCAGTCCGGCCGTGGCCGCCGTGCCCGCCGCGACGGCGACCACGTACCCGACCGGGCTGCCGACCAGGGGCAGCACCCATATGCCGCCGTGCGGGGCGCGCAGGGTGGAGCCGAGGGCCATCGAGAGGCCGCCCGCGACCATGCTGCCCAGCATGCCGGAGGGGATCACCCGCAGCGGGTCGGCGGCGGCGAACGGGATCGCCCCTTCGGTGATGAACGAGGCGCCGAGCACCCAGGCCGCCTTGCCGTTCTCGCGCTCCTCGCGGGTGAAGAGCCGGCCCCGCACGGTGGTGGCCAGGGCCAGGCCCAGCGGCGGGGTCATGCCGGCCGCCATCACGGCCGCCATCACCTTGAGGCTGCCCGCGTCCGGGGCCGTGCCGGCGGTGGTGAGCGCACCGGCCGCGAAGGTGTAGGCCACCTTGTTCAGCGGACCGCCCATGTCGAAGGCCATCATCGCGCCCAGCAGCACGCCGAGCAGGATCGCGTTGCTGCCGGAGAGGCCGTTCAGCCAGCTGGTCAGGCCGCGCATCGCGGAGGCGATGGGGGAACCGACGACCACGAACATCAGGAAGCCGACCGCGGCGACCGACAGCAGCGGGATCACCACCACCGGCATGATGCCCGCGATCGCCCGGGGGACCCGCCAGCGCACCATCCAGAGCACCAGGAACCCGGCGAGCAGGCCGGAGACCAGGCCGCCGAGAAAGCCCGCGCCGACCGCCGCCGAGATCGCGCCGCCGACGATGCCGGCCGCCAGTGCGGCCCGGTCGGCGATCGCGTAGGCGATGTAGCCGGACAGGATCGGCACCAGGAAGCCGAAGGCCGCCTTGCCCGTCTGGAAGAGCATCGCCGCCCAGCTCTGCCGGGAGGCCCAGTCGAAGTGGCCGAGCACCGACGGCGCGAAGGCGATCCGGTAGCCGCCGATGGCGAAGCTCAGCGCGATCAGCAGACCGCCCGCCGCGACGAACGGGATCATGTAGCTGACCCCGGTCATCAGGTACTGGCGCAGCCGGGTGCCCCAGTGCTGGTCCTTCGTGGCAGGCGCCGCCGCCGCTGCGGCGGCGGGCGCGGTGCGGGCGGCCCCGGCGCCGGTCCGGGCCAGTGCGGCCGCCTCGGCGACGAGCTCGTCGGGCCGGTTCACGCCGGCCTTGACGCCCGCGTCCACCGTCGGCTTGCCCGCGAACCGGGCCCGGTCCCTGATCTCGACGTCGTGGGCGAAGATCACCGCGTCGGCGGCGGCGATCACCGCCGGGTCCAGCGGGGTCGCGCCCGCCGACCCCTGGGTCTCCACCTGGATCACCGCACCGGCCCGCGCCGCCGCCTGTTCCAGCGCCTTGGCGGCCATGTAGGTGTGCGCGATGCCGGTCGGGCAGGAGGTGACGGCGACCAGGCGGAGCGCATCGGGTGCCGGGGCGCCGGTCGGCGAACCGGGTGCCGGAGCCGCCTCCGCCTCCGCGGCCTTCTCTTCCGCGCCCTCCTCCTGGTTGACCAGCGCCGCGACCGTGCCCGGGTCGGTGGCCTCCCGCAGCGCGCCGGTGAACCGGGGGTCCATCAGCCGCCGCGCCAGCGAGGCGAGGATCCGCAGGTGCGCGTCGTCCGCCCCGTCCGGGGCCGCGATCATGAAGACCAGGTCGGCCGGACGCCCGTCGGGCGCGTCGAAGTCCAGGCCGCGGGTGCTGCGGCCGAAGGCCAGGCTGGGCCGGGTGACGTGGGCGGACCGGCAGTGCGGGATGCCGATGCCGTCGCCGAGGCCGGTGGGCGCCTGCGCCTCACGGGCGGCGATGTCGGCGAGGAAGCCGTCGAGGTCGGTGACCCGGCCTTCGGCGACCAGCCGCTGGGCCAGGGCCCGGAGCGCCTCGGACTTGTCGTCGGGGGCGAGGTACAGGTCCACGAGCGCTGGGGTGATCAGTCTGCCGGTGTCGCTCATCGTTCTTCGGTCCTCACTGGGATCTCTGTTCGTTGCCTGCCCGCCCCCGGGTCGTGCTCCGGCCGCCGGTGACGGCCGGACGTCTCAGCCGCGCAGCTGGCGGTCCAGCGGGATCTCCGCCGTCACCGTCACCGCGGCCGGGTCCAGATCGGCCGGGGTCGGCATCACGCTGCCCGGCAGTTGTACGGCCGCGGCGCCGTGCGCCAGCGCGGCTGCCAGCGCCCGCGGCCCGCTGCCGCCGGCGCCGAGGAAGCCGGCCAGCGAGGCGTCGCCGGCTCCGACATCGCTGCGCACCGCGGCGACGGGCGCGGTGCCGTACCAGCTGCCCTCCTCCGCGACCAGCAGCATCCCGTCGGCGCCGAGGCTGGCCAGCACCTGCTGCGCGCCGAGCTTGCGGAGCTCGCCCGCGGCGTCGACGGCGTCGCCGATGGTGGCAAGCGGCCGGCCGACGGCCTCGGCCAGTTCCTCGCGGTTCGGCTTCACCACGTCCGGGCGGGCCGTCAGCGCGGCGAGCAGCGCGGGGCCGGAGGTGTCCAGCGCGATCCGGGCGCCGCCGGAGTGCACCTGGGCGACCAGTTCGGCGTACCACTCGGGCCCGACGCCGCGCGGCAGGCTGCCGCAGCAGGCCAGCCAGTCCACCCGGTCGTAGGTTCCGGGGGCCAGGCGGACGGCGGCCAGCAGGGCCGCCGACTCCTGCGCGGTGAGTTCCGGGCCCGCCGCGTTGAGCTTGGTGAGCGTGCCGCCGGCCTCCACCACCGAGACGTTGGTCCGGGTGGCGCCGCCCACCGGCACGGCGGCCACCTCGATGCCCTGACGGAGCAGCAGTTCCGAGAGCAGCTGCCCGGAGGTTCCGCCGAGCGGCAGCACGGCGGCGGCCCGGTGGCCGGCCGCGGTGAGTGCGAGGGCGACGTTGACGCCCTTGCCGCCGGGGTCGACGCGGTCGGTGGCCGCCCGGTTGACCTCGCCCCGGCGCAGTTCCGGGAGTTCGTAGGTGCGGTCGAGGCTCGGGTTCGGTGTGACGGTGACGATCATGCGCGGATGACTTCCGGTCCTTGATTCTCGATCTCGGTGGCCGACTCCTCGTCCAGGCCGGTGTCCGTGACCAGCACGTCGACCTGGTCCAGCCCGGCGAACCGGGCGAAGTGCCGGACGCCGTACTTGGCGGAGTCCGCCAGCAGGAGCACCCGGCGGGCGCCCGCCACCATGGCCCGCTTGACCGCCGCCTCGGCGAGGTCCGGGGTGCTCAGCCCGCCCTCGCGGGAGAAGCCGTTGGTGGCGATCACCGCCAGGTCGGCGTGGACGTCGGCGAGGTCGCGCAGCGCCCAGGCGTCGACGGCGGCCTGCGTGCGGTGCCGCAGCCGCCCGCCGACCAGGTGCAGGGTCAGGTTCGGGTGGTCGGCCAGCCGGGCCGCCACCGGCAGGGCGTTGGTGACGACGGTCAGGGTGCTGTCCGGCGGCAGCAGCGCGGCCAGCCGGGAGACGGTCGTTCCGGCGTCCAGCAGGATGCTGCCCTGGGTGGGCAGCAGCTCCAGTGCGGCACGGGCGATCCGCTCCTTCTCGGCGGCCGCCGTGCTGTCGCGCTCCGCGAGCCCGGGCTCCAGGTGGAGTCCGCCGGCGGGCACGGCGCCGCCGTGCACCCGGCGCAGCAGGCCGGCCCGGTCGAGGGAGCTCAGGTCGCGCCGGACGGTCTCCTGCGTGACGCCGAACTCCTCGGCGAGGGAGGGCACGTCCACCCGGCCCTGCTCCTGGGTGAGAAGCAGGATGCGCTGCTGGCGCTCGGTAGCGTACATGTGGGATCAGGTCCGTTTCATGTCTGTTCACGCCTGGTTGAGTCTGAACCATAGGCCCTGGCGGTCGAAAGTCAAGGGTCCGGCCGCCGACTCGGGATGCCCGATTATGTTGACATCCGGCGACATTCGGGCGTAGAACCAATCGGCACACCCCGAAAGCGGGGGTGAAACCACAAGCCGCCCGGCCGCAGCTCCCGCCCCCGACCGCGGACCGGGCCCGGCGGCAGCCCGGCCCCACCCCTCGGCGCGGGCTGCCGCCCCTCCACCACCCACCGGTTCCACCACCCACCCTGAGGAAGCGTCATGCCCCAGCTCCTGGTCACCGTCGGCTCGCAGAACGGACTGCACGCCCGCCCGGCCTCGCTCTTCGTCCAGGCCGCCGCCCGCCAGCCGGTCAAGGTCACCGTCGGCCGGCCGGGCCAGCCCGCGGTGGACGCCCGCAGCCTGCTCTCGGTGCTGGCCCTGGCCGCCGGCCCGGGCGACACCCTGGAGCTCAGCGCCGAGGGCGAGCAGGCGCAGCAGGCCCTGGCGGAGCTCGCCGAGCTGCTCACCGAGGACCTGGACGCCGCACGGTGAACGGTCCGCTCACCGGCATCCCCGTTGGCGGCGGCAGCGCGTCCGGCCCGGTGGCCCGGATGGCTCCCCCGCCCGCGCTGCCCGCGCCGGCCGCCGTCACGGACCCCGAGGCCGAGGCGGCGGCCGTCCGCGAAGCCCTGGCCGGCGTCGTCGCCGACCTCGCCCGGCGGGCGGCCGACGCGGCCGGCCCGGCCGCCGTCGTGCTCACGGCCCAGTCGATGATGGCCGCCGACCCCGTCCTCGCGGACCGTGCGGCCGAGCTGGTCGCCCAAGGCCGCGACGGTGCCCGCGCCCTCGCCGGGGCCTTCGACGGCTTCCGCGACGCCCTGCACGCCGCCGGCGGCTACTTCGCCGAGCGCGCTGCCGACCTGGACGACCTGTGCGACCGGGCGATCGCCCGCCTGCTCGGCCTGCCCGTGCCCGGGCTGCCCGATCCGGGCCACCCGTACGTCCTGGTCGCCGACGACCTCGCCCCGGCCGACACCGCGCTGCTCGATCCGGCGCGGGTGCTGGCCCTGGTCACCGTGCGCGGCGGCCCGACCAGCCACACCGCCATCCTGGCCAAGGCCCTCGGCCTGCCCGCCGTGGTCGGCTGCGCCGGCGCGGCGGAACTCCGCGACGGCCGGCCGGTGCTGGTGCACGGCGCCGAGGGCCTGGTCGAACTCGACCCGACCGCCGAGGCGGTACGCGAGGCGGCGGCCCGCGAACAGCTCCGCCGCGAGCGGGTGCGCGCCGTGCGCGGCCCGGGCCGCACCGCTGACGGCCACCCGGTCGGACTGCTGGTCAACCTCGGTGCGCTCACCGAGCTGCCGGGCGCGGCCGCGGCCGACGCCGAGGGCGTCGGGCTCTTCCGCACCGAGTTCCTCTACCTCGACCGCGCCGAGGCACCGGGCCTCGACGAACAGACCGCCGCCTACCGGCAGGTCTTCGACGCCTTCCCGGGCCGCCGGGTGGTGGTCCGCACCCTCGACGCCGGAGCGGACAAGCCGCTGCCCTTCGCGACGGCGGCGGACGAGGAGAACCCGGCCCTCGGCATCCGCGGCCTGCGCACGGCCGCCCGCGACCCCCAGCTGCTGGAGACCCAGCTCGCCGCGATCGCCGCCGCGGCCGCCAGCAGCGGCGCCGAGGTCTGGGTGATGGCGCCCATGGTCTCCGTCCCGCACGAGGCGGAGCAGTTCGCCGCCCGGGTCCGCGCCCACGGCCTGCCACTGGCCGGCGCCATGGTCGAGGTCCCGGCCGCCGCCCTGCGCGCGGACCGGCTGGCCGGGGTCTGCGACTTCCTCAGCATCGGCACCAACGACCTCGCCCAGTACACCTTCGCGGCCGACCGCACCCTGGGCGCCCTCGCCGACCTGCTCGACCCGTGGCAGCCCGCCCTGCTCGAACTCGTCGCGACCACCGCCCGCGCGGCCGCCGCCCACGGCAAGCCGGCCGGCGTCTGCGGCGAGGCCGCCTCGGACCCGGCGCTCGCCCTGGTCCTGGTCGGCCTGGGCGTGACCAGCCTGTCCACCGCCCCCTCCTGCCTCCCCGAGGTACGGGCCGCCCTCGCGGCCCACACCCTCCAGGAGTGCGGCGACCTTGCCGGGCTCGCCCTCAGCGCACCCGACGCGGCCACGGCGCGGGCGCTGGTGCGGGGGGCGGTCGGCGCGGCGGGGTGAGGGCGGCCAAGGGACATGGGGGGTCCCCGACCCGCAGCTCTTCATGGGCAGCGAACCCGGGGTGTGGCACCTGCCGCGGTGAACTCCCTTGCATTGTAGGCTCATTGGTGCTGCCGCGTCAGCCGCGGACGCTCCGGGCGATCATGCCGCGGTGACCGGCCCTCCGTAACGGGAGAAGGCCGGGCCTCCTGCCCAGTACGCGGCGGCCAAGCCCCGCCCGGAGGCCGGGGACGCGGGCGCGGGGAAACGCGTGCTGCCTCTTGCTCCTGTGGTCCGGGTCGAGCATGCACTGGCCGGAGTCGACGGCCAGGGCCGGTCTTTCGGTTCGGCCACACCCGTCATGCGGTTCCGTCAGAAGCTTCCGGTCGGGACTTCCCAGCGGGGCGGCCCCGCTCTAGCGTGATGCCATGAACCTGGCCCGGGGCGTGGCACTGGTGGCATTCGACGGACGGTCCGGCGCGCTGCGCGGCGGGGAGCGTCTGGACCTCGCGCTGGCCGGCGCCGAACTCGTAAGCCTGGCCAGGGCCGAGCGGATCGCCGTCCAACGCGGCCGCGTGATCATCCTTGATGAGACGCCCGTCGGAAGCACGCAGCTCGACGTCGCGCTCGCCACCCTGCGCCCGTTCTCCGAACCCCACCTGCTGAGCCCCTGGCTGCACCGCAGGGCGCTCGGACTGCGCGGCCGTTACCTGGGCGACCTGCACGAGGCGGGAGAGGTCGAGCCGCGCGGGCGACGGCGGTTCGGGCTGTTCGGGGACCGCCGTTCACAGCTGACGGCCACCAGCAGCCGCAGGGACCTGCTGCTCCAACTGGACTCGGACGCGCCCGCCGACCCGACGTTCGCCGCGCTGGTGCACCTCGCCGCCATCACCCGCAAGGACCTGCGCCGCCGCCTGGCTGCTACCGTCGGAAACCTCGACGCGGAAGGCGGCGACCGCATCACCGGCGCCGCGAAGGCGGAACGGGTGGCGCTGTTCGCCACCCGCGACGCGGCGCGACGTGTACGCGAGCCGCAGAGCAGCAGCGACTACCCACTCGACCCCGACGTCCAGCGTGCCTGGGATCTCGGCCGGTCTGTGGACAACGGACTGTGAACCGCCGGCTTGGGCAACGGCCGCCCGGTTGATGTACTCGCGGCGGACCTTGCTGCCGGAGAGCGAAAAGGGTCGCCAAGTACTGGGCACAGCGGCCCCGTTGAGCACCCGAGCACAGCGCCCCCGCGATGGCGCAGGGCCGCTGTGCTCACCGCTGGGCACAATCAGACGTCAGCCCCAGGGGGATGCGACGAGCCAGCTGGTGTCCTGCGCCCACGAGGACGTGGAGTCCCAGGCGTTGGAACCGCCGTCACCGGCCACGTACACCGTGTAGTCGTAGTGGCGCAGGTACTTCGTCGGGTAGTTGACGGACCGGAACGAGGTGCCGGTGCCGCTGTTGCCCGCGGTCGGGCAGAAGGTGGCGTCCTGTGCGAAGTTGCTCCCGCCGTCGTCGGCGCTCAGGTGGAGCTGGAAGGCGTAGTGCCGCAGGAAGAGCCCCGGCTCGTTCGCGGACTCGAAGGTCAGGCAGGAGCTGTTGGCCAGGCCGGTCCGGACGATCCAGCTGGCGTCGGCCTTGTCGGTGGCCGAACTGGCGGAACTGACAGACGAGATGACGACCTTGTCGTCAGCGTCGTCGTGGCGGATGTAGTCACCGGTGCAGCAGGCAGTGGTAGCCCTCAGCGAGATCCGGGATCCCGGGGTGAGGCTTCCGGTGCTGGTGGATCCGCTGTGGTAGCCGGCCGCCGCGATGTTGGCCTGGACGGCGTTCTCGGTGGCGTCGCTCGGGTAGCCGGAGGTCATCACGCCTTCGTAGAAGGTGCCGGCCGCGCCGTTGCTGTTGTCGCCGCCGATGCCGAGGATGATCGCGCCCTCCTTGTGCATCGGGTTGTAGCCCGACACATTGGGCCGCACGCCGTTGTAGTCGGTAGCCAGGCCGCCGGACTGCGCGTTGCCCGAGCGGATCGCCCACTGGTTCGGCCCGCCCTTGACCATCGCGGTCAGGAAGCGGTCGTTGACGCTCGGGTCGTTGGCATTGTAGCCGGCGTTCACGCCGGAGAAGAGGCCGTTCTCCTGGTCGGCCATCACCCACGGCCCGTTGCCCGTGCCGAAGCCCCAGGAGCGGCTGTTGCCGAAGTAGACGGCCTCCATGTGGCCGTTGCCGGTGTCGTCGCCGCTGGTCTCGGCGTTGCCGTAGTCGAAGCAGCAGCCGCCGTTGTAGTGGGTGCCGTCCAGCACCGCGTACATGCCCTCCGGCTGGTCGCCGGTGGCGATGCCGTTGGTGTGGTTGTTGCGGTAGCCGGTGCCGGGGGCGATGTAGACGCCGTACGCCTGGTGGCCCGCCACCGTGATCGGGGCCTCCACGGCGTTGGCCAGGTTGTCGTTGCCGCCCGCGGCCGGCCCGGGCCAGTAGCCCTTGAGCGCCTGGGTGAGGTGATTGCCCTTGCCGGACTGGTCGTAGATCTCCGTGATCACGCAGCTGGTGCTCGCGCAGAACGCGTCCTGCGCCGCCGCGTTGGCGTACCCGCCGGTGCCCAGCAGGCCGATGTCCTTGGTCGCGCCGTCGGAGGCGCGCTTCACCTGGTACAGCGGGCCGCCGTAGGAGCCGTACAGCGCACGGGTGGTGGAGTGCGCGGCCACGCACGGCGTGCCGCCGGCGGCGTAGAGGTCGCACGGGCCCTGGGTGGCGGCCTGCGAGGTGGTGGCGGTGGCGGTGAGCAGGCCGGCGGCGAGCACGGCGGTGGTGCCCGCCGAGAGGAGGGCGCGTTTCACGCGGCTGACCCACAGGGGCTTGATCACGAAGAACTCCTTCACCGGGTGGGGGTGTGAGGTGAGCGTTCGAGGAATCCGGCACCGGGCGGGCGCCTGTTGTTAACGCTAACAATCCCGCTGCGCCCATCACTATCAAGCAGCCGCCGCGGACCGGTCAAGACTCGTGCAGCAGGACGGCGTTCGAAGGCAGCCACGAGACGCGGATCCACCGACCGTTCTCGGCCGGGTGACACGACGCTGCCCCGGGGCGCTGGCCCCGGGGCAGCGGTGTCAGCCCTCGTAGCGGAACTCGGCCTCCGCCGTGCCCGCCGGGCTGCTGTGCAGGGTGCCGTTCGGGCCGCCGATGCGCAGTTGCCAGGGGTGTGGGCTGTCGGTGGTCACTCGCAGCCGGTCGCCTTCGCGGTGCAGGTGGAAGGCGGCGGTGTGGCCGGGGCCGTCGGTGCG
>NZ_JBIAGU010000046.1:0-66027 GCF_042869935.1 Kitasatospora sp. NPDC006697
TGACTTTTGGCACGCTGTTGAGTTCTCAAGGAACGGACACTTCCTTCGAGCCGCTTTCCAGCGGACCCTCCGGGTGCTTCGTTCTTTCGTGTTTCCAGCTTATCAGATGTTTTCCGTGCCGCTTCCGGCTCCGGATTTCATCCGATTCGCTTTCGCCTTTCGGCGCTCCCGAACTCTACCAGAGTTTCTCGGCCCGTTTTCCCCGCCGTTATCCGAATCAAAGTCCGAATTACCTGGCGGAGCCGCGCGACCAGCGGGGCAACTCGGAGAACACTACGCACCGAGTTGCCCCAGGTCAAATCCGGGCCGCGGTCAGACCTCGACCACGACCGGCAGGATCATCGGCCGGCGGCGGTAGTTGTCCGCCACCCACTTGCCGATGGTCCGGCGGACCAGCTGCTGCACCTGGCGCACGTCCAGCACGCCGTTGTCGGCGGACTTGCGCAGCGCCTCCTCCAGCTTCTGCACCACGGGCCCGAAGGCGGAGTCGTCGATGCCGGAGCCGCGGGCCTGGATGGTCGGGCCGCTGACGATCTTCCCGCTGCTGGAGTCCACCACCACGAAGACCGAGATGAAGCCCTCCTCACCGAGGATCCGGCGGTCCTTCAGCGAGGACTCGGTGATGTCACCCACCGAGGAGCCGTCTACGTAGACGTAGCCGGCCTGCACCTTGCCGACGATCCGGGCGACGCCGTCCTCGAGGTCGACCACCACGCCGTCCTCCGCGATCACCACGCGGTTCTTCGGCACACCGGTCTTGATGCCGAGCTCGGCGCAGGCCCGCAGGTGGCGCCACTCGCCGTGCACCGGCATCAGGTTCTTCGGCTTGCAGATGTTGAAGAAGTACAGCAGCTCGCCGGCCGAGGCGTGGCCGGAGACGTGCACCTTGGCGTTGCCCTTGTGCACGACGTTGGCGCCCCAGCGGGTCAGGCCGTTGATCACCCGGTAGATCGCGGTCTCGTTGCCGGGGATCAGCGAGGAGGCCAGGATCACCGTGTCGCCGTCGACGATCCGGATCTGGTGGTCGCGGTTGGCCATCCGGGAGAGCGCGGCCATCGGCTCGCCCTGCGAGCCGGTGCAGACCAGCACGACCTCCTTGTCCGGCAGGTCGTCGAGCGTCTTGACGTCGACGATCAGGTTGCCGGGCACCTTGAGGTAGCCGAGGTCCCGGGCGATGCCCATGTTGCGGACCATCGAGCGGCCGACGAAGGCCACCTTGCGCTTGTACTCGTGCGCCGCGTCCAGCACCTGCTGGATCCGGTGCACGTGGCTGGCGAAGGAGGCGACGATGATGCGCTTGTCCGCGTTGGCGAAGACGTTGCGCAGCGCGGCCGAGATGTCCCGCTCGTGCGGGATGAAGCCGGGGACCTCGGCGTTGGTGGAGTCCACCAGCAGCAGGTCCATGCCCTCCTCGGCCAGCTTGGCGAAGGCCGGGAGGTCGGTGAGGCGGCCGTCCAGCGGCAGCTGGTCCATCTTGAAGTCGCCGGTGGCGACCACCATGCCCGCGGGGGTGCGCACGGCGACCGCGAGGGCGTCCGGGATGGAGTGGTTGACCGCGATGAACTCGCAGCTGAAGGGGCCGATCTGCTCGCGCTGACCCTCCGCCACCTCCAGCACGTAGGGCCGGATGCGGTGCTCGGCGAGCTTGGCCTCGATCAGCGCCAGGGTCAGCTTCGAGCCGATCAGCGGGATGTCGGGGTTCTCGCGGAGCAGGTACGGGACCGCGCCGATGTGGTCCTCGTGACCGTGGGTCAGGACGATGCCGTCGATCTTGTCGAGGCGGTCCCGGATCGAGGAGAAGTCCGGCAGGATCAGGTCGATGCCGGGCTGCTCGTCCTCGGGGAAGAGCACGCCGCAGTCGATGACCAGCAGCCGGCCCGCGTACTCCAGCAGCGTCATGTTGCGGCCGATCTCCCCGAGGCCGCCCAGCGGGGTGATACGGATCGCGTTCGGCGCGAGCGCGGGCGGCGTGCCGAGGTCGGGGTGGGGGTGGCTCAAAAGACTCTCCGTTCACGCAGCGCGCCATACGCCGCGGAGGGCCTCCCCCGCCGGCATATGGCGCGCGGCATCTCTCGTTGCCTGTCAGGTCGGTCCGCTCGTCACCGAGCGGCTCGCTGTTGTGCCTCGCGCCGGTCGTCTCCGGTTCAGCGGCGGGTCCCTTGGCGGCGGTGGGACCCGGCGATCCGGGGGCGCGCACGTCTGGTTGTTACAGGTGTACCCCGCCGGCGGCGAGATCCTCCTTCAATCGGGCGATCTCCTCGGGCGTGGCGTCGACCAGCGGCAGTCGGAGCGGACCGGCGGGCCGGCCGGCCAGGTTCAGCGCGGCCTTGGTGAGGATCACGCCCTGGGTGCGGAAGGTGCCGGTGTAGACCGGCAGCAGGCTCTGGTGGATCGCGGTGGCCCGGGCGGTCTCGCCGGCTCCGTAGGCGTCGATCAGCTCACGCAGCCGGTCGGCGACCAGGTGGCCGACCACGCTGACCACGCCCACGGCTCCGACCGAGAGCAGCGGCAGGTTGAGGATGTCGTCGCCGGAGTACCAGGCGAGCCCGGACCGGGCGATCGCCCAGGAGGCGGCGCCCAGGTCGCCCTTGGCGTCCTTGTTGGCGACGATCCGCGGATGCTCGCCGAGCCGGACCAGGGTCTCGTGGCTCAGCGCGACGCCGGCCCGGCCGGGGATGTCGTAGAGGATCACCGGCAGCTCGGTGGCGTCGGCCACCGCGACGTTGTGCCGGTACAGGCCCTCCTGCGGGGGCTTGCTGTAGTAGGGGGTGACCACCAGCAGGCCGTTGGCGCCGGCGGCCTCGGCCTGCCGGGCCAGCTCCACGCTGTGCGCCGTGTCGTTGGTGCCGACCCCGGCCACCACGTGCGCCCGGTCCCCGACCGCCTCGACCACCGCGCGGACCAGTTGCGCCTTCTCGGCGTCGCTGGTGGTCGGCGACTCGCCGGTGGTGCCGTTGAGCACCAGGCCGTCGTTGCCGAGGTCGACCAGGTGGGAGGCGAGGCGCTGGGCGCCGTCGAGGTCGAGTCCGCCGTCGGGGGTGAACGGGGTCACCATCGCCGTCAGAACCCGGCCGAAGGGTGCGTGCTGTGTGGAGGTCGGAGCCATGGGTCCAAAAATACTCGTAGGGGATGAGGAAGCCGGGACTCCGGTCCAGGGTTCGGACACCGCGCCGGGGTGATCGGGGTGGATATCCGGACAGAGCATGGAATTCCGGTGCCGCTCGCTCGGGGGTTCGGGCGGCACCGGAATCCGTGTCCTGAGCCTAGGGAGCGCCCCGAACCGTCGCAATCCAGACATGCCGGACCGGTGCGCCCATATGCCTATCGGCCCAGGTCAGGGCGCGAGCCGTCCGTGCTCGTTGAAGGCCGCATGGGTGAGCGGCATCAGCCCGGCCCACAGCCGCTCCATCTGCTCGGCGACCATCTCGATCTCGCGCTGCGGGAAGGTCGGCATCCTGCCGCGCTCGTCCTTGGTCCGCAGCGAGAGGAAGTGCATCAGCGAACGGGCGTTGCAGGTCGCGTACATGGAGGAGAAGAGGCCGACCGGCAGCACGGCCCGGGCCACCTCGCGGGCGACGCCGGCGTCCAGCATCTCCCGGTACTCCTGGTAGGCCGTCAGGTAGGCCCGCTCCATCGCGGCCACCGTGGTCTTGTGCTGCTCCGGGGTGCCCTCGTGGAACTCGTACTTCCCGGGCCGCCCGACCTGCACCAGCTTGCGCTCCTCGGCCGGCACGTAGAAGACCGGCTGCAGCTCGCGGTAGCGGCCGCTCTCCTCGTTGTAGGACCAGCCGGTGCGGTGGCGGTGGAACTCGCGGAAGACGAAGATCGGCGCGCTGATGAAGAAGGTCATCGAGTTGTGCTCGAAGGGCGTGCCGTGGCGGTCCCGCATCAGGAAGTTGATCAGGCCCTTGGACTTCTCCGGGTCCTCGCCGATCGCGTCCAGCGACTGCTCGCCCTTGGTGGACACCCGGGCCGCCCAGAGCACGTCGGTGTCGCTCGCCGCGTTGCGGACCAGTTCGACGGTCACGTCGCTGCGGAAGGCGGGGGCGGGCCCCTGTGTGTCGGTCACGCGTTACTCCTCTGTACGGGCCATCGTCGCGGCCAGCCTAGGTTCCGTCCGGGCCGGCCACGGTAGAGCGTGCTGGTACCAGGATCAGCCACGCAGCTTGATGGCGTGGTGCATGGTCTTGCGGGCGCGCGGGGTGTCGCCGGCGTCCGCGTAGGCGACGGCGAGGCGGAACCAGACCCGCCAGTCCTGCGGTTCGGCCTCGGCCTCGGCCCTGCGCTTGGCGAAGACCTCGTCGGCCGAGGCGCGGTCGATCCGTCCGCCCGAGGTGCGCCTCAGCTCGTCCACCGGCAGGCCGCCCTCGGCCTCCAGCTCCTTGGACATCGCCTCGGTGGTGCGACCGAACCGGATGGTCTGGCGCAGGAACCAGACGCCGATGCCGGGGATGACGAAGGCGCTGACCCCGATGCCGATGCCGGCCGGCTTGCCGGTGGCGATCAGCTGGACGCCCTCCAGCACGCAGACCAGGGAGACCACCAGCAGGGCGGCGGCCAGCAGGAAGAAGCCGGTGCGCGAGGTCATCAGAGATCCATGAAGTGTTCGAGCCCGAAGGTCAGCCCGGGCGTCTCCACCACACGGCGCACGCCCAGCAGGATGCCCGGCATGAAGCAGCTGTGGTGCAGCGAGTCGTGGCGGATGCTCAGGGTCTCGCCGGTGTCGCCGAGCAACACCTCCTGGTGCGCCAGCAGGCCGCGCAGCCGCACCGAGTGCACCGGCACCCCGTCCACGTCGGCGCCGCGGGCGCCGGGCAGGCCGTGGGTGGTCGGGTCGCTCTGCCGGGGCAGGCCGGCCTCGTCCCGGGCGGCGGCGATCAGCTGGGCGGTGCGGGTGGCGGTGCCGCTGGGCGCGTCGGCCTTGTGGTTGTGGTGCAGCTCCACCACCTCGACGGACTCGAAGTAGCGGGCGGCCTGCTGGGCGAACCGCATGCTGAGCACCGCGCCGATGGAGAAGTTCGGCGCGATCAGGCAGCCGGTGCCGGGGGCCGCGGCCAGCCAGCCGGTGAGCAGCTCCAGCCGCTCCGGGTTCCAGCCGGTGGTGCCGACCACGGTGTGGATGCCGTTGGCGGTGCAGTACTCCAGGTTCCGCATCACCGCGTCGGGGTGGGTCAGCTCGACGGCGACCTGGGCGCCGGAGGTGACCAGGCTCTCCAGCTCGGCGTCGCGCCCGAGGGCGGCGACCAGCTCGAGGTCCTCGGCGGCCTCGACCGCCTTGACGGCCTCGGAGCCGATCCGGCCGGTGGCACCGATGACGGCTACGCGCAGGGTCATCTCTTCGTCCTCACTTCAGGTAGTCCGCGAGCGCGGCGGCCCGCTTGCCGCTGACCGGCCCGATCAGAGCCAGCGAGGGCCGGCGCGCGCCCAGCACATCACGGGCCACCGCGTGGACGTCGTCCAGGGTGACGCCGGCGATCTTCGTCAGCATGTCGTCCACCGAGAGGTGGTGGCCGTAGGCCAGCTCGGCCTTGCCGATCCGGTTCATCAGCGAGCCGGTGTCCTCCATGCCGAGCACGGTGGAGCCGGAGATCTGGCCGATCGCCCGGGCCAGCTCCTCCTCTGTGATGCCCTCGGCGACCACCCGGTCCAGCTCCTGGCGGCAGATCCGCAGCACCTCCTCGACCCGGGCCGGCTGGCAGCCGGCGTAGATGCCGAACAGGCCGCTGTCGGCGTAGGAGGAGGAGTACGAGTAGACCGAGTAGGCCAGGCCGCGCTTCTCCCGGACCTCCTGGAAGAGCCGCGAGCTCATCCCGCCGCCGAGTGCCGCGTTGAGCACGCCCAGCGCCCAGCGCCGCTCGTCGTGCCGGGGCAGGCCGGGGCCGCCGAGCACCAGGTGGGCCTGCTCGGTGGGCCGGTTGAGCAGCTCCATCCGGCCGGCCGTGCGGACCGCGCGCTCGCCGCGCCGGGCCTCGGCCGGCACCGCGGCGGAGCGCTTGAGCACGGCGGCGAAGGCGGCCTCGACCTGGCGCACCACGGCCTTGTGGTCGAGGTTGCCGGCGGCGGCGACCACCAGGTGCTCGGGGCGGTAGCGGCGCTTGTAGAAGCCGGCGATCTGCTCCCGGGTCAGGCCCTTGACGGTCTCCTGGGTGCCCAGGATCGGCCGGCCCAGCGGCGAGCCGCCGTAGATCACCTTGGCGAACAGGTCGTGCACCACGTCGCCCGGGTCGTCCTCGGCCATCGCCATCTCCTCGAGGATGACGCCGCGTTCGGCCTCCACGTCCTCGGGGCGGATCAGCGAGCCGGTGACCATGTCGCAGACCACCTCGATGGCCAGCGGCAGGTCGGTGTCGAGCACCCGCGCGTAGTAGCAGGTGTTCTCCTTCGCGGTGAAGGCGTTCATCTCGCCGCCGACCGCGTCCAGGGCCGCCGAGATCTCCAGCGCCGAGCGCTGGGCGGTGCCCTTGAAGAGCAGGTGCTCCAGGTAGTGGGTGGCACCGTTCAGCTGGGGCGTCTCGTCCCGGGAGCCGACGCCGACCCAGATCCCGAAGGTCGCCGAGCGGACCGTCGGCAGGGTCTCGGTGACGACCCGCAGGCCGCCGGGGAGGACGGTGCGGCGCACCGTTCCGGCGCCGTCCGCGCCCTTGAGCAGGGTGCGGGTGCTGCCGGGGCGCTGCTGCACAGCCGAGGCCTGGGCCACGGGCCATTCCTTCTTTCGATGCATGGGGGAGGAAGCTGGAGGAACAGGGTGCGGCCCGTACGCCTGGTGGGGCGTACGGGCCGCGGTGAGCCTAACGGGGCGTCACTCGGAGGCCGCGTCCTCGGCCGCGCCCTCTTCGCCCTCGACGACCGGGATCAGCGAGAGCTTGCCGCGCGGGTCGATCTCGGCGATCTCGACCTGCACCTTGGCGCCGACGCCGAGCACGTCCTCGACGTTCTCCACCCGCTTGCCACCGGCCAGCTTGCGGATCTGCGAGATGTGCAGCAGGCCGTCCTTGCCCGGCATGAGCGAGACGAAGGCGCCGAAGGTGGTGGTCTTCACCACGGTGCCCAGGTAGCGCTCGCCGACCTCCGGCATGGTCGGGTTGGCGATCTGGTTGATCGTCGTCCGGGCGGCCTCGGCCGAGGGGCCGTCCACCGCGCCGATGTAGATCGTGCCGTCGTCCTCGATGGTGATGTCGGCGCCGGTGTCCTCCTGGATCTGGTTGATCATCTTGCCCTTGGGGCCGATGACCTCGCCGATCTTGTCCACCGGGATCTTGATGGTGATGATCCGCGGCGCGTTCGGGGACATCTCGTCCGGCGCGTCGATCGCCTCGTTCATCACGTCCAGGATGTGCAGGCGGGCGTCCTTGGCCTGCTTCAGCGCGGCGCCGAGCACCGAGGCCGGGATGCCGTCCAGCTTGGTGTCCAGCTGCAGGGCGGTGATGAAGGTGCGGGTGCCGGCGACCTTGAAGTCCATGTCGCCGTACGCGTCCTCGGCGCCCAGGATGTCGGTCAGCGCGACGTAGTGGGTCTCGCCGTCGATCTCCTGCGAGATCAGGCCCATGGCGATGCCGGCGACGGCGGCCTTCAGCGGCACACCGGCGTTCAGCAGCGACATGGTGGAGGCGCAGACCGAGCCCATCGAGGTGGAGCCGTTGGAGCCCAGCGCCTCGGAGACCTGGCGGATCGCGTAGGGGAACTCCTCGCGGGTCGGCAGCACCGGGATCAGCGCGCGCTCGGCCAGCGCGCCGTGGCCGATCTCGCGGCGCTTCGGGGAGCCGACCCGGCCGGTCTCGCCGACCGAGTAGGGCGGGAAGTTGTAGTTGTGCATGTAGCGGCGCCGGGTCTCCGGGGAGAGGGTGTCCAGCTGCTGCTCCATGCGGAGCATGTTGAGGGTGGTGACGCCCAGGATCTGGGTCTCGCCGCGCTCGAACAGGGCCGAGCCGTGCACCCGCGGGATCGCCTCGACCTCGGCGGCCAGGGTGCGGATGTCGGTGACGCCGCGGCCGTCGATCCGGATCTTGTCCTTGATGACCCGCTCGCGGACGATCTTCTTGGTCAGCGCGTTGTAGGCGGCGCTGATCTCCTTCTCGCGGCCCTCGAACTCCGGGAGCAGCTTCTCGACGGCGACCGCCTTGACCCGGTCCAGCTCGTTCTGGCGCTCCTGCTTGCCGGCGATAGTGAGCGCCTTGGCGAGCTCGTCCTTGACGGCGGCGCTCAGCGCGGCGAGCACGTCGTCCTGGTAGTCCAGGAAGCGCGGGAACTCGCCGGTCGGCTTGGCGGCCTGGGCGGCGAGGCGCACCTGGGCCTCGCAGAGCACCTTGATGAACGGCTTGGCGGCGTCCAGACCGCCGGCCACGACCTCCTCGGAGGGGGCTTCGGCACCGCCGGCGACCAGCTTGATGGTCTTGTCGGTGGCCTCGGCCTCGACCATCATGATCGCCACGTCGCCGTCCGGCAGCGCCCGGCCGGCCACGACCATGTCGAAGACGGCCTCCTCCAGCTCGGAGTGGGTCGGGAAGGCCACCCACTGGCCGCGGATCAGCGCGACGCGGACGCCGCCGATCGGGCCGGAGAACGGCAGGCCGGCCAGCTGGGTGGAGGCGGAGGCGGCGTTGATCGCGACCACGTCGTACAGGTGGTCGGGGTTGAGCGCCATGACGGTGACGACGACCTGGACCTCGTTGCGCAGGCCCTTGACGAAGGACGGGCGCAGCGGGCGGTCGATCAGCCGGCAGGTCAGGATGGCGTCCTCGGAGGGACGGCCCTCACGACGGAAGAACGAGCCGGGGATCCGGCCCGCGGCGTACATCCGCTCCTCGACGTCCACCGTCAGCGGGAAGAAGTCGAAGTGCTCCTTCGGCTGCTTGGAGGCGCTGGTGGCCGACAGCACCATGGTGTCGTCGTCCAGGTAGGCCACGGCGGAGCCGGCGGCCTGGCGGGCCAGCCGGCCCGTCTCGAAACGGATGGTACGGGTGCCGAAGGAGCCGTTGTCGATCACGGCCTCGGCGTAGAACACGTTCTCTTCCACCTGGAAGATCTCCTCTTTCGTACGTTCCGGGAGAGCGCCCCCGCGCTTGCCTGCCGGGTCGGGCCCTGGTTGCCGGGCCGGTCTTCGATCGAAGCCTCCGGGGCTTCCCGCTCGGTCGGCGGGGTTCCGGGGGCCACTACCGAGGACCGGCGCCTCTCGGCGGCCGGGCTGCCGGCGGTGGGCGTCTGGACGCTCTCCTGGCTGCGGGCGGCTTCCGTTTGAAGCCTTCGTCCCGCTCTTGGGGTTGTCGTGCCGGTGGCATGGGCGCGGTGTTCGCGCCACCACCCGGCATGCCCACAACCCTACGGTGCGAATCTCGGCCGCCCTGGGAGGCGGACCGGAGAAATCTGTGAGCCGGTACGCGCGAGGGGCGGCTCCCCGGTGGGGGAGCCGCCCCAGGCGGCGGTCTTAGCGGGCGCCGCCGGCGGCGCCGCGACGGATGCCCAGTCGGTCGACGAGCGCACGGAAGCGCTCGATGTCCTTCTTGGCCAGGTACTGCAGCAGGCGACGGCGCTGACCGACCAGGATCAGCAGGCCACGACGGCTGTGGTGGTCGTGCTTGTGGAACTTCAGGTGCTCGGTCAGGTCCGAGATGCGGCGGGAGAGCATCGCGACCTGGACCTCGGGAGAGCCGGTGTCGCCCTCCTTCTGGCCGAACTCGGCGATGAGCTGCTTCTTGACGTCGGCGGCGAGAGCCACGGCGACTCCTTTTCTTGGCTGACCGAGCGGCCCTGGTCTACTGCACAGGACCTTCTAGGACTCGGAAACCCAAGGGTAGCAGTCGGCGCGCGGCCCCCTGCCACCGGTTCGGACGGTCCGCCATCGGGGTGGGTGGAGGAGCGGTGTCCGGGCGTGAGTCCGGGCGTGAGTCCGGCCGCCGCGACGCCGCCCCTCCGCGGGCGGACCC
Source organism: Kitasatospora sp. NPDC006697 (assembly GCF_042869935.1). NCBI lineage: Bacteria > Bacillati > Actinomycetota > Actinomycetes > Kitasatosporales > Streptomycetaceae > Kitasatospora > Kitasatospora sp. NPDC006697. Next base: position 9,921 of record NZ_JBIAGU010000046.1, read on the forward strand.
TCGCTCAGCTGGTCGCGCCCCTGGCGAGGGCGTAGATGTCGAGGACCGCGAGGGCCAGCGGCACCAGGGACATCAGCAGCAGGCTGTCCACCAGGTCCAGGATCCGGCCCCAGAACGGCGACACCCCGCGGCTCGGCACCACCAGGGCGATCGCGATCAGCAGGCCGGCGCCGAGCGCGATCGAGCCGCCCAGCCAGAGCGTGCGCAGGTCCACCGCGGTGCTGCTGGTGGCCCGCAGGATGAAGAGCGGGGTGTGCAGCGACAGGCCCAGGATCAGCAGCCCGAGGGCGACCAGGCCGGCGATGGTCAGGCTGAAGACCTGCGCGGTGTACCGGAACAGCCGGGCCCGCAGCATGGTCGAGATGCCCAGCGCCAGCGCCAGCAGCTGCGGGTACATCGCGTCGCTGAAGCCCAGCACCGCACAGGCGCCGACCACCACGGCGGCCGAGCCGCCGACCAGGCCGACCAGCATCTCGTGGCCGCGCCGGGCCTGGTGGGCGATCCGCTCGTACTGCACGGTCTCGGCCCGGCTGGTCTCCTCACCGGTCCGGCTGCTGCTGCGGGTGCGGGTCTGGCCGGGGGCGCTGAAGCCGATCGGGAGGCGGGCGAACCGGGCCGAGAGCGAGGGCAGGAAGCCGACCGCGGCGACCGCGGCGATGCCGGCCACGGCGGCGATGTGGCTGACCGCGGTGGTCGGCATCATCACCGCGGCGAAGGTGGCCAGGGTGCCGGCGGTGGCCAGGAAGGCGGCGGCGACGAAGACCGAGTCGCGCTCCGGCAGCAGCCCGACCAGCAGCACCGAGACCACCAGCACGGCCACGCAGCCGACCAGGAACTGCAGCCGGCCGGGGCCGTCGTACCGGTGGGCCACGGCGAGCACGCCGGTGCCGGCGATCAGCGCGTGCGGCAGCGCGCCGATGCCCAGGGCCAGCGCGGCGCCGGTGTCGTCGTAGACCCGGGCCCGCACGCCGGCGAAGCCGGTCAGCACCACGGCGGCGACCCCGGCGAGCACGCCGGGCAGGCCGTGCATGTCGTGCGTCAGGCTGGAGAACCAGAGCGCGAAGCCGAGCAGCACGATCAGCAGGGTCGACCCGATCAGGCCGAAGGCCCGCATCAGGTCGGGGTTCCAGAACCGCCGGTCGGCCTCCACGGCGGTGGCGATGGCGTCGGCCACGTCGTCGTAGACGGCCGGCGGCAGCGACTCGGCGAACGGGCGCAGGCTCAGCAGGTCGCCGTCGCGGACCTGCTGGGCGGCCAGCGGCAGTCCGCTGTCCAGCACGGTGCCGTCCCGCCGGACCAGGTGGAAGCCGGTCGGCTCGCCCTCCTGCTGGCTCTGCCCGGACAGCCGCAGCACCTCGGGATAGACGTCGGCGAGCGGCACGTCCTCCGGCAGCGCGACGTCGATCCGGCTGTCCGGCGCCACGACGGTGACCCGGCAGAACCCGGTCGCTGTGTTGGCACTCAACGGTGCTCCCCCTTTTACTGCTCCACTGCTTCCGCTGACCCTGAGTTGGCGCTGCGTCACCCTACCGTCTGGCATGGGTTCGGGGTCGATAGGATCGGCCCCTGCGCGCGCGGGGGCATGAGCGTTCACACAGGGGAAGCCCCGCCGAGGACCTGTCGAGTCGCGTGAGGGCGGTAGATGAGTGTCGTAACGGTGAAACGTCCGGCGAGGGCCTACCCGCCCGCTGTGCCGGACGAGCCGGTGGAGCTGGTGGCCCCGCCCGAGCTGGCCCGCGGGGGCGGCGACGACTGGATGATGAGCCTGCTGCCGATGCTCGGCATGGGCGGGTCGGCGGCCTTCTTCTTCATGCCCGGCGCGGCCCCGATGATGCGGGTGATGGGCGTGCTGATGATCGCCTCCACCGCCGGCATGGCGGTGGCGCAGCTGGTCAAGGCCCGCAAGGGCGGCGGTGCGGGGCTGGCCGACGAGCGGCGGGACTACCTGAAGTACCTGCAGCAGATGCGCCGTCAGGTCCGCCGCACGGCAGAGCGGCAGCGCGGCGCCCAGCTCTACCTGCATCCGGAGCCGGACCAGCTCTGGTCGATCGTGGCCGAGGGCCGCCGGCTCTGGGAGCGGCGGCCGAGCGACCCGGACTTCGCCCAGATCCGGATCGGCCGCGGCCCGCAGCAGCTGAGCACCCCGCTGGTGGCCCCGCAGACCGCGCCGATGGACGAGCTGGAGCCGCTGTCGGCGGACGCCATGCGCAGCTTCCTGCAGGCCCACGGCACACTGCAGGACCTTCCGCTGGCGGTGGCGCTGCGCGCCTTCTACCACATCACGGTCTGCGGCGACCCGGACACCGTCTACGGCAGCGTCCGGGCGATGATCGCCCAGCTCACCACCCTGCACTCGCCCGACGACCTGGTGGTCGCGGTGGCCGCGGCGCCGGGCGCGCTGGAGGAGTGGGAGTGGACCAAGTGGCTGCCGCACACCCAGCACCGCAAGGAGAACGACGGCGCCGGCTCCCGGCGCCTGATCGCGGCGGGCCTGGGCGAGCTGGAGGGGCTGCTCTCGGACGAGCTGGCGGGCCGTCAGCGGTTCACCCGGGACGCCCAGCCGACCCCGGACCAGCCACACCTGGTAGTGGTACTGGACGGCGCGGCGATCCCGCCGGACTCGGTGCTGGCCGGCATCGACGGGGTGCACGGGGTGACCGTGATCGAGGTGGTGCCCGGTGAGCTGGACGAGCCGACCGGCCACCTGCTGATCACCGTCTCGCCCGAGGAGCTGCTGCTGCAGTCGGCCTCCGGTGCCTCCTACGCGGGTGCGCCGGACACCCTGTCGGCCTGGCAGTCCGAGGCACTGGCCCGGCAGCTGGCGCCGTACCGGATCTCGGCCGGCGGCGACGACGAGCCGCTGCTCTCCAACCTGGACTTCACCGACCTGATGGGCGTCGGCGACGCGGGCTCGGTGGACGTGGCCCGCACCTGGCGGCCGCGCGCCCAGCACGAGAAGCTGCGGGTGCCGATCGGCGTGGGCGCGGGCGGCGAGCTGGTCCACCTGGACATCAAGGAGGCCGCGCTGGAGGGCATGGGCCCGCACGGCCTGTGCGTCGGCGCGACCGGCTCCGGAAAGTCGGAGCTGCTGCGCACCCTGGTGCTGGGCCTGGCGATGACGCACTCCTCGGAGACGCTGAACTTCGTGCTCGCCGACTTCAAGGGCGGCGCGACCTTCGCGGGCATGGCGGACATGCCGCACACCTCCGCGGTGATCACCAACCTGGAGGGCGAGCTCACCCTGGTGGACCGCATGCGGGACGCCATCGAGGGCGAGCTGAACCGCCGCCAGGAGCTGCTGCGGTCGGCGGGCAACTACGCCAACCTCAACGAGTACGAGCGGGCCCGGGCGGCCGGCGCGGCGCTGGATCCGCTGCCCTCGCTGGTGCTGATCATCGACGAGTTCTCCGAGCTGCTGACCGCCAAGCCGGACTTCATCGACATGTTCATCCAGATCGGCCGGATCGGCCGGTCGCTGGGCGTGCACCTGCTGCTGGCCTCGCAGCGCCTGGAGGAGGGCAAGCTGCGCGGCCTGGACACCTTCCTCTCCTACCGGATCGGTCTGCGCACCTTCTCGGCCGCCGAGTCGCGGGCCGCGATCGGCGTGCCGGACGCCTACCACCTGCCGCCGGTGCCGGGTGTCGGCTACCTGAAGTTCGGCACCGACGTGATGGACCGGTTCAAGGCGGCCTACGTCTCCGGGCCGTACCGGGCGCCGGGCCAGCAGCGCAGCAGCGGTCAGGCCCTGGGCGTGCAGCCGGTCCGGTTCACGGCGGCGCTGGTGCCGGTGCAGGAGCCGGTGGAGCCGGTCGCCGAGCCGGAGCCGCAGCTGGACGACGCGCTGGTGGACACCGTGCTGGACGTGATCGTGCAGCGGATGGTCGGCCAGGGGCCGGCGGCGCACCAGGTCTGGCTGGCGCCGCTGGACGAGGCGCCGAGCATGGACCAGCTGATGCCGCTGCTGCAGGCCACCCCGGAGCGCGGGCTGACCTCGCCGGACTTCGGCGCGCTGGGCCGGCTGGTGGTGCCGGTGGGCATCGTGGACCGGCCGCGCGACCAGCGCCGGGACGTGCTCTACCAGGACTACTCGGGGGCGGCGGGCCACGGCCTGGTGGTCGGCGGGCCGCGGTCCGGCAAGTCGACCATGATCCGCACCATGATCACCGGGTTCGGGCTCACCCACACCCCGGTGGAGGCGCAGTTCTACCTGATGGACTTCGGCGGCGGCGGCTTCCAGTCACTGCAGGAGCTGCCGCACGTCGGCGGGGTGGCCGGGCGGCTGGACGGCGACAAGGTGCGCCGGATGGTCGCCGAGGTGCACGGGGTGCTGAACCGCCGCGAGGAGCTGTTCCGGGCCACCGGCATCGACTCGATCGCCACCTACCGCAGCCGGCGGGCGGCCGGGCAGCTGCCGGACGAGCAGTTCGGCGACGTCTTCCTGGTGATCGACGGCTGGCTCACCTTCCGGCAGGAGTTCGAGCCGCTGGAGCCGGTGGTCAACGACATCGCCCAGCGCGGCCTGGGCTACGGCGTGCACCTGGTGCTGACCGCGGCCCGCTACGCCGAGGTCCGCCCGGCGCTCAAGGACACCCTGCAGAACCGCACCGAGCTGCGCCTGGGCGACCCGATGGAGTCGGAGATCGACCGCAAGGTGGCGCAGAACGTGCCGCAGGGCGCGCCGGGCCGGGGTCTGACGGCGGGCAAGCTGCACTTCCTGGCCGGCCTGCCGCGGATCGACGGCTCCTCCGACACCAGCGACCTGGTGACCGGCGTGGCCGGGCTGGTGGAGGCGGTGAACGCGGCCTGGAGCGGGCCGCGGGCGCCGCAGGTCCGGATGCTGCCCGCGGTGCTGGACGGCAACTCGCTGCCCAAGGGCTTCGAGCTGCCGGAGCGCGGCGTGGCCTTCGGGCTGGACGAGGTGGAGATGGCGCCGGTCTTCGTCAACTTCGAGACCGACCCGCTCTTCATCGTCTTCGGCGAGAGCGAGTCCGGGAAGTCGGCGCTGCTGCGGATGCTGATCAAGCAGATCACCGAGCGCTACACCGCGGACCAGGCCGGCATCGTGATCGGCGACTACCGGCGCGCGCTGCTGGGCACGGTGCCGCGCGAGTACCTGGTGGAGTACGCGGCCGCGCAGCCGGCCATGAGCGCCATCGTGGACATGCTGCGCGGGGCCTGCGCCCGCCGCCTGCCGGGCCCGGACGTGACCGCCGAGCAGCTGCGCAACCGCAGCTGGTACAGCGGCAAGGACATGTTCGTGATCGTGGACGACTACGAGCTGGTCGCCACCGCCTCCGGCAACCCGATGGCGCCGCTGGCCGAGTTCCTGCCGTTCGCCCGGGACATCGGCCTGCGGGTGATCATCGCCCGCAGCGCCGGCGGCGCCGGCCGCTCGCTCTACGAGCCGCTGATGCAGCGGATGCGCGAGCTGGGCGGGCAGGGCGTGATGCTCTCCGGCAACAAGGACGAGGGCGCGCTGCTGGGCACTGCCAAGCCGCAGCCGCTGCCGCCGGGCCGCGGTCTGTTCATCTCCCGCCGGGTGACCTCGGGGCAGATGGTGCAGACCGGGTGGCTGCCCGTGGTCTGATCACAGCGGGTGACGACGAAGGGCCGGGTGCGTACTCCGCACCCGGCCCTTCGCGTTCGCCGCGTCCACTGTCCGGAATGTTATGAAGCCAATTTCGGCCGCTGAGCTGCGGTTATCGTCGCCCTCCGGCGGGCCGTGCGGAGGGCCCGGGGGCCGGTGGAAGCGTCCTGCGCAGCAGCGAGAGTTGCCGGGCGATGCCTTTGAATCATGTGCCGCAATACCGATTCACCTTCGATTCATCACCCGTTGGCCAAAGTTAACAAGTCGGACATCTAGCGCCGTTGCGGAAGGTGATCTTCAGTTCGGATGACTATGCGGGATAGCGCAACGGATTCCGAAGGTCAACCGACATTGACGCAAGCTATACGCCACCGCACCATTGGCGACTCGGGAGCGACACCACCAGAACCCCCAAGCGATGCCTCCGGAGGCGATACCGCTCCCCACCCCAGCAACGCACAGGACCGCGCACCGCCGCGCTGAGCCGATCGGATCCCGTCCCATGACCGACACGCTTCGCCCGCCCGCCACCTCTCCCACCGTGACGGTCAGTACCGCTGATGCCCCGCGGAAGCTGAACCGCTCACTCGGCGTCGTGGGCGGAACGCTGCTCACGCTCTCCTGCGTCACGCCGGCGTCCTCGCTCTTCGTCATCGTGCCCACCCTCTTCAACTCCCTGGGCACCGCGACCGCGCTGACCATCGGGATCGGTGCGCTGCTCTGCGTGGCGGTCGCCTTCGCCTACTCCGAGCTGGGCACCCTGGTCCCGAGCGCCGGCGGCGAGTACGCGATGGTCGGCACCCTGGCGGGCCGGTTCGCCGGCTGGCTGGTCTTCATCCAGTCGCTGATCGTGGTGATGATCGTCCCCTCGGTGATCGCCATCGGCACCGCGGCCTACCTGGCGCCGATCGTGAACGTCAGCCCGGCCGTGGCCGGCGGCGCCGTGATGCTGGCCGCCACCGTGGCCGGCCTGCTCGACCTGCGGGCCAACGCCTGGATCACCGGTATCTTCCTGGTGCTCGAGGTGATCGCGGCTGGCGTGGTCTCCTTCCTCGGCTTCGCCCACCAGCAGCGCGGCCTCTCCTCCCTGTTCCACGGCGTCACCGCCGACGCCCAGGGCCACACCGGCGGCGTCGGCCTGACCGCGATCATGGCCGCGATGGGCACCGCGCTCTTCGTCACCCAGGGCTTCTCCACCGCGATCTACCTCTCCGAGGAGCTGGAGAACCCGCGCCGCAACGTGGCCCGCACCGTGCTCTGGACCCTGGGCCTGTCCTGCGTGGTCATCATGGTCCCGGTCATCGCGATCACCCTGGGCGCGCCCGACCTGGCCACCCTGACCGGCGGCGACATCTCCTCCATGGTGGCCGGCTGGTCCGACTCCGCGATGGGCACCTTCATCAGCCTCTGCATCGCGCTGGCCATCATCAACGCCGGCATCGTGATGGTGATCCAGAACTCCCGGGTGCTCTTCGCCTCCGGCCGCGACAGGGCCTGGCCGGAGCCGGTCAACAAGGCCTTCGGCACCCTGAACCGGTTCAACGCCCCCTGGGTCTCCACCCTGGCGGTCGGCCTGCCCGGTGCCGCCCTGTGCTTCGTGCCCGGCCAGCTGCTGACCAACATCACCGGTGTCGCGGTCGCCGCGCTCTACCTGCTGGTCGCCGTCGCCGCGCTGCTCTCCCGGCGCGGCGCCCACAAGGACGTCCCCGCCTGGCGCCAGCCGCTCTGGCCGGTGCTGCCGGTGATCCTGATCGTGGTGCTCGGCTACGTGCTGACCCAGCTGGACACCACCGCGCTGGTCTGGACCGGCGCGATCACCGTCGCCGCCTCGCTCTACTGGGTGTTCTACCTGCGGCCCCGCCAGGAGTCGCGCTGGGTGATCACGCTGCCGGAGGACGAGCAGATCTGAGACTGCGCCACGGCTGAGGGCCCGGACACCGCTGGGGGTGTCCGGGCCCTCAGCCGTTCAGGTGCCACCGGGGGCTGCGGGCGACGGCGGTGAGCTGGTCCAGGGAGAGGGCGAGCGCGTGCGGGGCGAGCGCCGCGGAGCCGGTGTTGCTCTCCTTCACGATGACCCCGGTGCCGTCCGTGCGCGCCAGCTCGACAACGCGCTCGCTGGTGCCGACCAGGTTGGTGCCCTCCTGGACCAGCTCCAGGTCGCCGTCCGGCAGCCGGGTCGCGGCCGCCAGCTCGGGGTCGGAGGCGACCGACAGGCTCCGCACCACGACGTCCACCGTGGTTCCGCCGTTCCCGTCGTCCACCGTCAGACTGGCCTCGCTCGGACCGGTGCCCCCCGGCTCGGCGTAGTGGGCGGTGGACGGGACCAGGCTCTTCAGCGCGGAGAGCATCTCGTTCGCGGGCATCATCCGGCGCTGCGGCGAGTCGATGTTCCCCTCGCGCCAGACCATCGCCGCCCCGACGTCCGCCCAGGACGGGTCGGTGATCATCCGGGTCAGCTCCGCGTCACTGAAAGGTGGCTGCGTCACCGGGGTCCGAGTGCCCGGTGCGTCCTGCACGCCGAAGCCGGTCAGCAGGTGCCCCGGGCCGTACCGGTAGCCCTGCCAGCTCCTGGTCGTGACGCCGTTACTGGTGACGGCGGTGGACAGCAGGGTCAGCTGGGAGCCGTCCGGATGGGTCCCGCTGGTGCAGGCGACGTAGTTCGGGGTGCCCGGTGCCGGACAGGCCAGCCGCTGCCCGGCCAGCTGCGAGTCCGCCAGCTGGAAGTAGATCGAGACGAAGAGCCGGGACCCACCGCTCTCGAGGAGCAGCTCGGCGGAGGGGTTGCCGTCGCCGGTGTCGGTGCCGGTGGAGACCGCCAGGCTGGTGCGGCTGCCCGCCGGCAGCACCGCCGTCAGCAACTGCTCCATCCGCACCGCGGACACGAAGCCCGCACCGGTGGCCGGCGCGCTCAGCACCTGGTCGCTCGCCGCCTGGCCGCTCGGCGACCCCGGCGTGCCCACCATCAGCCTGCCGACGGCGGCCGCCACCGCCACCGCCGCGACGCAGGCCAGCAGGGCCTGGCGACGGCGACGGCGACGGCGGCCGCGGGCCAGGCCGCCGGCGATCAGCGGGTGCGGGTCGGTGGCGTAGTCCTCGCCGAGGCGGCCCAGGAGCTGGACCAGCTGCTCGTCGGGCTCGTACTGCTCGTCTGCGGACACGGGTGATCACCATCTCTGTCGCTCGGTGGGCGCGGGTACGGGTGGACGGGGCCTCGGGTCAGCCGACCTGGTCGAGCAGGGAGTCGCCGAGCTGTTCGCGCAGCCGGGCCAGCGCCCGCGAGCTGCGGGTCCGGATCACCGAGGAGGAGAGCCGCAGTGCCTCCGCGGTCTCCTCGATGCTCCGGTCCTCCCAGTAGCGCAGCACCAGGATCGCCCGGTCCCGGGCGGCGAGCCGGGCCAGCGCGGCGAGCAGCGCCAGCCGCAGCTCGGGGTCGGCGGCCGGCACCGGCAGGTCCGGCAGGTTCCCGGTCGGGCGCTCGCCGGCGGAGCGGCGGCGCTGGTGCGCCAGGTACTGGCGGACCAGCACGGTGTGCGCGTAGCCGGCCGGATTGTCGATCCGGGTGCTCCAGTGCACGAACATCCGGCCCAGGGTCTCCTGCACCAGGTCCTCGGCGAGGTGCACGTCACCCCCGGTCAGCAGGCAGGCCGACCGGTAGAGCGGGCCGGTGCGGCCGGCCGCGAAGTCCAGGAAGTCGCGTTCCTTGGCCGCGCCGGCCGCTGTTCGCCCCGACCCCACATCCGCTCCCCCGCTCGGCCGCCCCGTCACTCCGATTGATGGCCTGACGGGTACCGGATGTTGCAGCGGGCTGACGGGAAATCGGCCGGGGTTCAGGCCCGGCGGCGGCGCCGCAGGTCGCGCAGCACCACGCTGCCGCCGAACAGCGCGGCCACCCCCAGCGCCCCGCCGCCCAGCACGTAGGTCGCGGTGCGGCGGTCGCGGTCGGCCTGGGTCTCGCCGAGGCCGAGCGGCTGCGGCACGATCGGCACGTCGTCCAGCCGCACGGCCGGGTCCGCCACGGCGGCGTCGGCGGCCGGGTCGGTGTCGGTGACCGCCTTGACCGGGTCCACCACGCCCCAGCCGATGTACTTGTTGGGGCCGCGCTCGGTGCGCTGGGCGGTCTGCTCGATCCGAGCCCGGATCTGCTTGGCGGTCCAGCCCGGGTGCTCCTGCCAGAGCAGCGCGGCCACCCCGGCCACGTAGGGGGCGGCGAAGCTGGTGCCGTTGTCCACGCACTGGCCCCCGCCCGGCACGGTGGAGAGCATGTCCACCCCGGGCGCGGCCACCTTGACGTAGTCGCCGTACTGCGAGAACGAGACCCGCTCGTTGTTGCGGTCGGAGGCGCCCACCGAGAGCACGGTGTCGTAGGAGGCCGGGAAGGTCGGCCCCTCCAGGCCGTCGTTGCCGGTGGCGGCGACCACCACCACGTTGTTCTGCTCGGCGCTCGCCAGCGCCGCCTTCAGCTGGTCGCTGCCGGGGAAGTCGGTGGCGCCGTTGGTGGTGCGGACGTCCTGCGAGATGTTGATGACCTTGACCTTGTGCGCCACCGCCTGGTTGATCGCCGAGGCCAGGGTGAGCACGTCGCCGTCGCCGGCCTCGTCGTTCTGGCGGATCGACAGGATCTGCGCGTCGGGGGCGAGCCCGACGAAGCCCACGCCGGCCAGCCGGCTCGCGGCGATGATCCCCGCGACCTTGGTGCCGTGGCCCACCGTGTCGGTGGAGGAGTCGCCCTTGGCCGGCTGCGGCGGGTTGACCGACTTGTCCATCAGCAGGCTCAGGCCGAGGTCGACCTTCCTGACCGGCTGGCCGTTGCCGCCGGGCGGCGGGACGTTGCCGGAGAGCTGCGGGTTGAGCATGTCGACCCCGGTGTCGATCACCGCGACCTCGACACCCGCGCCGGTGGCGTGCGCCCAGAGCTGGTCCAGCTCCACCCGCTGCAGCGCCCAGGGCTCGGCCGGCACGTTCGCGGTCGGGAACTTGCAGTTGTCCACGGCGGAACCGCCCATCGGCGTCCACTCGGTGCCGCCGCCCGCGTCAGCCGCGGCCACCCCGGCCGGACCGGCCGCCAGCAGGCCCAGCACCGCCGCGATCGCCGCCGACCGCCCCAGCTTCCGCCTCACCAACGTCTCCCTCGCCCCCGTGGACCATGCGGAAGCGGGCGCCCGCTCCGGACGCCCGCTCCCGTCGTACCGCTGCCGCGCTCCGCTCGGGAGCGGCGGATCAGCCCTGCCAGATGGCGGTGTTGCTCGCCTCGGTCTGGGTGTAGCTCTGGTGCGCGTTGTCCAGGGCCGCCGCGATCTGGTTCAGCGTGGTGTGCAGGTCGGCCGCCTTGGAGTCCCAGATGGCCTGGCGGGCCTGGTAGCCCTCCTGGGCCGCACCGGACCACGAGGAGGCGATCTGCTGGACGCCCTTGCGCAGGTCGTCGAGCTGCGACTGGATGGTGTTCGCCGTGGTGCGGACCTCGTTGCCCGCGTTCTCGATCGTGGCGAACGTGACCTTGATGTGACCGCCGTCGGACATGTCTGGCTCCTTGTCAGATTGTTTCGGGCCGAGCGGCTCCGGTCTGGGCCGCCCGCTGGTGTCGTCGGGGCGCGAGCCGGCTCAGCCGGTTCAGGCGCCCTGGACGCCGCTGATCGAGGAGCGCTGCGAGTCTTCGGTCTGCGAGTACTGCTTGGTGGTGGTGTCGATCGCCTGGCGGATCTCGTCCAGCACCTTGTTCAGCGCGGCGGCGTCGTCGTTCCACTTCGTCTGAAGCTGGTGGTAGGCCGTGGCCGCCGCACCCTGCCAGCCGCCCGCGATCTCGCCGATCAGGCCGTTGAGCTTCTGAATCTCAGCCTGGATCTGCGAGTTGACCTCGACGATCTTGGCCGAGAACGCCCGCATCTCCTCAGCGGTCGTCGTGAACTGACCAGCCATAAGCCACCGTCCCCCATGAGACAGACAAATCTCCGGGCGCCTTGTCACCCTGCCCACCCGGAGGACGCCACGGTGTGACGTCTTCGAGCACTGTAGCCGTCAGCACCGACCGGCCCAACACCGGAAGCCGTTTGGTTACCGAGTCATGACGTAGTTTCAACCCCAACCAACCAAGCGGTGTCAGGAGTTCTGCTCCTGGGTGGCCGCGTTGGTGTTCAGCGCCGGGCCCGCCGGGACCAGGTCCGACCAGGCCTTCGGCACCGGAACCGGCACGTCGTCCTTGTACCCCAGCCGGGCCTGCGCCTCGTTGACCTGCGGCTGGGCGGGCTGGGCCGGCTGGCTGGGCGCCGCGCTCGGCGAGGCCTGCCCGGACGGGGCGCCCTCGCTGCTGGCGGGCACCGAGTAGCGCAGGCCGGTCTCGGTGATCAGGTAGTTGCTGCCGGAGCCCTGGGTGGTGTTGTCCATCGCCCGGTAGAAGAGCCCGTGCCCCGCGCTGACGTGCGCGGCGTTGGTGGTCGCGATGACCGGGGCCGGGTAGTCGGTGCCGGCCCAGACCGAGCGCTGCGGCAGGGTACCGTCGAAGCCGCCCTCGAAGGTCGAGCAGACCACCGGCCGGGCCGTGCCCTGGTCGCCGGAGTTGGCCGGCAGCGCGGGCTTGAGGCGCGGCCAGGCGCCGGGCGGCAGCTGGGTGTCCTGAGCGCTCTTGGTCAGCGGCGGCGCCATGGTGGTGCTGTCGATCCGGTCGCCGAGCTGGATCAGCGCGGCCGGGGTCAGGGTCGCGAGGGAGGGCGCCTGGCCCTGCGGGTACGCGGGCTGGGTGGCCGGGTCCATCTGGATCAGCTGGGCCTGGAACGGGGTCACCTGGTAGAGCCGGTCCGGGCCGACCACGAAGTCGGCGTCGCCCTGCTCGGAGGTGAGCAGCCGGCCGACCACCCGCTGGGACGAGTCGGGCAGTTGCACGGTGGACTGCTGGCCGACCGTGCCGGGCACCTTCGGGAAGGCGATCGGCGCGCCGGGCAGCAGGGTGTCCAGCCACTCCTTGCTGACCTGCTCGGGCGCGGCCTGGTTGCCGAACAGCCCGACCTGCAGCGCCTTGACGGCGGTGTCCCCGGCCCCGCCCTTGCCGGTCTGCGCCTTCACCTGGTCGTCGGTGCCGATCTGGTGGCTCGCGCCGGTGGGGTCGACCAGGTAGCTGGTGCCCACCGCCTGGCCGTCCTGCTTCGGGCCGCGGACGAACAGCGACTGGCTGCCGCCGAGCTCGCGGTCCGGCCGGGCCAGCGTGGCGGCGTCCGCGTCGGCGGCCAGGAAGAGGCTCTGGTACGGGTGGTCCGGGTCGGAGCCCGGCCGGTCGCAGACCGACCACTTCTTCGGCTTGGCGGCCTCCGCCGCGCCCGGCAGCTTGTCCGGGGCGTACGGGATGCCGATCGTCGGGCCGTGCGCCTTGTAGTGGTCCAGCACCGAGTCGGCGACGAAGACCACCTTGGAGTCGGCCGGCAGCACCAGCTTCGCCGAGGCCATGTTGACCACCGGGTGCAGGCTCTTGGTGCCGTCCGGGTTCGGCAGCAGCACATAGCGGGTGGTCGAGTCCTTGCCGACGATCACGCTCTTGCCGTCGTCCCAGCCCACCGGGGCGCCGGGCTTGATCATGCCCCAGAGCCCGAATCCGGCCAGCGCGACCGCCCCGACCACCAGCGAGGGCACCACGGCGCGGATCGGCCGCGGCGCGTCCTCGTCGTTGCCGCCGCCCTCGGGCCGCAGGAACGCGCCCACCGTGCGCTTGCGCGCGAAGGTGTAGGCGTTCAGCTCGTCGCGCCTCGATGCCATTGCCCCGTCTCCCCTGTTCGAGCGTCCAGCCCGGCCATTCTGCCGCCCGCCGGTTCCGCCGACCGCCCAACCCTCTACGATGCGGCAGACGGTGAGTACCGTACGGGTACAGTTCGGCACCCGGCCAGCCGGGCCGTGACGGCGATTCAGATGGGGGTCACTCGGGGGATGGCGAGCAAGACCGCACCGAGGCGGCGCAGGGCACAGGACGGCCGGGCGCCGGTTCCGGCACCGGTCGCGCCCGCACCGCAGCAAGCGCCGCACACCCGGACCGGGCCGGCCCCGGTACCGCTGCGGCTGCACCCCAGGCCCGGGCAGCTCGGCCGCCGGCTGCGGCTGCAGCAACTGGTGCTGGTGGAGGTGGCCGCGGCCCTGGTCGCGGTCGGCTGGACGGTCGGCCGGATGGTCGCCGTCGGCGCCGCCGTGCCCGCGCTGGTGCTGCTGGTCTTCGCCCTGGTGCCGGTGCGCGGCCGCACCCTGGCCGAGGCGCTGCGGGTGCGCTCCGCCCAGCGGGCCCGGCGCCGCGAGGCCCCCGGCTCGGTGCCGCCCGGCACCGACCCGGCGCTGGCCCCGGCCCTGGAGCTCGATCCCGCGCTGCGCACCTGCACCCACGCCACCGAGGCCGACCTGGGCGGCGGCCGACCGGTCCGCCGGGAGACCGGCATGGTCGGCGACGGCACCTTCCTCACCTCCGTGCTGCTGGTGCAGGCCAAGGACCAGCCGCTGCGCCCGGCCCGCACCGCGCTGCCGCTGCCGCTGGACCTGGTCTGCTCGGCGCTGCGGGTGGACGACATCGCGATGGAGTCGGTGCAGGTGGTGCAGCACAGCCAGCCCGCGCCGGCCCCGCACCTGCCCGACCAGTCGCTGGCCACCCGGGCCTACCTGCAGCTGCCGGAGGGCCCGACCACCCCGGCGCTGCGGCTGACCTGGATCGCGCTCAAGCTCGACCCGGAGCGCGCGGCCACCGCCGTGCTGGCCCGCGGCGGCGGCGAGGAGGGCGCCCGCAAGGCGCTGCAGCGGGTCACCGACCAGCTGGCGGGCCGGCTGAACAGCGCCGGCTTCTCCGCCACCGTGCTGGACGAGCGGGAGCTGATCGCCGCGCTGTCGACCGCCACCTGCGCCAACCCGCTGGCCACCACCGGCCGGCAGGGCTCCGGCAGCGGCGGCCCGGTGACCCGGCGGACCCAGGAGAGCGGCCGGTTCTGGCGAGTGGACGACCGCTACCACACCACCTACTGGGTCTCCCGCTGGCCACAGCTGGCCCCGCACGGCGGACCGAGCCGGATCGCCGCCCCGGAGCTGGTCAACCTGGTCACCGGCACGCCCGCGCTGGCCAGCGTCTTCAGCCTGACCGCGCGCCCCGGCACCGGCGACTCGGTGGCGCTCAGCGGCCACGTCCGGGTGGTCGCCCGCAGCGAGCACGACGCCGCGCAGTTCGGCCGGCAGCTGGAGCAGCGCGCGCAGAGCGCCGGCCTCGGCCTGATCCGGCTGGACCAGGAGCAGGCCCCCGGCCTGCTCGCCACCCTGCCCCTGGGGGGAACCTCCTGATGGCCTACCAGACCCGTCCGGCCACCGCCCCGCAGCCGGCGCCCGAGCGCGGCCGGATCGCCCGGATCCGGGCCGGCTTCGGCCTGCGCGGCCCGCGCCGCGAGCAGCACGTGCTCTCCACCGCCGACCTGTCCGCGCTCTCCTTCCCGGTCGGCGACGACGGGGTGCTGATCGGCGTGGACCCGGACCACCGGCCGGCCGTGCTCGGCCTCTTCCGGCCCAGCTCCTACGACGTGGTGCTGGTCGGCGGGGTGTGGACGGCGCAGATCCTGGCGCTGCGGGCCGCCGCGGTCGGCGCCCGGGTGGCGGTGGAGACCGCCCGCCCGCAGTTCTGGGCTCCGCTGGCGCAGGCGGCCGGCGGCGGGCAGCCCTGCGTGACGGTGCACCAGATCGGGCGGCTCGGTGCGCAGGGCGCCTCGGTGGCCGCGCCGGTGCTGGTGGTCCGCGACCTCGGGCCGCGCCCGCCGCGCAGCCGACTGTCCGCCACCCCGTGGCAGTCCACCCTGACCCTGCTGCCCTACCTGGGGCCGAACGCCGCCCGGGTGCTGAACGCCGCCGACCTGGTCGGGGTCCAGCGGGTCTCCCCGCAGGAGGCCGAACTGGTGGGCCGGGTGATGACCTTGAGCAGGCAGGACGTGGCCGCCCTGCCGACCCTGGGCGACGACCTGACGATCTGGGCCACCCGGATCCGCCGCCAGTACATCCGCACCGAACCGGTGCAGTCCGAGCACCAGCTGCTCGGTCCGCCGCGCCGGGTGGACTGACACCGGGCCGGCCGGCGGCCTCTGGTGGCCATCTGCCCGCCCCCGGAGCTGCCGAAGCCGCACTCAACCTGGCAAGGTACAGGTTCTAGTCTTGTGCCTACGGCACCGCGAACAGCGGCGGCGAACACGAGGGAGCCAAGGTGAGCAGCGATCGGGACGGCGTCTACGTCGGCGACAACGCGGCGGAGGACGACGACGACTGGTCGGACGCGCCCGACTACACTCCCCCGTCCTGGTACACCCAGGGCGAGGCTCCGGCTGCCCAGACGGCGCCGGCCCCGCCGGAGGCCGTCGTCCCGCCCGTGCCGGAGGCGCAGCAGCAGCAGCCGGCGCAGCAGGCCCCCGTGCCGCCGGCCGTCCAGCCGCCCGCGCAGGCCCAGCCCCTCCCACCGCAGCCCGTCCAGGCCCAGCCGGTACCGACCGCCGCGGCCGTGCCGCCGCCGGCCGTCGACCACACCGCCACCCCGGCCGAGCCGATGCCCGCCGTGCCGCAGCCCGCCCAGGCCCAGCCGGGCTGGCCCGGTGCGCCGACGGGCGGGGCGGCCGCGCCCGAGCCGACCTCCTTCATGATGGCCCCGCCGCTGCAGGCCGGTCCGCCGGTCGCCCCGCAGCCCGAGCAGCCGAGCGCCTACCCGCCCGCCGCCTACCCGCCGCACCTGCAGCCGGGCGGGCCGGGCCAGCCGGTGCCGCCGCAGCAGCCGCACCCCGGCGAGCCCGGCCCGCAGGCCGTCCCGCCGCCGTGGGCCGCCCAGCAGCCGCACCAGCCCGTTCCGCCGCAGCAGGGCCAGCCGCCGGCGCCGCAGCCCGTGCAGCCCCAGCCCGTGCAGCCGCAGCCGCCGGTGGACCCGCGCCAGGCGGGCTGGCCGCAGCCCGGCCAGGGCGGCTGGCCCCAGCCGCAGGGGCAGCCGCAGCCGGCCCAGCCGGTCGGCAACGTGCAGAACGCCCCGCAGCCCTACCCCCACCCGCAGGCCGTGCCGCAGGCTCCGGCAGCGTTCCAGCAGGCCGCCCAGCAGCCGCAGGCGCAGGGCGCCCCGCTCGGCTACACCGCCGCGGTGGAGCTCAACTCCGAGCGGCTGCTGCGCAACCAGCCCAAGCAGCAGCGCCAGACGCCCCGGCTGAAGTTCGGCGGCAAGGCCGCCGCCGCCGAGCGGGAGCGCCGCCTGTCCGTCATCCGCACGCCGGTGATGAGCTGCTACCGGATCGCCGTGATCAGCCTCAAGGGCGGGGTGGGCAAGACCACGACCACCACTGCGCTCGGCGCCACCCTGGCCAGCGAGCGCCAGGACAAGGTGATCGCGATCGACGCCAACCCGGACGCGGGCACCCTGGGCCGCCGGATCAAGCGCCAGACCGGCGCGACCATCCGCGACCTGGTGACGGCCATCCCGCACCTGCGCAGCTACATGGACATCCGCCAGTTCACCTCGCAGGACCAGAACTCCGGCCTGGAGATCCTGGCCAACGACGTCGACCCGGCGGTCTCCACCACCTTCAACGACTCGGACTACCGCCAGGTGATCGAGGTGCTGGGCCGCCAGTACCCGATCATCCTGACCGACTCCGGCACCGGCCTGCTGTACAGCGCGATGCGCGGGGTGCTGGACCTGGCCGACCAGCTGATCATCGTCGCCACCCCGAGCGTGGACGGCGCCAGCAGCGCCAGCACCACCCTGGACTGGCTCTCCGCGCACGGCTACGCCGACCTGGTGCAGCGCAGCATCACGGTGGTCTCCGGGGTCCGCGAGACCAGCAAGATGATCCGGATCGAGGACATCGTGGCGCACTTCCAGACCCGCTCGCGCGGCGTCGTGGTGGTGCCGTTCGACGAGAGCCTGGCGGCCGGTGCCGAGGTCAACCTGGACATGATGCGGCCCAAGGTGCGCGAGGCCTACTTCGACCTGGCCACCCTGGTCGGCGAGGACATCGTCCGGGCCCAGCAGGCGCAGCAGGCGGCCGGCGGCTGGCAGCAGCAGGCCGGCGGCCAGCCCCCGCAGCCCCAGCAGCAGTGGGGCCAGCCCGGCCCCGGCGGCTGGGCGCCCGGTCCGCAGCAGGGCGGCTACCCGCCCCAGCAGGGGTACGGCTACCCGCCCCAGCAGCCGGGCGGCCCGCAGGCCGGCCAGCCGTGGGCCCCGGGTCCGCAGCCGCAGGAGGGCCCGCCGCCCGGCTACGGCCAGCAGCCGCCCGGCGGTTACGGCTACCCGCCCCAGCAGCAGTAGCGGAAACGCCCGAGGGCCCGTCCGGTCTCCCGGACGGGCCCTCGGCTTCCGTGCCGTCAGGCGGTCAGGTCCCGCGCCTGCTTGACGTCGTCGGCCATCCGGACGAGCAGTGCCTCGATGCTGTCGAACTTCTCCATCCCGCGCAGGTAGGCCAGGAACTCGACGGAGACGTGCAGCCCGTAGAGGTCCAGGCCGACCCGGTCGATGGCGTAGGCCTCGACGGTGCGGGCGGTGCCGTCGAAGGTCGGGTTGGTGCCGACCGAGATCGCGGCCGGCATCCGGTCGCCGTCGGCGGTCAGCCAGCCCGCGTAGACGCCGTCGGCCGGGATCGCGCTGTGCGGCACGGTGTCCACGTTGGCGGTGGGGTAGCCCAGGTCGCGGCCGCGCTGGGCGCCGCGCACCACCAGGCCCTCGACCCGGTGCGGGCGGCCCAGCACCTCGGCGGCGCCGGAGACGTCGCCCTCGGCGACCAGCCGGCGCACCAGGGTGGAGGAGAACGGCTCACCTCCGCCGGCCGCGCCGGTGACCTTCAGGTCCAGCACCTCGACCTCGAAGTCGGACTCCCGGCCGATCTCGGCCAGCAGCGCCACATTGCCCGCCGCCCGGTGCCCGAAGCGGAAGTTGGGGCCCTCGATGACCAGCCGGGCGCGCAGCGCGTCCACCAGCACCCGGTGCGCGAAGCCGGCCGGGGACTCCTTGGACAGCTCGGGGGTGAACGGCAGCACCAGCACCGCGTCCACCCCGCGGGCCGCCAGCAGTTCGGCGCGGAACGGGTGCGGGGCCAGCAGCGGCGGGTGGCTGCCGGGGCGGACCACCTCGCTCGGGTGCGGGTCGAAGGTCACCACGACGGCCTTCGCGTCCAGCTCCCGGGCCCGGTTCACCACCCGGTCGATGATCAGCTGGTGCCCGAGGTGCACCCCGTCGAAGGAACCGATGGTGACGACGCTGCGTCCCCAGTCGCCGGGAATCTCCTCCAGGCCGCGCCAGCGCTGCACCCTGACCGCTCCTCTTCCAACCGGCCCCGCCCGCGGGGCTCGAACGCACGGACTTCAACCCCTATAGCGTGCCATGGGCCCGCGGCCGCTCCGGCACCGGAACGCCCGCTGCGGCGACCGGCGCGGCGATCACCGGGCGGACGGGCAGCCGCTCGGCCTCCGCGGCGGCGTACTGCGGGTCCCTCCCCTGCTCCAGCAGCTCGCGCATCCGGGCCAGCAGCACCCCGCCGGCGGGCGGCCGGGAGTCGGGCGGCCAGTCGGCGAGCAGCCGGGCGAAGTCGGCCCAGCGGCCGGCGCAGCGCACCAGCAGGGCGTCCAGCCGGGTCGGGCCGCCGTCGCCGCGGGTCCAGGCGTCGGCGATCCGGCGCACCACGGCCCGGCCGCGCTCCGGCTCCTCCCGCCCGGCCTGCTGGGCCACCCGCTCCAGCAGCGGCTCCAGCACGGCCGGGTCGCGCTCGGTGGCGAGCAGCCGGTCCAGGAACTCCCGGCGCAGCGGGTCCCCGCGGCCGGCGGCCAAGGGCGGCTCGGCGCCGGCCGGCTGGGCGAGCACCAGGGCGAAGGCCCGGCGGACGGCGGCCGGGAGCTGGCCGCTGCCGGCGCCGAGCAGCGCGGTCAGGTCGCCGGGGTCCGCCGTACCCAGGGCCAGCCGGCGGCTCAGGTACTCGGCGACCAGCTCGGCCCTCCCCCGGCCTTCGGCCGGTGCTCCCCCCGCCGGGCCGTCCCGCAGCAGCCGCCCGGCCAGCCGGGTGGCCGGGTCGGGCAGGCCGGTGGGCGGCGGGGTGGCGGTGGCACCGCCCACCACCAGCGGCGGCGCCTCGGCGAGCACCCGCAGCACCGGCCCGGCGGCGCCGCCCGGCCGGCCCAGCCGGGCCTCGAAGGCGGCCAGTACCGGGACCGGGTGGGTGGTGAGCGCGGTGCCGAGCACCTCGGGGGTGAGGAACGGGTCGTCGGCGGCGTAGCCGGCCAGGGCGGCGGGCAGGTGGGCGGCCCGGGTCGCCGGGTCGCGCACCAGCAGGGCCAGTGCGGCGCCGTGCAGGCCGGGTTCGCCGTCCCGGGCGAGCAGGGCCAGCGCGCTGTGCCGGAGCAGCTCGCGGCCGGCCCGGCCCGCGTACGGGGCGGTGCGCAGGCCGTGCACGGCGGCGGCGACATGGCGCTCCGGGCGCGGGTCGTGGCTCCAGCGGTCCACCGCCCGGCAGAGCGCCGAGGGCTCCTCGACGGCGAGCACGGTGAGCAGCGCGTCCGCCCGGGGGTGTGCGGCGGCCACCAGGGCCTCCGTCAACTCGTCGACGGCGAGGGCGCGGTGGGCGTACAGCAGATCCTGGGCCAGGTCGGCGACGGTGCTGCCGGGGCGGGCCGGCAGGCCGCGGCCGTCGGCGAACCAGCGGCACAGGTGGGGCAGCGCGGCCGGGCCGTCGGCGCGCAGCCGGGCGGCGGCGGCCCGCAGGTGGGCCTGTTCGGGGCCGTCGGCCCGGACCAGCACGGCGAGCAGCGCCCAGCGGCGGCAGTCGGGCAGGGTGAGGGCGGCCCAGAAGGCGGGGCCGAAGCCGGTCAGCGAGCCGGTCGGGCCGTCGGTGGCGAGGCGTTCGGCCAGCTGCTCGAGGAGTTCGCGGTGGGCCAGCGGGTCGGGGCTGCCGGCCAGGCCGGCCCGGAGCAGCCGGCCCGCCCACCAGCGCTCCTCGGCGCCGGCCGCCGGGTCCGCCAGCACCTGCCAGAGCTGCCGCAGCCAGGGCTCCAGGGCGCAGGCGCCGTGCAGCTCGCCGAGCCCGCGCAGCGCGGCGGCGACGGCGCCCGCCCGGTGCCTCGGCACCGGGCGGTGCTCCGGAGCGGTGAGCAGCCTGGCCAGCGCGCCGGCCACGTCGAGGTGCTGGCCCTGCAGCCAGTCGGCGACCGGCTCGTGGGCCAGCCGGTAGCCGTCGCCGGCCGGCACCAGCAGGCCCTCGGCGAGCACCGCGCGGGCCCAGCCGCCGGCGGTCGGGAAGAGCTCGGCGAAGGCCTCCGCGCCGAGCGCACCCTGGCCGGTGCCGAGCATCCGGCGGGCCGCCTCGTGCACCCGCCCGGCCACCGCGGCGGCGAGCCGGCGCACCGTGCCGGGGGCGGGCTCGGCGACCGGCGGGGCCGGGCGGCCGCGCCGGTGCGAGGCCGGGCCGGCGGCCTCGCACGCCAGCCGCTGGGCGGTCCGCAGGCAGTGCAGGTCCAGCCAGCCGCCGGCCAGCTCGGCGAAGCCGGCCGACTCGGTGGGCAGGCCCTCCCGGTGCAGCGGCGCGGCCAGGCGCAGCCGCACCGGATCGGTGGGCTCGGCGGGTACGGGCAGGCCGTAGTGGGCGGCGGCCCGGGCCAGCGCGGGGCCCTGCAGCGGGCCGAGGCGGTGCGGCCGGACGCGCTCCAGGCCGGGGTGCGGCTCCCAGCTCTCCGGGCGGCAGGCGACCAGCAGGCGCAGCCCCAGCCGCTCGGCCTGCTCCAGCGCGCCGGTCCACCACTCCTGGTCCAGCGCGGCGGGCGCCTCCTCCGGGCCGTCCAGCAGCACCAGCAGCGGCTGCCCGGCCGCCGCGCACCGGGCGGCCACGGCCGCGGCGGGCGTGGCGGGGCCGAGCGCGCGCTCGATGGCGGGCAGCGGGCCGCGGTCGCCCGCCCGCAGGTCGGCGCCGCGCAGCCACAGCGTGGGCAGCACCCGGCTGCCGCCGGCCCGCCGCACCGCGAGCGCGGCCAGCTCGGTGGTCCGCCCGCTGCCCGGCTCGCCGACCAGCACGGTGAGCGCGCTCCCGGGCTCCTCCCCGGCCAGCCCGTCGGCCCGCTCCACCCGGTCGGCGGCGAGCTCGGCGATCCGCCCAGGACCGGCGGCGGCGGTGGCGAGCTGACGGCACATCAGGGTGAGCAGGTGGTCGTAGTCGAGCTCGGTCCTGCCGGCCGGGAAGGGGGCGGGACCTCGCCGGGGCGGCCGGTCCTCGGCGGGCGCGGCACCGTCGTCGCCCGCCGGGGCACCGGGCCCGGGCAGGGTGTCCTCGCCGTCGGGCCGGCAGCCCTCTCCGATCGGCCGGCCCGTCCGGTCCCACAGCCGCATCGGCTGCTGGCCATCCGTCATCGCGCTGCCCTCCCCGGCGGCCCGCCGCCGTGACGGCGCTCACCGCGGGGAGCCTGCCCGGCAGGCCGCTCGGCCGACCCCGGCCGCCCCCTTCACCACACCCGTTCACTGCGCGCGCTCGCCCGTCCGGGTGAAGTGGCACCGGTGGACGCCGACTCACCCGTGCGGGTGGGCCGAGGGCCGGGCGGAGCCGCACGGACACCGTGCCGGAGCGCCTCGCTCGCACGCGGAGCACCCGCCGGCTTCAGCGCCGCCCGCCCACCGCCCCGAAAGCAACCCTCACGAGCGACACCGCACGCCCCCGCGGCCCCTCACCCCACGAACACCGCCACCGGCCGCGCCTGCCCCGACTTCTCCTCCACCAGCGCCAGGAACGTCCCGTCCGGCGCGAACGCCGCGATCGGCCCCGCGACCCCGAGCCCGGGCGCCGCCAGCCGCGCGCCGGTCGCCAGGCGGCGGGCGTCCCCCTCGTCCAGGTCCCAGCGCGGGAACGCCGCATCGGCGGCGGCCGCGATCGGCAGCACCTCGAACGCCTCCTCCAGCTGCTCCAGGGTGCGCGCCCCGTCGACCCGGTACGGCCCGACGGCCGTGCGCCGCAGCGCCGTCAGGTGCCCGCCCACGCCGAGGGCCGCGCCCAGGTCCCGGGCCAGCGCCCGGATGTAGGTGCCCGAGGAGCACTCCACCGTGACGTCCAGGTCGAGCACCGGCGTGCCGTCCTCCGCCACCGCCTCCCGCACCCCGTGCACGGTGAACGAGTGCACCGTGGTCGGCCGGGCCGGCAGCTCGAACTCCTCGCCCTCCCGGACCCGGTGGTAGGACCGCTTGCCGTCCACCTTGATCGCGCTGACCTTGGACGGGACCTGGAGGATGTCCCCGGTGAGCTTGCCGATCTCGGCGTCGACCGCCGCCCGGTCCAGGCCCGCGGCCGGCACCGAGGCGGTGACCTCGCCCTCCCGGTCGTCGGTGATGGTGGTCTGCCCGAGCCGGATCGTCGCCTCGTAGGTCTTGTCGGTCAGCATCAGGTGCCCGAGCAGCCGGGTGGCCCGCTCGATGCCGATCACCAGCACCCCGGTGGCCATCGGGTCCAGGGTGCCGGCGTGGCCGACCTTCCTGGTCCCGGCCAGCCGGCGCAGCCGGGCGACCACGCCGTGCGAGGTGATGCCTTCGGGCTTGTCCACGATGACCAGCCCGTCGGGGCCGGTGCCTTTGCGCTTCATCAGATCTTTCTGTCGTCAGTGGTCGAGCGCGGCCCGGAAGCGCGCCAGCACCGCCGGCACGCCCTCCCGCACCGCGAAGCCGGCCGCGAAGGCGTGCCCGCCGCCGCCGAACACGGCACAGGCGGCGGCCACGTCCACCGCGCCCTTGGAGCGGCAGGAGCCGCGCAGCGTGCCGTCCGGGTCCTGCTTCAGCACCAGCGCCACCTCGGCCTCGGCCGGCTTGCGCAGGATGTCGATCAGGCCCTCCAGCTCCTCCACCGGCACGCCGTAGAGCAGCAGGTCCTGGTAGGGCACCCAGGTCCACACCAGCCCGCGGCCGCCTGCCGCGCCGGGCTCGTAGGCGGCCCGGTCCAGCGCGGCGGCCAGCACCTTCAGGTAGCCGAAGGAGGCGGTGTCCCAGAGCTGGCGGGAGATCAGGTCGTGCCGGATGCCGGTGGCCAGCAGCCGCCCGGCCAGCTCGTGGGTGGCGGGGGTGGTGGCCGCGTACTTGAAGGAGCCGGTGTCGGTGGCGATCCCGGCGTAGAGGCAGGTGGCCAGCTCGCGGTCGAGCGGCACCCGCAGCCGCCGCAGCAGCTCGTCCACCAGCACGGCGGTGGCCGGCGCGGTCGGGTCGATGATCCGGTGGGTGCCGAAGCCGGGGTTGGAGGCGTGGTGGTCCAGCACCACCAGGGCGCCGGCGGCGAAGGCCTTGTCCCGCAGCAGGCCGAGCCGGCCCTCGGAGGCGGTGTCGAAGCAGAGCACCAGCTCGGGCCGGTCGGGCACGGCGGCGGCCGGCACGATCAGCTCCTGCCCGGGCAGGAAGGAGAGCGACTCGGGGATCACCTGCGGGTCGTCGCCGAACGAGACCCGCACCCCGTGGCCGAGCGAGCGCAGCGCCAGGCCGGCCGCCAGCGCGGAGCCGAGCGCGTCGCCGTCGGGGGTGATGTGGCAGACCAGGTCGATGGTCAGCGCCTGGCCGATCACGGCGAGGATCCGCTGCCACTCCAGCTCGAAACCGTCGGGCCCGCCCGAGTCGATCCCGCCCTCGCGCTGGCCCGGAAGCACCGCGAGGGCGTCCGCCACCTCGGTGGCGGACGCCCTCGTCGAACCGGCCGCCGCCGGATCGAGCGCCATGGCTACTCGTCCTCGTCCGCGTCGTCGTCCTCGCGCTCGGCGGCCGGCACCTTGTAGGGGTCGGCGTCGCCCGCGTACTGCGCCCCGGAGGCCGCGGTGCGCACCGCGGCGTCCGACAGGCGCACCCGCTCGAGCAGGTCGTCGATGTTCTTGGCGTTGTCCGGGAGCGCGTCCGCCACGAAGGTCAGCGACGGGGTGAAGCGCACCCCGGTCTGCTTGCCGACCTCGGAACGGAGCACGCCCTTGGCGCTCTCCAGCGCGGCCGCGGTGGCCTCCCGCTCGGTCTCGTCGCCGAAGACCGTGTAGAAGACCGTGGCCTCCCGCAGGTCGCCGGTGACGCGGGTGTCGGTGATGGTCACGAAGCCCAGCCGCGGATCCTTGATCCGCCGCTCCAGGGTCTCGGCGACGACCACCTGGATGCGGTCGGCGAGCTTGCGCGCCCTTGCGGTGTCGGTCACATTGCCTCCTCGTGCTGTGGGCACGGTACTGCGGCCGACTGACATCGACTCGCGGTCCTCGGGGCCCACGCCCCAAAGTACCGGCCCGCGCCCAGCCTTGTGGGCGCTCTAGGTCCTCGTCGGTGTGACGGTGGCGACGTTCCACCACCGTGCCCGACCTCATTCATCCTCGTCGCCGTAGTAGCGCCTCCTCGCGGAGAGCAACTGCACCTCGGGGCGGCCGGCGACCAGCCGCTCGCAGCTGTCCAGCACCCCGGTGACGAACCGGTGCTCGCCGGAGACCACCGCCAGGCCGATCTCGGCCCGGCGGTGCAGCTCCTGGTTCCCGACTTCGGCAGCGCACACGCCGTACTTGCGCTGCAGTTCGGCCACGATGGGCCGCACGATCGAACGCTTCTCCTTGAGCGAATGGACATCGCCCAGCAGCAGGTCGAAGGTGAGTGTTCCCACGAACATGTGTGACAGGTCTGGCCGACCTGAGGGCCTCGAAGTTCCCCCTGATCCGGGCCCGTGGGCCGGGCGGGGGCCGCTGTCCAGGACCCTACACAGCGAGACCGGGGCCGGTCGACGGAGATTCCGTCGACCGGCCCCGACCGGGTGGCGCTCCGTTACGCGCGCGGCTTCTCGCGCATCTCGTAGGTCTCGATGACGTCCTCGACCTTGATGTCGTTGAACGACCCCAGGGTGACACCGGCCTCGAAGCCCTCGCGGACCTCGGTCGCGTCGTCCTTGAAGCGGCGCAGACCCTCGATGGTGAGGCTCTCCGCCACGACCTTGCCGTCGCGGATGAGGCGTGCCTTGGCGTTGCGGCGCAGCAGGCCCTCGCGGACGATGACACCCGCGATGTTGCCGAACTTGGAGCTGCGGAAGACCTCGCGGATCTCCGCGGAGCCGAGGCGCACCTCCTCGTACTCCGGCTTGAGCAGGCCCTTGAGCGCGGCCTCGATCTCCTCGATCGCCTGGTAGATGACCGAGTAGTACCGGACGTCGACGCCCTCGCGGTCGGCGGCCGTACGGGCCCGGCCCTCCGCACGGACGTTGAAGCCGATGATGATCGCGTCCGAGCCCATCGCCAGGTCCACGTCGGACTCGGTGATCGCACCGACGCCGCGGTGCAGGATCCGGAGCTCGACCTCCTCGCCCACGTCCAGCTTGACCAGCGCGTCCTCGAGGGCTTCCACCGAACCGGAGACGTCGCCCTTGATGATGAGGTTGAGCTGCTGGATGCCGCCGGCCGCGATCGCCTGGTCCAGGTTCTCCAGGGAGATCCGCATCGGACGCTTGGCGAACATGGCGTTGCGGTCGCGGGCCGAGCGCTTCTCGGCGATCTGGCGCGCGGTGCGGTCGTCGTCGACGACGATGAAGCTGTCGCCGGCGCGCGGCACCGAGGTCAGACCGAGCAGCAGGACCGGACGGGACGGACCGGCCTCCTCGACGTTCTTGCCGTTCTCGTCGAGCATGGCGCGGACGCGGCCGTGCGCGTCGCCCACCGCGATCGAGTCGCCGACGCGGAGGGTACCGCGCTGGACCAGGACGGTCGCCATGGCGCCGCGGCCCTTGTCCAGGTGGGCTTCGATCGCAATACCCTGCGCGTCCTGCTCCGGGTTGGCCCGCAGGTCCAGCGAGGCGTCCGCGGTCAGGACCACGGCCTCCAGCAGCTGCTCGATGTGCAGGCCCTGGCGCGCGGAGATGTCGACGAACATGGTGTCGCCGCCGTACTCCTCGGCCACCAGGCCGAACTCGGTCAGCTGACCGCGGACCTTGACCGGGTCGGCACCCTCGACGTCGATCTTGTTGACGGCGACCACGATCGGCACACCCGCGGCCTTGGCGTGGTTGAGCGCCTCGACCGTCTGCGGCATGACACCGTCGTTGGCCGCGACCACCAGGATCGCGATGTCGGTGGACTTGGCACCACGGGCACGCATGGCGGAGAACGCCTCGTGACCCGGGGTGTCGAGGAAGGTGATCTTCCGGTCCTCGCCGTTGACCTCGGCGGTGACCTGGTAGGCACCGATGTGCTGGGTGATGCCACCGGCCTCGCCGGCCACCACGTTGGTCTTGCGGATGGCGTCCAGCAGTCGGGTCTTACCGTGGTCGACGTGACCCATGACGGTCACCACCGGCGGACGCGGCATGAGCTCGTCCTCGTCGCCCTCGTCGGCACCGAAGTCGATGTCGAAGGACTCGAGCAGCTCGCGGTCCTCGTCGTCGCGGCTGACGATCTCGAGCACGAAGCCCATCTCGCCGGCCAGCAGCTCGAGGGTGGCATCCGCGACCGACTGGGTCGCGGTGACCATCTCACCGAGGTTGAACATCACCGAGACGAGCGCGGCCGGGTTGGCGTTGATCTTCTCCGCGAAGTCCATCAGCGAGGCACCACGCGACAGACGCACCGTCGCGCCGTTGCCGCGAGGCAGCATCACACCGCCGACGGACGGGGCCTGCATGGCCTCGTACTCCTGGCGCTTCGCCCGCTTCGACTTGCGACCGCGCGCCGGGCGACCGCCCGGGCCACGGCCGAAGGCGCCCTGCGTGCCACCACGGGCACCCGGACCGCCGGGACGGCCGCCGAAGCCACCGGGACGGGCACCGCCGCCACCGAAGCCGCCGCCACCACCGGCGCCGCCACCCGGACGGGGGCCGCCGAAGCCGCCACCGCCGCCACCGGCCGGGCGCGAGCCCGGACCGGCCGGACGGCCGGTGAAGCCGGGACGGGCGCCACCGGCGCCACCCGGACCGCCCGGACGGCCGCCGGGGCCACCCGGACCACGGCCACCGGGGCCCGGACGCGGACCGGTACCCGGGCCGGGACGCTGCGGCATCATGCCCGGGTTCGGGCGCGGCATGCCGGACGGGCTCGGCGCACCGGGACGCGGGCCGGCCGGACGGGGCATGCCGTCAGGACGCGGGGCACCGGCACCGGGACCACCGGGACGCGGCGCGCCGCCACCCGGACGCGGGGCACCGCCACCGGGACGGTCGCCGCCCGGACGCGGACGGTCACCACCGGGACGCGGGGCACCGGCACCCGGACCACCGGGACGCGCCGCGCCGCCACCCGGACGGTCGCCGCCCGGACGCGGACGGTCGCCACCGGGGCGCGGACGCTCGCCCGGCGCGGCCGGACGGCGGTCGCCGGGGCGGGCCATGCCGGTGGCACTGCCCGAGGTGAAGGGGTTGTTGCCCGGACGCGGACCGGCCGGACGCGGGCCCGGACGGGCACCGCCGGCGGCGGGGCCGTTCGGCCGCGGAGCCGGGTTGGCCGGACGGGCCGGCGCCTCGCCGACGGGCGCCGGGGAGGAGAACTCGGCCGCCGGGGCGGCCGGAGCCGCCGGACGGGCCGGGCGCGGACCGGGGGTCGGCCCGCTCTGCCGCGGGGCGGCGGGGGCGGCCGCCGGGGCGGCGGCAGCGGGGGCGGCCGGCGCCGCGGGGGCGGCCGGCGCGGGGGCGGGACGGGGACCCGGCTTGGGGGAACCCGCACCGGGGGCCGGCGCCGCGGGCTTCCGCGGGCCGGGCTTCGCAGCGGAGCCACCGGACGGCGGCGTCGCACCCAAAGCGTCAGTCAACTTGCGCACAACCGGCGCCTCGATCGTCGAGGACGCCGAACGGACGAACTCGCCCAGCTCGGTCAGCTTGGCCATCACGGCCTTGCTCTCCAAGCCCAGTTCCTTGGCGAGTTCGTAAACCCGGACCTTAGCCACATCGCTCCTGTCTATGAGTCCGGGGTAGTCGTCCGCCGGACTGTCGCTACTTCATGGGCGTACTCATCGCGTACTCATCGAGTGCTCATCGCAATCTCGACCTACTTCCATCTCGCGAGGTACCTGACTGGTGGCACGCGGTACCCGAAGGCGCCCGTGCCGTGCTCCGTACGGTGGTTCTCGTCCCCAGGGCGTTCAGGACGCCGGGGCACTGTCCGTCCCGGCCGCGACGTGCTGTCGCAGCGGGTCCGTGTCGAGCGCGCCCTGGACCCGGAAGGCCCTCGGAAGCGCCCGGCGGCGGACTGCCAGGTCGAGGCAGGACTGCTCGGGGTGCAGGTACGCGCCCCGACCAGGCAGCATGGCACTCGGATCGGGGACGCAGACGCCCTCGACCGCAGTGACACGCAACAGCTCGTGCTTGGCCGCTCGCTTGCGACAGCCCACGCAGGTGCGCTCAGGGCATGCGCGGACATGCGTCCGGCCGGACACCATCAAGTCTACCCCTCCGCCGGGACTGAACGCGGCCCCACCGATCCGGGCGGGGCCGCGACCATCTGATGACAACACGATCACTCGGCGACTGATTCCCTGTCAGCCTCGCCGGTCGAGCCCTCGGTGTCCGGGCGGATGTCGATCCGCCATCCGGTGAGGCGGGCGGCCAGGCGGGCGTTCTGGCCCTCCTTGCCGATCGCCAGCGAGAGCTGGTAGTCCGGCACGATCACCCGGGCGGAGCGCTGCTGCAGGTCGACGATCTCGACCTTGGTCACCCGGGCGGGCGACAGCGCGCTGGCCACCATCTCGGCCGGGTCGTCCGACCAGTCGACGATGTCGATCTTCTCGCCGTGCAGCTCGGCCATCACGTTTCGCACCCGGCCGCCCATCGGGCCGATGCAGGCGC
Organism: Kitasatospora sp. NPDC006697; assembly: GCF_042869935.1. Lineage (NCBI taxonomy): Bacteria > Bacillati > Actinomycetota > Actinomycetes > Kitasatosporales > Streptomycetaceae > Kitasatospora > Kitasatospora sp. NPDC006697. The sequence continues at coordinate 39,237 of NZ_JBIAGU010000046.1, forward strand.
CCTTGGCGTTCAGGCCGGCCCGGCGGGAGAAGACCGCGATCTTGGTGCGGTGGCCGGCCTCGCGGGCGATCGCGGCGATCTCCACCGAGCCGTCGGCGATCTCCGGGACCTCCAGCGCGAAGAGCTTCTTCACCAGGTTGGGGTGGGTCCGGGAGAGCGTCACCGAGGCGCCGCGGACGCCGCGGCGCACCGCCACCACGTAGCTGCGCAGCCGGGTGCCGTGCTTGTACTCCTCGCCGGGGACCTGCTCCTGCGGGGGCAGGATCGCCTCCAGCTTGCCGATGTCCACCAGCACGTTCTTGGGGTCGTTGCCCTGCTGGACGACACCGGTGACGATGTCGCCCTCCTTGCCCGCGTACTCGCCGAAGGTCTGGTCGTCGGCGGCGTCCCGCAGCCGCTGCAGGATCACCTGCTTGGCGGTGGTGGCCGCGATCCGGCCGAAGCCGCTCGGGGTGTCGTCGAACTCCTTGGGCTCGACGCCCTCGTCCAGCTCGCTCGCGTCCTCCAGCGCCCACACCGTCACGTGGCCGGTCTTGCGGTTCAGCTCGACGCGGGCGCGGCGGCGCGAGCCCTCGGTGCGGTGGTAGGCGATGAGGAGCGCCGACTCGATCGACTCGACCAGCAGGTCGAACGGGATGTTCTTCTCGGTCACCAGCCCGCGCAGGGCACTCATGTCGATGTCCACGGCTACGCCTCCTCTTCTTCCTCGGCGAGCTCCGGCTCGTCCGAAACGTCCTCGGACAGCAGCTGCTCGTCCTCCTTGCGGTTGAACTCCACCTGGATCCGCGCCTTGGCGACCTCGGCGTAGGCCAGGCGGCGCTCCTTGGCGCGGCCGCGGCCCTTCACCGGCTGCACCTCGACCAGCGCGCCGTCCTCGTCGGCTTCCAGGATCCGGGCCACGATCTCGCCGCCCTCGACCAGCTGCGCCTTGACCAGGCGGCCGGTGTTGCGCCGCCAGTGGCGGGGGGCGGTGAGCGGGCGGTCCACGCCCGGCGAGCCGACCTCGAGCAGGTAGGCACCACTGCCCATCAGGTCGCTCTGGTCCAGGGCCTGGCCGACCTCCCGGCTGAACTCGGCGATGGCGTCCAGGTCCACCCCGCCGTCCGCGTCCACGTCGACCTGCAGCTGGCGGCGGCTGCCTGCCTGGCTCACCTTGATGTCCTCAAGGTCCAGGCCCGCCTGCTCGGCCAGCGGCTCCAACAAGGCACGCAACCGATCGGTGGGGGTGGTGCTCATCCGGGTGACTCCTCGGCCGCGTCTGCTGTTGTCGGAAGGTCGTAACTCGGCCAAAGCCTATCGGGTCGACCAGGCAACCGCCGATTCCGGTGCCGGTGGCGAGCCCCCGCGCTAGGTGGCGAGGGGGGCGGACGGTAGCGTCCCCCCGGGCGAGCACAACTCTTTCACGCCGTGTACTCCGCGTTGAGGCCCGGCGAACCGATCACCAACGGGGCACTGGCGCCCCCGCACGAGCACAGGGAGCACATCTCGATGCAGTCCACCAGCAGGCGGACCTTCCTCGCCGCCGGGGCACTGGCGACCGTCGGGCTGCTGGCCGCCTGCACCTCCGGGTCCGGCGGCCCGGGCGGCGCCGGGTCGGCTCCCGGCCACCGCAGCGACCCCGACCTGCCGCTGCGCAGCCGGGCGGTGGCGGACACCGACGCGCTGCTGGCGCAGTACGCGGCGGCGCCGGCCGGGCAGGGCGGCGACCTGCCCGGGCAGCTGCGCGCCGAGCTGACCACCGAGCGGGCGGCGCTGGCCACCGGCCTGCCGTCGAGCGCCGCGCCCGGCAGTGCGGCCGGCTCCCCGGCGAGCGGCGGCCCGGCCCCGGCCGGCTCCGCGCCCGCGGCCGGCACCCCTGCCGCGCTGGCCGCCGCCGAGAAGACCGCCGCGCTGGCCCGGCTGGCCGACCTGCCGGCGGCCTCCGGCGAGCTGGCCCGGCTGCTCGCCTCGGTCTCGGCGGCCGGCGCGCTGCGGGCCGTCCGGCTCGGCGACCAGACCCCGCTGGCCGCGCCCGCCCCCACCGCCTCTCCCTCCGCTTCGGCCGCCCCCGCCGTGTCCGGCTCCCCCGGCGGCGGGCCGGCGCTCTCCGCCGAGGCGACCGCCGCGCTGCAGGCCGCGCTGGCCGGCGAGCACGCGGCGGTCTACGCCTACGGGGTGATAGCCGCCCGCACCCCGAGCGGCCCGCACCGTGACGACGTGCGCTCCTGCTACGCCTTCCACCAGGCCCGCCGGGACTCCTGGGACCGGCTGCTGGCCGGTGCCGGGGCCACCCCGGCCGCCGCCGCGCCCGGCTACCAGCTGCCGTTCGCGGTGCCGGACGAGGCGAGCGCCGCCCGGCTGGCCGCCGAGGTCGAGCGCCGGCTCGGCGCCGGCTACGCGGACCTGGTCGCGGCCGGCTCCGGCGACCTGCGGATGCGCGCGGCCACCGCGCTGCGCGAGACGGTCCTGCAGTGCGCCCACTGGGGCGGCTCCCCCGGCGCCCTGCCCGGCCTGGCGGCGGCGGCCCCCTCCGGCTCGCCGAGCCCGTCCGGCAGCGCGCACTAGCGAGTGTCCGGCGCGCTGACCAGGGCGGCAGGGGTGGATCACGGACAATGACGGGGTAGGAGCAGCGGGGACAGCACCGGACGGAGGCCCGCCATGGCGTCGGCGACAGGACGGTTCGGCGTGCCCGAGCGACTGCGCGAGGGGGTTCGGGCCCGGCTCGGGTCGGCCGGGGATCCCTGGCTGGCCGGGCTGCCGGACCGGTTGACCCGTCAACTGGAGCGCTGGGAGCTCGAGTTGGAGCGGGTGGTGGACCCGGGCGGGCGGCTCAGCCTGATCTGCCAGGTGCGCCGGTCCGACACCTCCCCCGCCGTGCTCAAGGCCGGGCTGGTCACCCCGGAGACCGCCGGCGAGTCCGCCGCGCTGGCCCACTGGGCCGGCCGGGGCGCGGTGCTGCTGCTGGACGCGGACCCGGCCGAGGGGTTCCTGCTGCTGGAGCGGCTGCGCGGCGAGATCCCGCTGCGTTCGCTGACCGAGGCCAAGGCGATGCTGGAGGCGACCAGCCTGCTGCGCCGGCTCTGGACGGCGCCGCCCGCGGACGCCCGGATCACCCCGCTCGCCGAGCAGGTGGCGCTGCGCGCGGCCTGGCTGGGCGAGCACCGCGAGCTGGCCGACCGGCTGGACGCCCGGCCGCTGCTGGAGCAGGCGCTGGCCGCCTCGGCCGAACTGCTCGACTCCGCGCCGGAACAGCTGCTGCTGCACGGCGACTTCCACCACGGCAACGTGCTGGCCGCCGACCGGGCGCCCTGGCTGGCGATCGACCCGCAGCCGCTGGTCGGCGAGCGCGCCTACGACCTGGCCTGGCTGGCCCAGGACCGCAAGGAGACGCTGGCCGCGGCCCCCGGCCCGCAGGCGGCCGCCCGGCGCCGGCTGCATCAGCTCGCCGACTCGGTGGAGGTGGACCGGGAGCGGCTGCGCGGCTGGGCGCTGTTCCGCACCGTGGCGGCCGGCCTCTCCGCGCTGGCCGGCGGCGACCGGTCCGGGGCGGAGCGCTACCTGGAGTTCGCGAGCGTGCTGTAGCCGCGGTCGAGCAGCGGCAGCCGGGCGCCCATCACGGCGTAGGGGCGGTCGGTGTTGGGGAAGCGGACCGCCCGGGCCAGGTCGCGGTAGCCCAGCGAGCGGTAGAGCCGGCGGGCCGGGGTCTCCTCGTCGATCGCGGAGAGGATCGAGCGGTTCAGCCCGGAGCGCTCGCACAGCGTCCGGATCAGGGTGCTGCCCAGGCCGCGCCCCTGGTAGTCCGGCAGCACGTGCAGCTCGGTGACCGCGAACACCCCGTCCAGCCAGTCGCCGTGGCCGCGGGCCTCCAGGTGCGGCTCGATCACCGTGCTCCACCAGTGCTCGCGCTGGTTGGGCATGCCGTAGCCGAAGCCGACCAGCCGGCCGCCGCTGAAGGCGCCGTAGCCGAGCACCCCGGGCTGCTCCGCGTGCCGGGCGACGATGTGCAGCCGCACCGCGACCTCCTGCGCCGACAGACCGAAGGCCTGTGCCTGCACCTCCAGTGCATACGGCGCCCAGGCGGCCAGGTCGATCGGCTGAACGGTCACCTCGGTGAGCTGCTCCATGCCCCGGGACGTTACTCCAGTCCCGGCTAGAAGAGGACCGACATGAACGCACCCACCTCACGGAACCCGACCCGGTGGTAGGCGGCCCGGGCCGGCAGGTTGTAGTCGTTCACGTAGAGGCTGACCACCGGGGCCACTTCGCGCAGCGCGATGTCCAGCACCGCGGCCATGCCGGTCTCGGAGAGCCGCTTGCCGCGGTGGGCGGGAGCCACCCAGACGCCCTGGATCTGGCAGGCGCCCTGGGTGACGGCGCCTATCTCGGCCTTGAAGACGACCTCGCCCTGCTCCGAGATCCGGGCGAACGACCTTCCGCTGCCGACCAGTTCGGCCACCCGGGCCTGGTAGAGCAGGCCGCCGTCACCGGCCAGCGGGGAGATCCCCACCTCCTCGGTGAACATCGCCACGCAGGCCGGCATCAGCAGGTCCAGCTCGTCCCGGCGGACCCGGCGGACCAGCGGGTCGGGCTCGATCCCGGCGGCCGGCTCGGTGGTGGCCATCAGCGGCTGGTGGGCGCGGACCTCACGGGCCGGGCCCCAGCTGCGCTCCAGCAGGGCCCAGAGCCGGGCGGTGGACTCGGCCGGGCCGACGATCGAGGAGCAGCGCCGGCCCTGCCGCCGGGCCCGCTCGGCGAACGCCCGGACGGCCGCCGGGCCGGCGTTGATCGGCACCAGGTTGGCGCCGGCGTAGCAGAGCGACTCCAGCCGGCCGTCCTGGTCGTACCAGCCCCACATCTCGCCGCCGAGCCGCCAGGGGTCGAGGCCGACCGCCTCGACCCGGGTGGCGACGAAGGCGTTGGCCACCGGGTCGCGGTGCAGCACGTCCAGGGTCTCGGGCAGGTCGGCGGCCTCCAGCACCCTGGTTGCCGCCAGCGCCCGGGCGGCCTGCAGGGCGCCCGGGAGCATCATGCCTCGATCGAGCACTGTGTCCCACTCACCGTCAGTCGGCGGCGATAACGGTCGGGGTGCCGGAGGCGACGCCGTCCGCCTGCATCTCCTCGGCCAGCTTGAGCGCCTCCTCGATCAGGGTCTCGACGATCTTCGACTCGGGCACGGTCTTGATCACCTCGCCCTTGACGAAGATCTGGCCCTTGCCGTTGCCGGAGGCGACACCGAGGTCGGCCTCGCGGGCCTCGCCGGGGCCGTTGACGACGCAGCCCATGACGGCGACCCGCAGCGGCACCTCCATGCCCTCCAGGCCGGCGGTGACCTCCTCGGCCAGCTTGTAGACGTCGACCTGGGCCCGCCCACAGGACGGGCAGGAGACGATCTCCAGACCGCGCTGACGCAGGTTCAGCGACTCCAGGATCTGGATGCCGACCTTGACCTCCTCCACCGGCGGAGCCGACAGCGAGACCCGGATGGTGTCCCCGATGCCCTCGGCCAGCAGCGCGCCGAACGCCACCGCCGACTTGATCGTGCCCTGGAACGCCGGCCCGGCCTCGGTCACACCGAGGTGCAGCGGGTAGTCGCAGGCCGCCGCCAGCTGCCGGTAGGCGTTGATCATCACGACCGGGTCGTTGTGCTTCACCGAGATCTTGATGTCGCGGAAGCCGTGCTCCTCGAAGAGCGAGCACTCCCAGAGCGCGGACTCGACCAGCGCCTCGGGGGTGGCCTTGCCGTACTTCTCCAGCAGCCGCTTGTCCAGCGAGCCGGCGTTGACGCCGATCCGGATCGGCGTCCCGGCCTCGGAGGCGGCCTTGGCGATCTCGCCGACCTTGTCGTCGAAGGCCTTGATGTTGCCCGGGTTCACCCGGACCGCCGCGCAGCCCGCGTCGATCGCGGCGAACACGTACTTCGGCTGGAAGTGGATGTCGGCGATCACCGGGATCTGCGACTTCTTCGCGATCATCGGGAGCGCGTCCGCGTCGTCCTGCGAGGGCACCGCCACCCGCACGATCTGGCAGCCCGAGGCCGTCAGCTGCGCGATCTGCTGCAGCGTCGCGTTGACGTCCGAGGTCAGCGTGGTGGTCATCGACTGCACCGACACCGGCGCATCGCCGCCGACCGGCACATTGCCCACCATGATCTGCCGGGAGACCCGGCGGGTGGCGAGCGGCTTGAGCGGAAGCGACGGAATGCCGAGCGAGATCGCGGTCATTGCGCAGGGTTCCCCGGAGTATGAGGTGACGGGCGACGCCGGGCGCACGTCTCACGCGCACCCGGCGTCCAACGGTACGGCACCCGGGGGACCGCTCCGCACGCCCCCTTGCCGGAGGGCTAGCTGATCTTGACGGGGTTGATCACGTCGGCCACCAGGACCAGCAGGGTGAAGCCGATGAAGATGCCCGCCACCACGTAGGCCACCGGCATCAGGGTGGCCACGTCGAACGGGCCCGGGTCGGGGCGCTTGAAGAGCGCGGCCGCCCGGCGGCGGACCGACTCCCAGAGCGCGCCCGCCACATGGCCGCCGTCCAGCGGGAGCAGCGGCAGCATGTTGAAGAGGAAGAGCGACAGGTTGATCCCGGCCAGCAGGTTGACCATGAAGGCGACCCGCTGGGAGGCCGGCAGGTGCATCGCGAAGACCTCGCCGCCGACCCGGGCCGCGCCGACCATGCCGACCGGCGAGTCCGCCTTGCGCGGGGTGCCCTTGACCACCGAGTCCCAGAGCGCCGGGATCTTGCCGGGCATGGCGATCAGCGAGTGCAGGCCGGTGTCGGCCATCTCGGTCATCCGGTCGACGCTGTCGCCGACGCCCAGCTGCACCACGCCCGAGGTCGGGGTGATGCCGAGGAAGCCGGTGACCGTCTCGCTGCCGGGGATCGGGTCGCCGTTGCCGTCCAGCTTGGCCAGGGTGTTCTTCTGGATGGTGGCGGTCAGCGTGAGCTGCTGCCCGCCCCGCCGGACCACCAGCGGCACGGTCTTCTCGGCCGAGCCGCGGATGTCCGCCGACAGCTGCTTGTAGGTGCTGATCGGGTGCCCGTCGAAGGAGACGATGGTGTCGCCCTTCTGCAGCCCGGCCGCGCCGGCCGGCGACGGGGTGGCGTTCTGCGGGCAGGGCTTGTCGGCCTGGCTGGCCGGCACCACGCAGGGCGAGACGTCCGCGACGGTGGGCAGGCTCATCGGCACCCCGAAGCCCATCATCGCGACCAGGAAGAGCACGAACGCCAGGATCAGGTTCATGAACGGCCCGGCGAACATCACGATGACGCGCTTCCAGGGCTTGCGGGTGTAGAACAGCCGGTCCTCGTCGCCGGGCAGCAGCTCCTCGTAGGAGGCCTCCCGGGCGTCCTCGATCATCGAGCGCCACGGGGAGCTGCTGCGCTTGGTGATCCGGCCGTCGGCGCCGGGCGGGAACATCCCGATCATCCGGATGTAGCCGCCCAGCGGGATCGCCTTGAAGCCGTACTCGGTCTCGCCCTTCTTCCGCGACCAGATGGTCGGACCGAAGCCGACCATGTACTGCGGCACCCGGATCTTGAAGAGCTTGGCCGTGGACAGGTGCCCCAGCTCGTGCCAGGCGATCGAGAAGAGCAGGCCGAGGAAGAAGACCACGATGCCGATCACCGTCATCACTGCAGTCACCGCTGGTCCTCCGTCGTCTCGCTGCCACTGCTGGGGGTGTGCCCGCTGGCCGGGCCCGGTATCGCCACCGCGGTCAGCCGGCCGCCAGCTCGCGGGCCCTGGCCCGGGCCCAGCCCTCCGCATCGAGGACGTCCTCGACGGTCAGGGAAGTTCCCGCGCCACCGCCGCGCTGGCCGTGCTCGGCGACCACCTTGGCGACCGTGTCCACGATGCCGGTGAAGGCCAGCCGCCGGTCCAGGAAGGCGGCCACGCACTCCTCGTTGGCGGCGTTGAAGACGGCCGGCGCAGTTCCGCCGAGCGTACCCACCTCGCGGGCGAGCGAGACGGCCGGGAAGGCCTCGTCGTCCAGCGGGAAGAACTCCCAGGTGGCGGCCTTGGTCCAGTCGCACCCGGGTGCCGCCTCCGGCACCCGGTCCGGCCAGCCGAGGCCGAGCGCGATCGGCATCCGCATGTCCGGCGGGCTGGCCTGGGCCAGCGTGGAGCCGTCCGTGTACTCCACCATCGAGTGGACCACCGACTGAGGATGGACCACCACGTCGATCCTCTCGAACGGGATGTCGAAGAGCAGGTGCGCCTCGATCACCTCCAGGCCCTTGTTCACCAGGGTCGCCGAGTTGATCGTCACCACCGGGCCCATCGCCCAGGTCGGGTGCGCCAGCGCGTCCTCGGGGGTGACGCCGGCCAGCCGCTCCCGGTCGCGGCCGCGGAACGGGCCGCCGCTGGCGGTGACCACCAGCCGGCGCACCTCGCGCGGCGTGCCGGCGGTGAGCGCCTGGAAGAGCGCGGCGTGCTCGGAGTCCACCGGCACGATCTGGCCCGGCGCGGCCACCGCCTTGACCAGCGGACCGCCGACGATCAGCGACTCCTTGTTGGCCAGCACCAGCACCCGGCCGGCCCGCAGCGCGGCCAGCGTGGGCGCCAGGCCGATCGAGCCGGTGATGCCGTTGAGCACCGAGTGGCAGGGCAGCTGGGCCAGCTCGGTGGCGGCGTCCGGCCCGGCCAGCACGGCGGGCAGCGGGCGCCCGGCGGCGCGGGCGGCCAGCGCCTCGCGCAGCGGCGCCTCGGCCTCGGGACGGGCCACCGCGACGGTGTGCACGCCCAGCCGGAAGGCCTGCTCGGCCAGCAGCTCGACCTGCCCGCCGGCGGCGGAGAGCGCGACCACCCGGAACCGGTCGGGGTTGCGGAGCACGATGTCGATGGCCTGGGTGCCGATCGAGCCGGTGGAGCCGAGGATCACCAGCTCCCGGGGGCCCGAGGGGTCGGCGACGACCGGCGTGAAGCGCAGCTGCGGATGGGCGAGCGAGTTCATGGGGACCATTGTGGCCTGCCCGGGCGGGCGCGGAGGCCAGGAGTGCGCAACGCGCTGCTGCGGCCCCGGCACGGGTGTGCCGGGGCCGCAGCAGCGCGTTGGGGGGACCGTCAGAGGTCGAGGCCGGTGAGCACCAGCACCCGCTCGTAGGTGAAGTCGTCCATCGCGTACTTCACGCCCTCGCGGCCCACGCCGGAGTCCTTGACGCCGCCGTAGGGCATCTGGTCGGCCCGGTAGGACGGCGCGTCGCCGATCACCACGCCGCCGACCTGCAGCTCCCGGTGGGCCCGGAAGGCGGTCTGCACGTCGTGCGTGAAGACGCCGGCCTGCAGGCCGAACGCGGAGTCGTTGACCGCGGCGAAGGCCTCCTCGGTGGAGTCGACCCTGTGCAGCGAGAGCACCGGGCCGAACACCTCGGCGGTGGCCAGGATCGCGTCGGCGGGCAGGTCGGCCAGCACGGTCGGGGCGTAGCTGGCGCCCTCCCGGGTGCCGCCGGTGAGCACCTTGGCGCCCTTGGCGACCGCGTCCTCCACCCAGTCGGCGACCCGCCTGGCCGCGTTCTCGTCCACCAGCGGGCCGACGTCGGTGGCGTCCGCCGAGGGGTCGCCGGTGACCTGGGCCGCGACCTTGGCGACCACCTTCTCGGCCAGCGCGTCGTAGACCGAGGCGTCCGCGATCACCCGCTGCACCGAGATGCAGGACTGGCCGCCCTGGTAGTTGGCGAAGGTGGCGATCCGGGTGGCGGCCCACTCCAGGTCGGCCTCGCTGGACCAGTCGGCCAGCACCACGGCCGCGGCGTTGCCACCGAGCTCCAGGGTGACGTGCTTGCGCGGCACCGAGTCCATGATCTGGTAGCCGACCTTGTCCGAGCCGGTGAAGGAGATCACCGGGAGGCGGTCGTCCTGCACCAGTGCGGGCATCTTGGCGTTCTCCACCGGCAGCACGCTCCAGGAGCCGGCCGGCAGCTCGGTCTCGGCCAGCAGCTCGCCGAGCAGCAGCGCGGAGAGCGGGGTGGCCGGGGCCGGCTTGAGGATGATCGGGGCGCCCACCGCGATCGCCGGGGCGACCTTGTGCGCCACCAGGTTCAGCGGGAAGTTGAACGGGGCGATGCCCAGCACCACGCCGCGCGGGAACCGGCGGACCACGGCGAAGCGGCCCACGCCGCCCGGGTCGGTGTCCAGCCGCATGGTCTCGCCGTTGGTCCGGCGGGCCTCCTCGGCGGCCCAGCGGAACACCGAAGCGGCCCGGCCGACCTCGCCGCGGGCCCACTTGACCGGCTTGCCGTTCTCGGCGGTGATCAGCCGGGCGATCTCCTCGGTGCGCTCGGCCAGGCGGCGGGCCACGTGGTCCAGCGCGGCGGCGCGCACGTGCGCCGCAGTGGCGGCGAACACCGGCAGGGCCGCCACGGCGGCGTCCACGGCCTCGTTCACCTGCGCGTCGGTGGGCACGCTGACCGTGCCGACCAGGCTGTCGTCCCAGGGGTGGCGGACCTCGAAGGAAGACTCGCCGGTCTCCTGACGGCCGGCCAGCCAGAATGCGTGGGTCGTGGTCACGGTGCTACCGGCCCTCTCCTCGGTGTTGGATGCTCCGCCGACCACGGTAGGCCGAGCGGCGGCCCCGGCGGATTGGCCAAGGTGGCGCGAACCGGGCCGCCGGCGCACCTCAGCGGAGCGTGCCGGACTCCTCGCCGGAGCGCAGCGCCAGCCAGAGCTCCATCCGCACGTCGGTGTCGTCCAGCGAGCGGCCCAGCAGCTCCTCCACCCGGCGCATCCGGTAGCGCAGGGTGTGCCGGTGCACGCCCAGGTCGGCGGCGGCGGCGTCCCACTGGCCGTGCCGGGAGAGCCAGGCGCGCAGCGAGGCGACCAGGTCGCCGCGGGCCGTCCGGTCGTGCTCGCGCAGCGGGCGCAGCAGGCCCTCGGCGAAGGCCGCCACCGCGTCCTCGCCGAGCAGCGGCAGCAGCGAGCCGGCCCCGACCTCCTCGTGGCCCACCGAGCGGCGGCCGCCGCGCAGCGCCACCGCCAGCGCCCGCTCGGCCTGCGCGAAGGCACCGCCGGCCTCCTCCACCGGAGCCGGCGCGGAGACCCCGAGGGCCAGGCCCTCGTGCTCCTCCACCGCGCCCAGGCAGGCCCGGTGCACCGCGCCGCCGTCCGCGGCGAGCAGCACCAGGCGCTCGCCGTGCGGCACGCCGTCCTTCACCTCGCGAGCCGGCTCGCGAGCCACCAGCAGCTTCTCGCCGGCCCGGCCGCCGGCCTGCTCGGCGCGCTCGGCCAGCTCGGTCAGGTCGTGCACCGGGGCGTCCGGCTCGTCCCGCTCGCCGACCGGGGTGGCCCCGGCCACCAGGATGCGTATGGTGCCCTCCGGCAGGCCGCCGAACAGGCCGCTGGCCACCTGGCGGGCGGTGCCGACCTGGCCGGCCAGCACCAGCCGCAGCAGCGCGGCGCCCATCCGCTCCTCGGCGTGCCGCAGCTCCCGGGAGCGCTCCAGGGTGAGGGTGAGCAGCGCGACGGCGGCGTTCAGCACGTAGCGCTCGGTCGGGGTGATCCGGTCCTCGGTGCCGACGGCCAGGAAGCCGCGGGCCCGACGGTCCGCGCCCAGCGACTGGACCACCACGAAGTCCTCGTCGGCGGTGTCGAAGCCGGGCGCCCGCCCGGCCAGCGCGGCGCTGGCCGGGGCGGGCCGGCGGCGCAGCCGGTCCACCTCGGCGGCCAGCCGGGCCGCCCGCCGGGCCGCCCAGTCGGGCGCCACCACGGAGAGCGCGCCGGAGCTGTCGTAGAGCGCCGCCCAGCCGCCGAGCCGGGCCGCCAGCCGGCGCACCACGGCGGCCGTACCGTTCTGGCCCAGCGCCGCCCGGGTCAGCTCCTCCTGCGCCTCGAAGCTGGTGGTCACCGCCTCGTACTGCTCGGCCGCCAGGGCCGCCGAGACCGCCTTGCTGATCGCGATGAACGGGGTCGGCTCGGGCACCCGCAGCAGTGGCAGGCCGCGCTGCGCGGCGGCCTCCACCAGCGGCTGCGGCACCTCGGTGTGCGAGAGCCCGACGCCCAGGCCCAGGCCCACCACACCGGCGTCGGCCAGCCGGTGCACGTAGGCCTGCAGGCTCTTGCTGCTGGTGCCGAGCTTGATCCCGGTGGTGAGCAGCAGCTCGCCGCCCTCCAGGAACGGGGTGGGGTCGTCCAGCTCGCTGGTGTGCACCCAGCGGACCGGGCGCTCCAGATGGTCCGCGCCGGCGAGGACCGTGAGGTGGAGGGAGGAGTTGCGCACGACGGAGGCGAGTGTGGGGGGCATGGCACCTTCGGGGGGACCGACCCGGCTGCCTCGTTGCGGCCGAGCTGACTGAGGGTTTCACCTCTCATTATGGACGCTTCGGACAACGCGCGGCACCGAATCCACCGGACCGTAGCTAACCGAAAGCCCGTTTGGCGATCACCCTCCGTCAGACCGGCAGGTCGGCTGATGGGCCGTCAGCCGACCGAGGGCCCGTCAGCTCCGCAGGTCCACCAGCAGCGGCGGGACCTGCTCCCCCGTCACCGAGGTCAACGAGACCACCGCGTGGCCGGTCGGCAGCGCGTGCGCCAGGTCCGACGGGGTCCAGCGCTGCCGCTCCACCTCCCGGGTGGTCACGCTCTCGGTCTGCGCGGCGGTACCGGCCAGCACCTTGCGCAGTACCCGGCCGGTCTTGCGCAGCATCCCGCCCGAGGTGTCCGGGGCCAGCGTCACCGCCCGCTCCCGCACCAGCACGGTGCCCCAGGCCTCGGAGAACAGCGCACCGTCCCAGGGCGCGATCCCCGGGAAGGCCATCCGGCAGCCGACCGCCCCGAACAGCGGCATCCGCAGCGACTCCGGCAGGTCCACCAGGCTGCGCAACAGCAGCACCGCCCCGGCGTTCGCCCCCGGCAGCCGGCGCAGCCCCTGCACCGCGGCGCCGTCCAGCGCGGCCGCCGCGTCGTCCACCACCAGGCCGGCGAAGAGCGAGCGGTCGGTGCGGGCCGCCGCGGCCTGCAGGAACTGGCCGACCACCAGCCGGGACAGGATCCGGGCCGCCTCCGGGTGGCTGCGCTCCGGCAGCTTCACCCGCACCCGCAGCGGGTGCTCCAGCGCCCGCATCGCGAAGGCCGGCCGGGTCGCCGCCGCGCCCTGCTCGAAGCAGCCCGCGAAGGCCGGCCGGTCCAGCAGCGCCAGCCGGTCCGCCAGCAGCGCCCCCGGGTCGTCCGCCCGGCCGAGCCGGTCCCGGCGCTGCTGCACGTCCGGCTCGTACAGCTCCCACTGCCCGGCCGCCGTCAGCCGCTCCACCAGCGCCTTCCAGGCCGACTCCTCGCCGCCCAGCAGCGCCCGCAGCTCGCGCAGCCCCGGGTACCGGCCGTGCGCCGCGTGGAACGGGCCGACCACCTGCTGCAGCGCGATCCGGGCGCTCTCGCTGCGGGCCGACAGCTCGTCCGGCAGCAGCGCGTCGGCCAGCCGGGCGGCGGCCGCGTCCGGGTCGCTCGCCGCGCCGTACAGGTCCAGCCCGTAGGCCGAGGCCGGGTCGCCCGGCGCGATCACCACGTCGTACCCCGAGTCCGGCCCCAGCTCGGCCTCGGCCGCCCCCACCACCACCGCGCAGGCCGTCCGGGCCAGCGCCTGCAGGCAGAGCGCCTCCGCCACCGGCCGGGCCAGCCGCACCGTCTTCCCGGTCCCGGCCGGCCCCACCGCCAGCAGCGAGGTCGCCAGCACCGACCGGTCCAGCGCGAACCCGGCCCCCCGGTGCGCCTGCGGGTTCTTCACCACGTCCTGCGCCGTGCCGAGCCGCACCTGCCCGACCAGCAGGTCGTGCTCCGCCACCCGCCCCGCCACGTCCCGGGCCTGCGACGGATGCACGCACGCCGCGGCCCCCCGCCCCGCCACCTGCTCCGCGAACCGCTCCGCCAGCCCCGGCTCCGCGGCCACCTCGCCGTGCACCCGCAGGATCCGCACGTAGTCCACGTCCGTCACCCGCCCGGCCCGGGTGTCCTCGTCCAACTGCCCGAGCGCGGCACCGAGGCCGGCCCGGCGGAGGGCCTGCCAGGGGTCCTGGGCGGCCAGCGCGGCCTCCGCCGCGGCGGCGGCCTCCTTGTCGCGCCGCTCGTCGGTGACCGCCTTGGAGAGGGTGGGCAGCAGGTTGCGGCGGAAGCCGGCCGGCGAGAGGAACCGCCGGTAGAGCTCGACCCAGCGGCCGAGCCGGGCGCAGCTGGGGATCAGCGCGATCAGGATGGCGATCGAGATCAGCAGCTCTATGACGCTGAACTGGTCGGCGCTGACCGTCTTGGGGTTGAACCAGCCGAGGAAGCCCAGCACGTTCAGCACCAGCCAGCTGACGCAGAGGTAGCCGAAGACGTAGGCCCCGACCCCGACCAGCGCCCGCCAGAGCAGCAGCGGCCCGGAGATCGGCCGCTCGTCGTCGGTCGAACCCGGCTCCGGCGCCAGGTAGCCGTAGCGGTAGATCCCGCCGGGTGCCTCCGGCCGCGGCACGGCCAGCCAGGTGCGCAGTCCGGCGGTCGCCCCGCCACTCCCCTGCCGCGGCACCCCCGTCGGGTCCAGGAGCCGTCCCTGCCGGCTCTGTGTGCCGTCCAACCCCATTGCGGCCCCGCTCCCTCGCCCCGACGCGCCCGGCTCTGTGGATACCCATGCCGCCCGGCCGGCGACACGCCCGCCGCTCAATGTAGTGGAGCGGGGCCGGGCGGCCGGGGCGCGACGGGGTGTGGCGGGGTGCTGGCCGGGGCGGACAAGTCGGACGGCGCAGTGCTCCCTGGTGGCGCATGCCCGGGGCTCCGGGGCGGCCGTAGCCTGCGAAGCACCGAGAGACAGAGCCGATACCCCTGGAGATGCCCCCATGAGCGCCGCACCGCTGCTCCCGCAGGAGCGCCGTCTGGTCACCGCGATCCCCGGCCCGAAGTCGCAGGAGCTGCAGGCCCGCAAGACCGCCGCGGTGGCGGCGGGCGTCGGCACCACGCTGCCGGTCTACACCGCGGCCGCCGGCGGCGGCGTGCTGGTGGACGTGGACGGCAACAGCCTGATCGACTTCGGCTCCGGCATCGCCGTGACCAACGTCGGCAACAGCGCGGCGGCCGTGGTGGCCAAGGCGACCGAGCAGCTGGCGGCGTTCACCCACACCTGCTTCATGGTGACCCCGTACGAGGGCTACGTGGCGGTGGCCGAGCAGCTCAACGAGCTGACCCCGGGCGACCACGAGAAGCGCACCGCGCTGTTCAACTCGGGTGCCGAGGCGGTGGAGAACGCGGTGAAGATCGCCCGCGCCTACACCAAGCGGACCGCCGTGGTGGTGTTCGACCACGGCTACCACGGCCGGACCAACCTCACCATGGGCCTGACCGCCAAGAACATGCCCTACAAGCAGGGCTTCGGCCCGTTCGCCCCGGAGATCTACCGGGTGCCGGTGGCCTACCCGTACCGCTGGCTGACCGGCGCCGAGAACTGCGCCGCCGAGGCCGCCGCGCAGGCGATCGACATGATCAACAAGCAGATCGGCGCGGAGAACGTGGCCGCGATCATCATCGAGCCGATCCAGGGCGAGGGCGGCTTCATCGAGCCGGCCAAGGGCTTCCTGCCGGCCATCGTGGAGTACGCCAAGTCGAACGGCATCGTCTTCGTCGCGGACGAGATCCAGACCGGCTTCTGCCGCACCGGCCAGTGGTTCGCCTGCGAGGACGAGGGCATCGTCCCGGACCTGATCACCACCGCCAAGGGCATCGCCGGCGGCCTGCCGCTGGCCGCGGTGACCGGCCGCGCCGAGATCATGGACGCCGCGCACGCCGGCGGCCTGGGCGGCACCTACGGCGGCAACCCGGTGGCCTGCGCCGCCGCGCTGGGCTCGATCCAGACCATGAAGGAGCTGGACCTCAACGCCAAGGCGCAGCGGATCGGCGAGGTCATGACCGGCCGCCTGAAGGCCATGCAGGAGAAGTACGCCGCCCACGACGGTTTCAACATCGGCGAGGTCCGCGGCCGCGGCGCGATGATCGCCGTCGAGCTGGTCAAGCCGGGCTCCAAGGAGCCGAACCCGGAGGTGACCGCGGCCGTCGCCAAGGCCTGCCACGCGGAGGGCCTGATCGTGCTGACCGCCGGCACCTACGGCAACGTGCTGCGCTTCCTGCCGCCGCTGGTAATGCCGGAGCACCTGCTGGCCGAGGGTCTGGACATCATCGAGAACGCCTTCGCGGGCGTCTGAATCACCAGGTCGGAAGTCGGGCCGGACACCGTCCGGCCCGACTTCCGACGCCGGGTGGAGGTTGCCCTCCCGGTGGTGAAGATGCTGTGCGAACCCCGCTCGGTCGCGCCCGGTGCGAATCCGCTTGACGTAGTGTCATGACAGATGGACAGCGAGACCCATCCCACGGTCGGCCCGCCGGCCCGAGATGACAACCAGGCACCGGAGACGGCGCCCGCACAGGACCGATCGACCGGCCGTCCGGCCCACACCCCCCGGGGCGCACGGAACGGCGATCACCCCAGCCGCCCCGGGGCTCTCCCCCCCGCCTCGGGGCGGCTCTTGGCCGTTCTCCGCCGCCCGCTGCTGCCCGCGGTGCTGCTGCCGCTGCTGGTGCTGGTCTCCTGGCAGGTCGGGGTCCGCGGTCCGCTGCTCGGCCTGGACCGGGCCGTCCGGCACGCCACCGCCCGGCTGCGCGACGGCCTGCACAGCCCGCTGCTGGACGGCACGGCGCACTTCCTCTCCGACCTCGGCTCGACGGTCCCGGCGATCCCGCTGCTGCTGGGCGCCGGGGCGCTGGCCGCCTGGCGCTGGCGGCGGGCGGGGGCCCGGCGCTGGTGGCTGCCGCTTCCGGTGGCGGCGGGGGCTGCGCTGCTGATCCCGCTGCTGGTGGTGCCGGCCAAGGCCTGGTTTGCCCGCCCCGGCCCGCTGGGCCTGCCGCTGCAGGCGCACGAGTGGGGCTGGTACCCGTCCGGGCACACCACCACGGCCGGCGTCAGCTACGGGGTGGCGGCGCTGCTGCTGGCCCGCACGGCACGCCGCCCGTGGGTGGCGGCGGCGGTGGCCGCGGTGCTCTGGCTGGGGGTCGGCTGGGGCCTGGTCTGGTGCGACTACCACTGGTTCCTGGACGTGCTGGCGGGCTGGTGCCTGGCCGCCCTGGTGCTCTGGTGCCTGGACCGCATGCTGCCGCGCCCGCGGGCGCCGGAAGAAAGCTGAGCCTGGCTCATCATGTCACTGGCTCCGTACCACCCCCGAGGGCTACGCTGAGCCCGACGCGACCCGCCGAGGAGCCCCCGCATGACCAGCCCGTCCACCGGCCCCGGCCGGCAGCAGCCGCAGGTGCTCGACCCGCCCGACGCCGCGGAACTGGCCGACGAGCTGACCCGGGCGATGAAGCGGATCCGCCACCGCACCGTGCACCGGCTGGAGCCGCACGGGCTGACCCCGGGCCAGGGCCGGGCGCTGCGGGTGCTGGCGCACGCCGACCGCTGCGAGACCCCGGGCCGGGCGATCCGGCTCTCCGAACTGGCCGACCGGCTGAACATCGCGCCCCGCTCGGCGACCACCGTGGTGGACGCGCTGGAGCAGGGCGGCCTGGTCGAGCGGGTGCCCGACCCGGCGGACCGGCGGGCGGTCGGCCTGGTGCTGACCGAGGCCGGGCGGGCCGCCGTGGAGCTGCAGGCGCAGGTCCGCCAGGAGGTCGCCCAGGAGTACTTCAGCGGCGCCGACCCGGCGGACGTGGCCGTGATGCTCCGGGTGCTGCGCGCCGCCGAGGCCGCGCACCGGACCGCCGACGGGCACTGACCGGCCGTCAGGTGGCCAGCCCGATCACCAGCCACATGAAGCCCACCCCGGCCAGCGTGCAGAGCAGCGTCGAGCGGGACGGGTGCGGGCTGTGCGCCTCCGGCAGGATGTCGGCGGTGGCCAGGTAGAGCAGGAACCCGGCGAAGAAGCCCAGGTAGAGCCCGAGCACGTGGTCCGGGATGGTGAACGCCAGGGTGATCGCCGCGCCGGTGACCGGTGCCAGCGCGTCGGCCGCGAGCAGCAGCAGCGCCCGCCGCCGGTCGTTCCCGTAGAGCCGGGTGACGGTGTAGGTGTTGAAGCCGTCCGCGAAGTCATGTGCCACCACGGCCAGCGCCACCACCGTCCCGACCGTGCCGCCGGCCTGGAAGGCGGCGCCGATGGCGAAGCCGTCCATCACGCTGTGCCCGACCAGCGAGCCGGCCGCCAGCAGCCCGACGCCCTCGGAGCGGCCGTGGTGCGGGTGGGCGTGCCCGTGCGCGTGGGTGTGGCCCGCGTACTCGCCCTCGTGCGCCCGGTGGATCGCCACCGAGCGCTCCACGCAGTGGATCGCCAGGAACCCGACCGCGAACATCAGCAGCGCCCGCGGCACCCCGAAGAGCTTCTCCGGGGCCAGCGAGACCGCCTCCGGCAGCAGGTCGAAGGCGACCACGCCGAGCATCAGGCCGGCCGCGAAACCGAGCACCAGGTGCCGCCGGTCACCGGTCCGCTGGGCGACCAGCCCGCCGAGCAGCGTCATCAGGAAGGCCCCGGCCGCCACCAGCACCGCTGTCACCGGCACCTCCGCTCCCCGACTCACCCCGGCCCTGCCACCCTCGCCCGGGTGCGGCCGGGGCGCCCGCCGACCGCCCTCCTCCGGGTGACGGACCGTCGGCCGACGCCGGGTCAGACGCCGGTGACGGCCAGCGGCAGGCCGAGGTGGGTCTCCGCCATGGCGCGGAAGCCCGCGCCGTCGGCCAGGTGCAGGTGGCGGAAGCCGGGGGTCTCCACCAGGTCCATCGCCTGCTCGGTGAAGCCGCCGGTGCCGAGCCAGAGGCCGTGCCCGGCCGACTCCTCGGCGACCAGCTCGGCCAGCATCCGCAGCGCGTCGGCGCCGACCGGATCCTCCAGCCGGGAGGCGCAGACCACCCAGCGGCCCGGCAGCGCGCTGCCGGGCCCCCCGGTGCCGGTGGCCACCAGCCCGGAGCGGCCGCGCAGCCGCACGCTCCAGTCGCCCAGCCCGCCCCGGGTCAGCACCTCGCGGACCAGCCGGACGAACTCCCCCGCCGACAGGTCGGCGACGGCCGGCACCGCGGCCCCCGCGCTGGCACAGGGCGGCACCGCGACCCGGGCGAACGGGTCGGGGGTGACGGCCGCCGCCAGGTCGCGCAGCCGGACCAGCGCCTCGTCCTGCTCGGCGGCCGCGTAGACGCCCGGCTCGCCCTCCTCCTCGACCAGCAGCTCCGGCTCCACCAGCCTGGTCCGGGCCAGCGCGTCCCGGTCCGCGTCCACGCTGATCAGGCAGGTGGTGGCCGGCTCGCGCAGCCAGCCGTTCAGCACCACGCCGGCCAGGATGCCGTCGGTGTCCACCGCGTCCACCGCCTGCAGCGCGCGCAGCGCCAGCCGGGAGACCAGCCGCAGGTAGTCGGCGGCCCGATCGGCGGGGGCCCGCGGCACCGGGTGGATCTCCCCCTCCGGGGTGAGCCGGTAGCCGTCCAGCGAGGGGACCAGGCCGAGCGGCGGCAGGTCAAGGTCGAGCACCGCAGTCCGGGTCAGCGGGCGGAAGACGGCGCGGCAGGGCGCGGAGAGCTCGGGGGTGCCGGCCTCGGCCGCGGCCAGCGCCCGCTCCAGCAGCGACTCCACGGCGGCCGGTTCGGCCTCCCGGTAGGCGACCCGGCACTGCTCCAGGCTGTCGTTGTACTCCTGCACCGCCCGGGACCGGGCCTGCTCGGCCTGCTCGTGGGCGGCCCGGGCCGCCGCCTCGGCCGGGTCGGCGGTGGCGGCCCGCCCGGTGCGCCACGCGCGCAGCGCGCGCTGGTGGGCCAGCCGGGCCGCGGCCAGCTTCCGCTGGTAGTCGGAGTCCAGCAGCCGCTGCTGCTCGCCGTGCTCCGGCTGCGGCGGCGCGAAGTCGGCCCAGACCGGCTCGCGCGCCTCGGCGGGCGCGTCCGGGTAGGGGCGCGGCTCGTAGCTGCGGCGCTGGCTCTCGAAGTCCATCGCGCTGACCGGGCGGCCGAGCCGGGCCAGCAGCTCGGCCAGCCGCTGCTGCTCGGCACGGACCGTGGTGGTCCGGTGGTGGGTCAGCTCGGCGGCCCGGACGTGCGCGGCGATCCGCGGATCCGGCGCCCCGGCCGGGGCGCCGGGCGCACCGCCGCCGGCCGGCTGGTCCGCCACGCCGACGGGGGACGGCCCCTCGGTGCTGCCGCCGAAGACCGCGGCGAGGAAGCCGCTGCGCAGACTGGCCGCGGCGTCGAGGGCCGACTGGCGCTTGGTCGGATCCTGCATCGGCGGTCGGCCCCCGTGCTCCTCGTCCAACGCGTGCCGGGTGGCCCCGCGGGCGCACCCCGCCCGTATTCTCCACCGTTTTCGGTTGTGGCGCGCCGGGTTCCTCCGCTCCTCCCGGTTTGACCGGTCGTCAGGACCGGCCGGGGCCGGCGGCCCCGGCCGGTCCTGAGACCGTGTCAGTTGGTCATGGTGTTGGTGAGGTGCATCCCGATGTAGCCGACGTAGATCCGCCCGCTGCCCGAGCAGTCGTCCAGGTAGTGCAGCCGCGGTGCGGTGCGGCCGCCGCCGATCCGCAGGTGGGCGCCCATGAAGGCGCGGCCGCTCGGGTCCACCGAGGGCGGCACGGCGAACATCCGCTCCCGGCGCATCTTGGTGTGGGTGCAGACCGTGCGCGACTCGCCGCGCACCGCCTTGCGCGGCGGGAAGTGGCTGCCGCTCTCCGAGGCCCGCTCGCACCACTGCTTGAAGTCCCCGCCCGCCTCGCCCTGCACGGCGACCGCGGCGTACTCCTGGAGGGCCGTCAGCCCCTCCCAGGTGAGCCGCACCCAGTTGTCGGTGCGGTGCTCCAGGGCCAGCGTCTCCTTCTCGTCGCCGGTGAAGCTGAGCAGGGGGAACTCGTCCATCCGGCCGAGCAGTTCGCTGAAGCTGCCGGGGCCCGACCAGTCCTCGGCGGCTGGTTCGACCGGCCGGCAGAGCCGGCTGCTCAGCGCCCAGCCCCGCTCGGCGCCGCGGCCCAGCTGGCAGGGGTGCGGATCGCCGCGCCAGCACCGGTGCGGGGCCGGGCGGGCCGGCTCCTGGTCCCGGGCCGGCCGCTCGGGGGCCATCGCGTGCTGCTCCCCGGCCGGCGGTGCCACCAGCCGCAGCGGCCGGCGGTCCTCGGCCCGGACCCGCAGCTCCGGTACCCGGGCCAGCGGGCCGGGCAGCGGCGCCAGCCCGGCCAGCCGGCGCGGCTCGCGGGCCAGCAGCGCCGCGGCCCGGCGCGGCTCGGCCTCGATCCGGTGCCGGGGCAGCACCAGGTGGCGCAGCGCGTCCCGCCGGGAGGCCGGGTCCACCTCGGGCAGGTAGGTGCGCACGGCCCCGCCGTAGACGGTGTGGTACTCCAGCGCGATGTTGAAGGCGACCCGGGCGGACGGGTCGAGCACGTAGCCGACGGCCAGGCCGGTGATGCCGGTCATCAGCGGGTGCAGCACCTCGGCGGTCCAGTCGGCCGGGTCGAGATCGGCCGGGACGCTGGCGACCACGGTGGGCAGGCGGCGGGCCGGGTCGCAGAGCTCGTCGATCACCTCGTCGACGTCGGCGGCGGAGATCAGCCGAGGGTGCGGGCGGACCTCGGCGGATCCGTCCAGGGCGTCCAGCAGGGGGAGCAGGCGGCGGGCCAGTCCGGGGACAGGGACCCGGGCGGTGGTGCGCAGGCCCGCGCCGGCGGGCAGGTGGTCGGCCTCCAGGCGCACCCAGCTGGGGCCGCCGGGCTCGGTGGCGATGGTCAGTGAGAGCTGCGTGCTGCCGTGCGGGGCCGGGGTGCGCAGCCGGCGGCGGGTGTAGCGGCCGGGCGCGGCACCGGGGGTGGCGGGCGGTAGTGGTCCGTCGTCGCGGTCGAGCAGTACCCGGGGAGCCGGCCGCAGCCGCTCGGCGGGCGCCGGCTCGGGCGGGACGGCGGGCAGCTGCGCGGGCGGGGGTTCGGGGTACCCCTCGTGCTTGAGCCAGGCGCCCAGGCACTGGTCGGCCAGGGCGGCGGCCTCGAGGTGCGACTGACGGGTCGTCACCGTCATCCGGTAGGGACCGGTCGCCTGCTCCTCCGGTCTGCTGCCGGGGACGGGGACGGGCACGGGAATGGCGCGGGCCGATGCGAAGTCGATGCTCATGGGTGGTGCCTCCATGGTGCTCTCTGGTGGGGTCCGGGTCCTCCATCGATGGGGTCAGGTACGGCGGCGGCCGGCGGTCGCCGGCTGGTCCGTACGGAGGGAACGCCTCGGCCCGGAGCTGGAGTTCCAGCCCCGGGCCGCATTTAATTCATTCGAGTGTCATTCGGGTGCCCTTGACCGCCGGTGCGGCGGGCGGGTGTATAAGCGGACGGCCGCGGTCAGCCGGCGGCGGCCCGCCGGACCGCGCCGGTGCAGTTGCAGTTCCGCTCGGCCGGCCCGTGCCCGAGCACGCCCTGCTCGGCGGCCGCGCCCACCTCGGTCGGCTCGGCGTCCACCGAGAGCGGGGCGCCCGGCCGCTCGTGGTAGTTGGCGAGGATGACCAGCGGCTCCTCGCCCAGGTTGTAGCCGATGTGCCGCTGCTCGGGCAGCTCCAGCAGGAACTGGCCGGGCCGGGTGACCTCCACCGTGCCGTCCTCCAGCACCCGGGTCAGCACGCCGGTGAGCAGGACCGCCTGCACCATCGCCGGATGGTAGTGCCAGCCGGTGTTCCTACCCGGCTCGATGGTGACGGTGCGGATGACGGCCATGACGGGTTCTGCTCCTGTAAGTCGACGACCGTCTCAGGCTACTGACCGGCCGTTCGCTCGGGGCCCGGATTGGTGCGCTTTGGCCGAAAGCACATGCGAAGCCGACACCGCCGTGCAGCGGCACTGCGCCGTACGGCCCTCAACCGGGCCTCAGGGGGCCGACCAGGGAACTTCCACATGGGTGAGGCCCGCGGGCCGGGCCACCGCCCCGCCACCGCTGGTCTCGGCGAGCCAGGAGTGGAAGGCGGGCACCTCCGGCTCCGGCACGCCGAGCTCGATCAGCACGCCGCCCGCCTCGTACCGCGACTCGCGCACCGCGTACCCGGCGGCGCGCAGGTCGTTCTCCAGCCGGCCCGCCCGGGCGTGGTCCACGGCGACCCGCAGCAGCGCCACCGGCCGCCGCTCCACCAGGCCGACCTCGTCCAGCGCCGCCGAGACCGCTCCCCCGTAGGCCCGCACCAGGCCGCCGGCGCCGAGCAGCACCCCGCCGAAGTACCGGGTCACCACGGTGACCGTGTCGGTGATGCCGCGCCGGCGCAGCACCTCCAGCATCGGCACCCCGGCGGTGCCGGCCGGCTCGCCGTCGTCGCTGGACCGCTCCCGGCGGTGCTCGGCGCCGACCACGAAGGCCGTGCAGTTGTGCCGGGCGTCCCAGTACCGCTTGCGCACGCCGGCGATGAACTCCTGCGCCGCCTGCTCGTCGCCGACCCGGGCGAGGTGGCAGATGAACCGGGACCGCTTCACCTCGATCTCGTGGCTGCCGTCGGCCCGGATGGTGAGGTACGGCCTGGGCGCTGGCTGCGACATGGGGCGGGGACTCCGGACGGGTCGGGGACGGACGGCGGACTCGGCGCTGCCCACCCTAACGCCGCGACCGCCGCGGTCAGCGGCCGCTCAGCGCGTCCAGCCGGGCCCGGTCCAGGCCGGTCAGCGCGGTCACCTCGGCGAGGTCGACGGCACCGCAGTCCAGGCCGCGCAGCAGGTAGCCGCTGAGCGCCTTGGCGGTGGCCGGCTCGTCCATCACGTCGCCGCCGGCCTTCGCCACGTAGGCCGCCAGCCGGGCCGCGGCGGCGGCCAGGCCCTCGCGGTAGAAGGCGTAGACCGCCGCGTACCGGGTGGGCAGGTGCGCCGGGTGCATGTCCCAGCCCTGGTAGTAGGCCCGGGCGAGAGAGCGGCGGACCAGCCGGTGGTGCAGGTTCCAGGCGGCGAAGACCTGCTCCCGGGGGCCGGTGGGGATGACGTTGGTCGAGCCGTCCGAGAGCCGCACCCCGGTGCCGGCGGCGGCCACCTGCATCACGGCCTTGGCGTGGTCGGCCACCGGGTGGTCCATGCTCTGGTAGGCCGCGCCGACGCCGCAGGAGGCGCTGTAGTCGAAGGTGCCGTAGTGCAGGCCGGTGGCCCGGCCCTCGGCGGCCTCGATCATCAGCGCCACGGTGGCCCGGCCGTCCGGGCCGAGGATCGCCTGGGTGGTCTCGATCTGGATCTCGAAGCCGATCCGGCCGGCCGGCAGGCCGGCCCGCTGCTCGAAGTCCTGCAGCAGCAGCACCAGGGCGGTGACCTGCTGGGGGTACGTCACCTTCGGCAGGGTGAGCACCAGTCCGTCGGGCAGGCCGCCGTGCTCGGCGAGCAGGGTGGAGAGGAAGAGCTCCAGGGTGCGGATGCCGCGGTCCCGGACGGCCGCCTCCATGCACTTGATCCGCACCCCGAGGTAGGGCGGCGCGGTGCCGTCGGCGACCGCCGCGGCGAGCAGCCGGGCGACCCGGACGGCCTCGGCGTCCTCCTCGGCGTCCGGGCGCGGGCCGTAGCCGTCCTCGAAGTCGATCCGCAGGTCCTCGATGGGCTCGCGCTCCAGCTTGGCCCGGACCCGGGCGTGCACCTCGGTGATCAGCTCGTCGGCCGGCACGCCCAGCGCCTCGGCCAGCTCGGCCGGCGTCCCGGCGTGCGCGTCCAGCGCCGCCAGCGCCTGCCGGCCCCACTCGGCGACGGTCCCCGCGGTGAACGCGTCGGCCGGGACGTAGACGGTGTGCACCGGCTGCCGGGTACCCGGGTCGCCCGGGTAGCGGCGGGCCAGTTCGGCGTCGACCGGGCCGAGCAGCGAGGCCACGGCCGCCGCCGCGGACGGCGAAAACGTCACCGGCCCCGCCCCGGTGGAGGCACCGCTACCCTGCTCGACCTCGGACATCCCGACTCCTCCAGCGCTTCAACAGAATGTTGATGCGACGGTAGTCGTGCCCTCCGACGGGCGTCAATGGGGTGCCCGCCTGCCGGAGGCGCGTTGTTCGGTTGTCGGGTCGTGCGAATCGCCGGTTGCGGGACGCCGGTCCGGGGGCCTACTCGCGGCCGAGCGTGGCGTAGTGCTCCAGCAGGTAGGGCCAGATCCGGGCCATCTCGTTGCGGCTCGGCGGCATGCCCGGGCGGCGGCCGGTGACCCCGAAGTCGTGGTAGAGGTAGCGCGCCAGGCGCTCCTCGTCCGGATCGTGGCTGAAGGCCTCCTGATAGGCGATCAGCGCCTCCACCGCGATCTCCACCGTCAGCTCGCGCCCGACCTCGGAGGATTCCTCCTGCGGCGCGACCGGGACGCGCGGGGCGAAGACGTTCTCCACCTGACGCTCGATCGGCGGGGTCTGCTCCACGGGCGCCGCCTGCGGCCGGGCCTGCTGGACCGGGGCGGGCGCCGGAGCCTGCGGCTCGAGCTCCAACTCGGGCTGCTCGGCGACGGGCACGGGCGCGGGCACGGGTGCGGGAGCGGGAGCCGGCGCGGCGACGGGAGTCGGCTCGGGGGCCGGTGCCGGCGCCATCGGACGTCCCTCGGCGAGGGCGATCAGCTGAGCACCGGTCAGCGGCGGTCGCTGCACGCCCTCGACGGCCGGGGCCGGGACGGGCTGCTGCTGGTGCGGCTGCGGCTGCGGCTGCTGTACCGGAGCCGGCGCCTGCTGCTGCACCGGGGCCGCCTGCTCGGCGCCACCCCGCACCGCCGTCGCGAACCACGGCGAACGCTGCCCGGAGGCGCGAGCCGCCGCACCCTGGTCCGCGAGCTCCGGCTGCCGCTGCGCGCCCGCGGCACCCTCGGGCATCGCCGCCCGGATGTCGCGCAGCGCCGTCACCTGCCGCCCCGGGCGGCTGGGCGGCTCCGGCCTCTGAGGCTGCGTCATCTCGGGGGCCTGCGCCTCAGTTGCGCCCTCGGCCCCGGTCTGCCCGTCCCGCCAGCGGCTGGCCGCCAGCTTGGCCAGCATCGGCCCCACCGCCGCGGGCTTCACCGCGGTCTCCACCGGAGCCTGCTCCACCACCGGGGCCACCATCGGGGCCGGCGCCGGGTCGATCCGATCCAGTAGCGAGACGTCCAACGGCACGCCGAACTTCGCCAGCTTCAGCGGCAGCAGCGCCTGGATCGGCGCTGCCCGGCGCCAGCCCCGCCCGTACCGGAAGCGCAGCTGCGCCCGGTAGACCAGCCGGTTCTGCTCCAGCCGCACGACCTCGTCGTACGAACGCAGCTCCCACAGCTTCATCCGGCGCCACATCCGGAAGGTCGGCACCGGAGAGAGCAGCCAGCGCATCATCCGCACCGACTCCATGTGCCGGTCCGCCGAGATCGCCGCGATCCGCCCGACCGCGTGCCGGGAGGCCTCGACCACGACCACGAAGAGCACCGGGATCACCGCGTGCATGCCCATGCCCAGCGGATCGCCCCAGGAGGCGGCCGCGTTGAAGGCGATGGTCGCGACGGTCAGCAGCCAGGCCGCCTGACGGAGCAACGGGAACGGTATGCGGAGCCAGGTCAGCACCAGGTCGAGCGCCAGCAGCACCACGATGCCGGCGTCGACGCCGACCGGGAACGCGTACGAGAACTCGCCGAAGCCCTTGCGCAGCGCCAGTTCCCGCACCGCCGAGTAGGACCCGGCGAAGCCGATCCCGGAGATCAGGCAGGCACCGACAGCCACTACGCCCAACAGCGCGCGATGCGCGCGGGTAAGGGATGGACGCGCCATTCGTTGATCAACCCCTGGGTCTCGTCACGGACCACCGGATCCTACTCGGGCAGTTGTTCGCCCCAGCGTGCCCCCCTCCCGAAGCGGCTCCCAGAACGCGAAGAAGCCCCCAGCACGAATGCTGGGGGCTTCTCCTGAATGATTGTTCGGCGGCGTCCTACTCTCCCACAGGGTCCCCCCTGCA